>NZ_JBFAPO010000011.1:0-235962 GCF_040676755.1 Dactylosporangium sp. NPDC049525 | reverse complement strand
GCGGGACGCCGCCCCACGTAGCCGCAGCGGCACGACGAGCCGCCCGACGGGGCGAGCTGTTGCAGCCACGGGCTGGCTCGGCCGGGTCGGCTGACCTGGCTGGCTCGGCTGACCTGGGCGAGGTCCTGGCCGCGCTGGAGCTCCTGGCCCGCCGCCTCACCCCGCAGGCGATCGCCCGCCGCCCCCGGCAGTAGCCCCGCGGTCACAGTGGCGGCCGCCGCTTATGGTCGCGACAGTAGCGCTTCGTTGCGTCAGCGGGAGGTGTACGGATGTGGGCCATCGCAGGACGCGGCGCCGCCGGCCTCGGAGTGCTCGCCGTGGCACCGGTCGCGGTGGTGTTCCTGGCCCGGTCCAGCCTCGGCGGCGCGTGGTTCACGGTCGCCGCGGTGGCCGTCTGCGTCGCCGGGTTCCTCCTGGTGGCCGCGGTGATCACCACGCTGTTCGGCGAGGACCCGGGCGGCAGGATGGACCGCTGGGCCACCGCGGCCCTGATCCTGGCCTTCGCCACCCCCGTGCTCGTCAGCACCGGGATCCGCGCGGAGGAGGTCCGCGCCTGGCAATGGACCGACGTGACCGTGCAACAGGTACGGTGCGCAAGGACGACTGACGACGGCGGCTGCGTCGAGGAGTACCGGATCTCCGACACCCGGACCGAGGCGGACCTCGGCTGGTCGTCGTGCGGCGACACCCGCTTCCAGGTCGGCTCGCCGGCCCGGGCACACGTGAACCCGGCCGACACCCGCGTGAGGCTCGGCTCGTGCGGGTACACCTCGGGCTGGTACGCGCCGATCTTCTGGACCATCGTCACGCTGCACACCCTGGTCGCGGTCGCAGTGCTCCGCCGCTCCGCCGCCGACCTGGCCACGCACGCCCGCACCCGCGCCGCCTGACGACAAACCACGCACCGCACCCATGACGACCGGCCCAGTGACGGGCCGACCATGACACGGCGGCTGCCCGGCGGCTGCCCGGCGGCTGCCCGGCGGCTGCCCGGCGGCTGCCCGGCGGCTGAGGCCGGCGACGATCCGTGGGCTGAGAGCCACAATCGCCCATGAAGCCGAGACCCGCGACTTGAAGGCGAACCCCGCGCCCAACAGCGGGCTGAGACCCGCGACCGCCCATGCACCCGAGTCCCGCGAACGCCCGCGAGACTGAGGTGCGCAATCGCCGTGAGGCCGATATCTGTGGCGGTGGGTGCGGTCAGGGGCGTGGCGCGGGTGCTGGCGGGGCCGCGGCGAGCCGGGCGCGTAGGTCGTCGCCCTCTGGCATGCCGAGTTCCGTGTACAGGGCGACCGCCTGCTCGTGGTGCGCGCCGGCGCGGGTCAGGTCGTGCAGGGCTTCGTGGGCGTCGCCGAGGCCGCGGTGGGCACGGGCCTGCTGGTCGCGGGCGTCGGCGATCGTCGCGGCGGCGAGCGCGGCCGCGTGGTGGGTGAGCGCACCGCTCGGGTCGCCGAGGGAACGGGCGGCCTCGCCGAGCCCGTTGCGCGCCCAAGCCTCGCCGATCCGGTCGTGCCCGTCGAGGAAGAGCGTGAGGGCACGCCGGTGGTGTCCGGCGGCCTCCTCGTGCCGGCCCAGGCGGTACTCGATGATGCCGAGGTCCGTCAGGGTGCTCGCCTCGCCGAGCAGGTTGCCGGCCTCCTGGTACAGGGCGAGGGCCAGCAGGCAGTGCTCCTCCGCGGGACCGTAGCGGCCCATCCGCTCCTCGACGAGGCCGAGGTTGTTCAGCGCGCGGGCCTCACCGGCCCGGTCGCCGGCAAGGACGAACAGGCGCAGCGCCGTCTCGAACCCGGCCGCTGCCGCCGCCAGTCGGCTGAGCCGGAGCGCGACGAGCCCGAGGGTGACGTGGGCGCGGGCCTCGCCGGCCGGGTCGCCGAGGTCGGCGAACAGTGCCGTGGCCCGTTCGAGCTGCTCGGCAGCGGTGTCGGTGCGACCCAGCCGCAGCAGCGCGGCGCCGAGGGCGGTGCGCGCCTGAGCCTCGCCGGCCAGGTCCCCGGTGGCGCGGGCGGCGTCGAGCGCGTGGCCGTGGACGGTGACCGCATCCGCGGGCTGGCCGCCGGCCAAGTAGCGCAACAGGACCGACGACAGCTGCACCGCGTGGAACGGCCAGCCGTCGGTGGCCGTCTGGGCAACGATCGCGAGCAGCGCCGCCCGCTCGCCGTCCAGCCAGGCACGCGCCGCGTCCCGGTCAGCCGGCACCGGCGGCACCGCAACGGACGAGGCCAACGCCGGCACCGCAACGGACGAGGGCAACACCGGCACCGCACCGGACGACGGCGCCCGATCGGACACCGCCAGCTCAGGCACGGCACCGGACGACGGCACTGCACCTGATGGCGACACCGCACCGAACGGCGGCACTCCCTCGGGCGGGGGCAGCACCGGCACCGCACCCGAGGAGGGCGCCGCAACGGACGAGGGCACCGGCACGGCACCGGACGGGGACACGGCGCTAGGCGGCGACACCGTGCCAGGCGGTGGCGCGGCACCAGGTGGGGGCACGGCGGCGGGTGGGGGTGAGGCTGGGCAGTGGACCGCGTCGGTGGGGAACAGCACGTTCATTGCGGTGGTCGCGGCGGCCAGGTAGTGGTCGAACAGGCGGGTTCGCGGGGCGTCGACCGGGCGCTCGGCCTGCTCGGCGGCGTACGCCCTCAGCAGGTCGTGCATGCCGTAACGGTTCGGGCCGGTCCGGTGCACCAGGTGGGCCCGGGCGAGGACCTCCAGGGTGGTCCGGGCTTCGGCGGGGCTGCCGCCGGTGAGGCTCGCGGCCGCATAGGTGTCGAGGTCGGGGCCGGGGTGCAGGCCCAGCAGGCCGAACGCGTGCGCGGCGGCCGGTGGCAGGTGCCGCAGCGACCAGGACAGCACCGCCGACACTGACGCCCGCGGGTCGTCGCCGGCGGCGAGCAGGGTCAGTCGCCGGCGCTGGTCGTGCAGCTCGGTGACCAGGTCGGCGAGGGTGGCGTCGGGCCGGGCGACCACCAGCTCGGCGGCGACCCGCAGGGCCAGGGGCAGGCGAGCGCACTGCTCGGCGAGGGTGGCGACCGCGTTGGCCTCGGCCCGGGCTCGCGTCCCGATCAGCCGGCGCAGCAGGGCGTTGGCGTCGCCGGGTGGGAGCAGGTCGACCTCGACGCGGTGCGCGCCGTCGACGGCGACGAGCCCCGGCAGGGTGTCCCGGCTCGTCACGAGCGCCGCGCACGACGCGGTGCCGGGCAGCAACGGCCGGACCTGCTCGACCGATGACGCGTTGTCCAGCAGCAGCAGGACGCGCCGGTCGGCGGTCTCGGTGCGGAACCGGGCGGCCCGGTCGTCCACGTCGACGGGGATGTCCTGCGCGGCGACGCCGAGCGCGGTCAGGAACCGGGCGAGGGCGTCCGCGGCGGTCACCGGCTG
Source organism: Dactylosporangium sp. NPDC049525 (assembly GCF_040676755.1). Lineage (NCBI taxonomy): Bacteria > Bacillati > Actinomycetota > Actinomycetes > Micromonosporales > Micromonosporaceae > Dactylosporangium > Dactylosporangium sp. NPDC049525. Next base: position 232,575 of record NZ_JBFAPO010000011.1, on the reverse strand, counting down.
CGCCGGGTCGTAGCCGCGGAGGTTCACATAGAGCTGGCCGCCGGGGAACCGGTCGCGGACGTGATGGGCCCACCGGAGGGCGAGTGCGGTCTTGCCGACGCCGGCGGGGCCGGTGACGACCGCGACGAAGGCCGCCGTCGGCTGGTCGGCGGTCGCGGCCGCCATCGCGTCCAGGGCGGCCAGCTGCGTCTCCCGCCCGGTGAACGTGGACACGTCCGGCGGCAGCTGCGCCGGCACCCGGCCGCCGTCCGCGGGCACCCGCCCGGCGGGTGGCAAGCCGGCCGCCGGGTCGACGGTGACGCCGGCGGCGCACCGGCGGAAGTCGTCGGCCGCCGAGCCGGTGAGCCCGAAGACGACGGCGAGCAGCCGCACGGTCGGCGGACGCGGCACCGCGATCCGGCCGCCCTCGAGCTTGACGATGCTGCGCACGCTCAGGCCGGCCTTCGTGGCCAGCTCCTCCTGGGTGAGGCCCAGCCGCTGCCGGTGGGCACGGACGAGCGCACCGAACGCCCTCGAACCATCGAGCTCGCTCATCGCCATCCGTCCGCCTGCGGTGCCCCCTGCCGGACACCGTACGCCGCCGGCACGCCAAGTGCCGATGAAGTACCGCCGAACGTCCTGGAGGTCCACGCCGGCGTCGGCGACGATAGACGCACCTGGCCGGCACCGGCGACACGAGGGCACCGGTGCCGGCGAACAGGACGGATGTCGGGCTTCATCGCCGATCAGCCGGCGGTCAGGGTCCGGTGGAGGCGTTTCGCCTCCACGACCAGCCTGGTCGAGCCGGTCCGGGCGGCAAGCTCCGCCAGGCCAGCCACGTCGCCACGCGAGCCGGACGCCGCCGCCGCGGTCGACGCGACGGTCAGCAGATCCGGCAGGCCACGCGGCGTCACATGACCAGACCGTCCCCTGGCGCTCCGTCCCCCGCTGCCGACCGCATCGCCGGCGCCTGGTCCCCCGCGGCCTGAGGCACCGACCGCGCCCCCGGCGGCAGAGGTGGCAGCCGCGCCCCCAGCGGCGGGCGTGGTGGCGGGGCCTGGCGACGGCCTGGTGTGCTCCGCGGGCAGCAGGCCGGCGAGCGCTCCCGCCGCGACCTGCCAGGTCATCGCCGGGGCGATGCGGGACGCCTCCTCGAGCTGAGTGACGGCACGGCTCAGGACGATGAGCTTCGTCCCGGCCAGGCGGGCCAGCTGAGCGCCGAGCTCCCCGCCGTCGAACCCGTCCAGCCCACCGACCGCGACGAGGGCGTCGAGGGCGGCGATGCGCTGGTCCGCCTCGGCGGCGGCGAGGCCATACGCGATAGCGGTGAGGGTCACGGGGCCGACCGGGCCGCCGAGCTCGGCGAGCAGCGGCAGGAGCCTGGCGTCGCCGCGGTGGTGCTCGATGTCGGTCGCCGAGGCGATGACCGGCAGCAGGCAGGCCGCGACGACCTCCCGCTGCGACGGCAGCACCGACGGCCAGACGGCGGCCCACTCGTGCGACCTGATGTCGGCGTTGACGACGGGCGGCGGGGTGAGGTCGGTCAGCCAATACGGATCCAGGGCGGACCGGGCCGGCGCCGACGCCGCATAGAAGCGGGACGCCGGCAGCCAGTCGAGATTCCGGCCGCGTTCGGCGGTCTGCCGGTGCACCCGGACGACTCGCAACTCGGGGCGGCCGGTGCCGCCCGCGTCCAGCCACTCCACCAGGGTCCGGCCGGCGTCCGACCGCAGGGTGCGAGCCTGCCGCAGCACGTCGGCGTCGACGTCGAGGGGGAGCCGATACAGCGCCTGGTGCAGGTCCTGCTTCCACGGCTGCCAGCCCTCCCGCTCGGCGCGGGCCAGCCGCTCGACCAGCGCCGCCGGGTCGAGCAGCCCGTTGACCTGCGTCGGGGTCGCCACCAGCGCGGGAACGGGCTCGGTCGACAGCCGCACCACGACCTCGGCGAGGCGCAGCGTCAGGACACCGTGCAACTTCATATACGGGTTGCCGACGCGCACGTCCGCCGGGGTGCCGCGCAGCGCCCGGGTCGCCTCGGCCAGCACGAACGGCAGCCCGGCGGCCCTGTTCAGGGCGGCGGTGAACAGCGCCCCGGCGTCGCGGTGCGAGTCGGCGGCCCACCACTGGGTGCCGATCCGGGGGCCGACCCGCTGCATCACCGGGGCGAGCGCGGCCCGCAGCGCGATCGGGTCGCCGGCGTGCAGTCGCACCAGCGCGGCGAGCACCCGCTCGACCGGCACCGTCTGCCAGTCGGCCTGGTCGAGGGCGGCGACCTCCTCCGCGAGCTCGTCGGGCGACGCGATCGGCTCGGGCATGTCCGCGGCCGCGACCAGCCCGGGCAGCAGATCCGGCACCGGCTCGGCGACCTGCGCGGCGCCGGGCAAGCCGACATGACCGCCGAGCAAGCCGACATGACCGCCGAGCGCGCCGGCGTGTCCGTGCCGGGTGAGGAACGCCGCCGCCCGGTCCCGGACCTGCACGTCGGGGTGCTCGACGGCGACGGCGATCACCTCGGCGATCTCGGCAGCGCGGGCCGGCAGCCGCTTCGCCAGCTTCTCCAGCCAGATCAGCTGCGCCTTGACGAGGCCCTTCTCGCTGCGGCCGAGCACCGTGCGGGACGTGTCGAGCAGCGACTCCAGCTCCAGCGTGCCGGCCGCGTCGGCGTCCTTCAGCACCTTCTGCGCCATCGTCGCCACTGGGCCCAGGGCATCGGCGAGCAGCTTCAGGTAGATCGTCGCGCGGTCGGCCACCTCAGCCCCGGTCGGGGCGAGGACGTCGTGGAACTGGACGAAGCCGTGCAGCACCATCTTGGGGTGGGTGCCGAGCAGCATGTCCAGGCACCGGTCGAGGGCGGTGGCCCGCTCGAACCGGCCCTCGTCGATCAGGGCGGCAACCGCCAGCAGGACGCCGGGCCCGGCCCGCCACTCGCGGGTCACCGGGTCGTAGGCGCCGACCGCCGCGGCGATCGCGTCCCGCTCGAACGCCAGCGGCAGCAGCGTGTCGGTGAACGGGCTGGCCCGCAGCTCGTCGAGCACCGTCTTGTCCCGCTGCGTGATCCGCACCGACAGCAGCCAGCCGTCGACGAACCGCTCGCTCGTCGGGGTCGGCACCCCCGCGGCCAGCAGCAGGTCGGCGGTGAGCCGCCACGAGGCGATCGTGGGATCGCGCGGCAGCTGGTCGGCCAGCCGGGTGCCGAGAGCCCCGAGCCACGGCACGCCCCGGTCGGCGGCGGCGCGCAGCACCGGCGGGGTCAGGATCGTCGACCACCGCCAACCGTGCCGGGTGATGACGGTGGCCGCCTTGGCCGCGGTCGACGCGCACCCGACGGCGGCGACCGCATAGGCGGTGGCCTCCTTCTCGTTGAACCAGCTGCCGGCGTCGCGGGGCAGCGCGACGAGCCGCTTGCCGAGCTCCGCGCGCTGTGTCTCGTCGAGGTCGCGCAGCGCGTCCACGGTGGCGGCGAACTTGCCCTGCTGCAGCAGCGTGTGCAAGGCCGGCCAGTCGATCGGGCCGGAGGGGCGCCGGCCGAACAGCTTCACCGGGTCACCGCCGGGGTGGCGGCGCGGGCGAGCTCGGTGGCCAGGGCGTGTTTGCACGGGCCGCGGCCGCCGCGATACTTCGCCCACCACGGGCAGGTGCAGTGCAGGGCGCCGTCGGCGGCGCGGACCCGGTAGACCTCGTCGCCGCTGCGCACGGTCGCGCCGGTCGCGTCCAGGCTCACCGCGCCGGTCTCCACCAGCGCGCGGGCCCCGACCAGGCGCGGGTTGTGCCGCTCGGCGCGCTGGGCGTCATAGGGCAGCACCCGGTGGAAATAGGCGGCCTCGGACACGTCGAAGCCGACCTGCCCGGCGGTGCCGAGCTGGGTGAGCGCCGCCCGGACCCGGGCCGCCGGCATCGCGGCCTGCTCGGCGAGCGCGTCGACGTCGACGGTCGGGTCCCAGGCGAGCAGGGCGCTGATCAGCTCGGCGTCATCGACGACGTCGTCACCGGCGAGGGCGGCGAGCACCGCGCCCTCGCCGGAGAACCCGCGGCTCGGCTGCGGCGACAGGGTCAGTGACAGGCGCAGCTCGCCGGTGTCCAGCTCCCACGTGCTCGACACGGGCCCGCTGCCCGCGGCGACCGCCGGACCATAGACCCGCAGCCGCTTGGCGAAGCGCAGCACCGGCTTCAGCGCGGCGAGCCGGCCCGGCCCCGGCAGGCACACGGCGCCGGGCACCGGGCGGGAGGTGAGGCGCAACGACCGGCCCGCCGGCACCGCCCACAGCACCGAACGGTCCCCGGACGGCAACCGGCGCAGGAACGCGGTCGCGTCGGCCACGGACAGCTCGGCGCGCGGGTCGAAGCCGGACGCGATGACCTGCACCTCCGCGAACCCCCGCAGCCAGCGGGTGGGCAGCGGCACCTTCTTCTCCACGACCGCACCGTCCATCGTGGACACCGTCAGGTCGTCGGGGCCGACGGAGACGTGCAGCGGGTCCGCCCCGACGAGCCGCTGCAGCGCCTGCCGCAGCGGCGTGTTGACGTCGACATTGGTGGTGCCGTGATCGACGATCTCGCCGTCGAGCCCGGCGGGCAGGACGTCGAGGCGCGCATAGACGCCGCAGCAGCCGGAGAACGACTCGAACCGCAGCCGGTCCCGGCTGCCGGTGACGACCGGGTCCAGGCTCGCCGGGCTCAACGGCTGGAAATAGCGGGTGCGGGCCACCTCTGCCACCGCGAGCAGCCCGGCCGACGCGGCGGCGGGCGTGGTCAGGAACCCGGTGAAGAACCGCGGGTTGGCGGTGGCGGCGCGCTGCGCCACCCCACCGGCGGTCTGCAGCTGCAGTCCCCCGTCGAGCAGTGTCGACGGGGCAAGATAGCTCAGCGACTGGACGGCGTTCGTCATGCCGCAGAAGGTAGTCCCGGGGTATGACAATTTTCGTCGGGCCAACGCGATCACCCGGGACCACCTGACGTTCGCCGGTCCCGGCCCGTGTCCTACGCTCGCGGGCGGTAGGTCGTAGTGCAGAGGTCGTCACGCCACCTTGCGAAGATGGAGGACGCCGGTTCGAATCCGGTCGGCCTACCACCCCATCCCCGTGCGGAGGTGCTCGTGCGTCGTGACCTGCCGCAGTGGCGCCGGATCCGGGCGGAGTCGCTGCCCCGTCGCGTCGTGGACGCCGCCGCGGCGGCACGGGCCGCGGGTGACTGGCGCGGCGCCGCCGCGCTGGCCCACTGCGACGTGGACGTCGACGAGGACCGCCTCGACGCCGCGCTCGAGGACGACCTGCGGCACCTCAGCGTGGACCTGCTGCGGTGGCACCTGCCCCGGCACCGCGGCGGGATGAGCACGCTGCAGCCGATGGTGAGCGCGGTCCTGGCGCCGCGCGCCGGTGCGGACACCGCACCGCTGATCCGGGTGCGGCTGCCGAAGTCGCCGACCGGGCCGCAACGGCTGCAGCTGACCGTCACCACCATGAACGAGCTCGACAACGAGCGCTGGTACGTGGCGCCCAGATACACCTGGGACGTGCGGGAGTTCGCCGGCGTCCGGGCCGCGTGGGGTGGCTCCGCCGCCCGGATGCCGTTGCTCACCACGGAAGGACGTCCGTTGCCGCCGGAGGCGTTCGCCGCCGGTACCGACGAAGCCGCCGCAACCGAACGGATCTATCGCCGACTGATGGCCGGCGACCTGGTCGGGGCGTGGCGCGAGTGCGGCGTCGACGTGTCGGCGGTCGAGACCGAGGCGCTGCAACGGCCCTCGGCGCCGCCGACGCTGCCGATCGGGGTCGCCGACGAGGCGCGCGCCGCCGCGGCGGCGTTCGGCCAGGAGCGGGTCAGCACCCTGTACGGCGCGTCGCTGACGTTGACGGTCGCCGACATGACCGCCGAGGGCCTCGACGTGAGCGACTACCTCGAGGTCCCCACGCGCATCCTGACCGGCTCGGTGCCGCCCGACCTGGCGCTCATCGCGGCGGGGATGCAGCGCCCCGCCGACCTGCACCCGCTGGTGCGCGAGGCGCTGTTCCCGTCCACCATGGCCGAGCACGGCGCCCCGGTCCGACCCAGGCGCACCGCGGCGCCGGCGCGGGTGCGCTGCCAGGGAGTGTGGCACCGGGTCGAGGTGACCGGCGGGGCGCTGCGCCTGCACGACCACGACGCGGAGGAGCAGCTGCGCGAGCGGATGCTGCGCTCGCTCGGCGGCACCAGCTCCGGCTGCTACGCCGTGCAGGCCGCCTGGACCACCGGCACCGGGCGGCTGCCGCGCGCCCTCGCCGAGCGGTGCCGCGAGGTCAAGCACCGCATGCAGCACGGCGACACCGACTGGCTGCTCGACGGCCTGGACCGCGGGGTGATCGACCCGCACATGCACGACGCGAACGGCTGGTCGCTGCTGCACCTGGTGATGTGGGTCGACTTCGAACGGGTGCTGCCGGTCCTCCTTGCCGCCGGGGTACCGGTCGACGCGCGGGACCGCATCGGCCGGACCCCGCTGTATCTCGCGGTGATGAACGGCGGCTCCCCGCAGCTGATGCGGCGGTTGCTCGCCGAGGGCGCCGACCCGCGCGCCGAGACGGTCCACGGCGCCTACCCTGCCGCCGTCGCCCGTTCCCGGCAGTACTGGCAGGATCTCGCCTTCGTCGCCGAGGCCTGACCGCCCAAGGCCCAGTTGGTGGGATCACAGCGGGAGCGATAAATATGTACACTCCCCATGCTCGACCTTGGGGCAACTTCGACGGGGAAGTTGGGTACATATGGCGATCGATGCGGACATTGTTCGTTCCAAGCCAGCCGATGATCTCGGTCGGCGCGTCGCCGCATTCACCAACGACAACCTGTTCACCGGCGCTCCGGAGCTGCTGCACCCACCCAATCCGTATCGGCGGATGCTGGTGCCCGACGCGGTCGCCGAGGTCGACTTCACCCGCCCGCTGGCCGCCGGCGAGGCGACCGGCCACCGCGCGCTGGTGGCGCACCGGCTGCTCGGCACGTTCTACGAGGCCGACACGGTGCTGCTGCCGGAGCAGGGCCTGGGCGCGCTGCGCGGCGACTTCGACCGGTTCTACGGCGACGGGCTGCGGCGGCTGCGCGAGGCGTCGCTGTCGGACCTGGAGCACTTCGCGTTCGCCCTGCTCGACGACGAGATCGACGTGACCGGGGCGTGGAGCACCGCCGACCTCGCCGCATACTTCGAGCACACCGCCGCGGAGGCCGACTCGGGTGAAGCCGAGTCGCTGACGGCGATCGCCGCGGCCCGCCGGCCCGAGGTGGCCGCCGACACCTACCTGGTGCAGCTGGCGCTGGACGGGCTCACCGAGGCGTCGGCGATGTCGCGGAACCTCGGCGGCGCGTTCGGCCCCGAACAGTCGGCGCTGTTCAAGGTGTTCATCGACGAGTTCGGCTACGGGGTGCACGAGGCGAAGCACACGACGATCTTCCGCAAGATGCTGCGGAGCCGGGCGCTGCAGACGCACGTCCACGCCTACTGGAACTTCTATCTGGCCGGCCCCCTGGCGACGAACAACTATTACTACTTCGTCTCCCGCGACCACGCGAGTTTCTTCCGGTACATCGGCGCCGTCACCTATGCGGAGCGGGTGTTCGCACCGAGCTTCGTCAATATGATCGACACGTACCGCGGCGTCTTCGGCGACGACATCGACCTGCACTACTGCGAGGAACACGCGCACATCGACGCGCACCACGGGCGGATCACGCGGGACGAGATCCTGCTGGCCCTGGCCGAGCGGCACGGCGCGGGCGTCATCCCGGAGCTGGTGCGCGGCATCGCCGAGGCCCGGCTGCTAGGCGGCTGGTTCGAGCAGGACACCGCGGCCCAGATCCGGTGGTCGGACGAGCTGGCGGACTACCGGGCACCCGACGTGGACACCGGGCCCGCGCAACGAGTGGCGCTGACGGCGGACAGCCCGTTCGGCACCCGCAGCCACGACGCGACGGTCGTGGTGGCCGTCGAGGACGGGGCGGCCGAGCTGATCACCGGCCCGACCGCGGCGCCCGAGCCGATGGCCCGCGGCGACGCGGTGCTGGTCCCGGCCGGCCGGCTCTACGGGCTGCGCGCCGCCAGCCCGGCCTGCGTGTACTCGGTCCGGGTCGCCGGGGCGGTGACCCCATCGGCATCGTGATCATCGACCTGCGCCGGCACAACACGGTGCTGGCCGGGGACGAACGCTACTTCCTGTTCCAGGACGCCGACGGCGAGCGGGTGCGGCTGGTGCACGACCGCTGCCCGCACCGGGGCGGCCCGCTGAGCCTGGGCCGGCGCACGCCGGACGGGCGGCGGATCACCTGCCCGTGGCACGGCACGAAGGTCGGCGTCGCGGCCCTGTGCCGCACCGCCCTGCCCATGGTCCGCTCCGGCCGCACCGCCGTCGTCGTGCTGCCGGACGACGCCGCCACGCCGGTCACCACGATCCACCGGCACATCCTCGCCAACCTGCCCACAGACGGCGAGGCACCGTAGCCGGACAGCGAGACAGCGCAGACGGGTGGCACCGGTCACGAGCCGGCCCGCCCGCCGGACACGATTCGGGGGACGATGAAGATCCGCATACCTGTGAACCATCTGGAGCTCGCCGGGAAACTGTTCCACGACGGGCGTTACGAGGAGGCGGCCGAGCATTACCGCTCGGCCCGCGAGCTCGACCCGCACAACTGGCAGGCGGTCACCGGGTACAACCGCGCGATCCGCCGGATCGTCCCGCGGTGGCACTTCGAGATGATGCACGACCACGAGCGGGCCGTGCAGTACGAGGCGGCCATCAAGCAGGTCGTCACCGCCGACCACCTGGTGCTCGACGTCGGCACCGGCTCCGGGATGCTGGCGCTGATGGCGGCCCGCGTCGGCGCCGAACGGGTCGTCGCGTGCGAGGGCCAGCCGGTCGTGGCCGAGGCCGCCCGTGGGATCGTCGCCGGCGCCGGGTACGCCGCGCAGGTCGACGTCGTGCCGAAGATGTCCACGGACCTGCTCGTGCCCGGCGACCTGCCGCGGCGCGCGGACGTGCTCATCACCGAGACGGTCGACTGCGGGCTGCTCGGCGAGGGCATCCTCGCCTCGATCGGCCACGCCCGCGAGCACCTGCTGACCGACCAGGCAATCATCGTGCCCGGCCGGGCCCGGGTGCTGGCGCAGCTGGTGGAGAGCCGGGCGCTGCACCAGAAGAACACCGTCGGCGAGCTGCACGGCTTCGACCTGTCCGGCTTCAACGAGCTGGCCTCGCTGGAGTACTTCGACTCGCGGCTGCGCCGGCACGAGCACCGGGTGCTGTCCGCGCCGTTCGAGGTGTTCCGGTTCGACTTCCACCGCGACGGCCCGGCACCGCAGCAGGCGACGCTGCGGGTGCCGCCGACGGCCGCCGGCGCCTGCCACGCGGTGGTCTTCTGGTTCGAGCTGGAGCTGGTGCCGGGCATCACCGTCACGAACGCGCCCGACCATCCCACGACGCACTGGAAGCAGGCGGTGCAGTGCCTGCCGCACCCGGTCGCCGTGCACCCGAACGACCCCCTTGCCGTGGACGTCCGCCACGACGGGCTGCGCATCTGCTTCACCGACATCAGCGCCGACACCAGCACCAGAAAGGAGCGGCAGGGATGAGCGTCGCCGAGGCCGTCGAACGCTACTGCGGGCAGCGGCTCTTCCAGGCCGGGCCCGAGGTCGTCATCGTGGGCAACCCGTACCGGCGCACGATCGGCCTGGAGGACCTCACCGACCGCGACTTCGCACGCCCCGTCACCGAGGCCGGGTTCCTGGACCACCGCCATCTCGTGGTGAGCCGGATCCTGTGCAACGCCTACGAGAGCAGCATGATCCTGCTCCCTGAAGGCAGCGTGGGCCCGGTCAAGGCGGACTTCGACGCGTTCTACGGCGACGAGGCGCGGCGGCTGCGCGACGCGGTCTGGCCGGACCTGGAACGGTGCTCGTTCGACTTCCTGCGCGACGCGGCGAAGGTGCCGCCCGTGCGGACCGTCGACGAGCTGCGGGCCTGGTTCATGGCCGAGGTCGACGCGGTCGGCTCGCCCGCCGACGGCAGCGGCAACAACCCGGAGGTCACCGCGACCGCCCCGCTGCGCGGCACCATGCTCGCCATCACGCAGTGCCGCCACGCCGAGGAGGCGGCCGCGCTGTACCTGTTCCAGCTGGGCCTGGACGCGCTGACCGAGGCGTCGGCGATGGCCCGCAACCTCGGCGGCTCGTACGGCGCCGAACAGTCCGAGCTGTTCAAGATCTTCATCGACGAGTTCGGCTACGGCGTGCACTCCGCCAAGCACAGCACCATCTTCCGCGGCTTGCTGCGCAGCCTCGACCTGCACCCGGACGTGCACGCGTACTGGAACTTCTACCTCACCAGCTCCCTGGCGGGCACCAGCTACTTCAACCACGTGAGCGAGAACCACGCCGGCATGTTCCGCTACATGGGCGCGGTGACCTACCTGGAGTGGCTGTTCGCGCAGGGTTTCGCCGACATGGGCACCATGCTGCGCACCGTGTTCGGCGACCGGGTCGACACCCGGTACTGCGACGAGCACGCGCACATCGACATCCACCACGGGCGGATGACGTTCGAGCACCTGCTGCTCGGCTTCGCCCGCGTGCACGGTGACGCCGTCATCCCCGACCTGGTCCGCGGTGTCGAGGAGACCAAGGTGATGATGCGCCTCGGCGAGGAGGACTTCCTCGCGCAGATCCGCTGGGCCGACAACCTCGACGCGCACACGAGCCGCGGCGTCACCGTTGACGGGGGCGAGACGCGCCACCTCAGGCCGGATTCGCCGTTCGTGACGCGGGTGTACGACGCTGACACCGCCCTCGTGGTCGGCGACGGCGAGGTCGACGTGTACGCGTGGGCGACGCAACGGCCGCACCGATTGCGTCGCGGCGACGCGCTGCATGTGCCGCGGGGCCGCCTGCACGGACTGAAGGCGGCCACCGCGTCGGCGACCGTCACGGCTCGATGATCAGCTCCTTCTCCAGGGCCCGGATCGCCTCCCGGTCGGCGTACACCTGCTCGACGTCGTCGTGGGCGAGCAGGATGTACCCCATCGTCATGCTCGACACCAGGTCGGTGGTGGCCGCCACCCGGTCCCCGGTGCGCACCAGGAACACCGGCGAGTGGTAGCTGGGCAGGTCCCGGGCCCGGTCGAAGACCTCCGCGTTGCGCACCACGCCGGAGGTCTCGGCGATGAGGAACACCGCCATCACCCGCTTGTGCAGGTTGAAGCCGGGCGGCAGGGTCGCGCCCCGCCCGGCGCAGATGTCGACGATCCGCGACACCTGGCTGCTCTCCCCCGCCGTGGCGACCTCGCTGCACAGCGGCTTCATCGCCCCCGCCGGGCGCGGGTTGATCTCGACCAGCCGCATCCCGTGCTCGGTGTCCATGACCTCGGTGTGCGCGGCCCAGTACCGGAAGCCGACCGCGTCGAGGCAGCCGAACGTGTAGTCCAGCACGTGCCCGTACTCGTCCAGGTCGTACGGCAGCCACTCGACGTTGTCGTAGATGGCCCAGCCGTTGGCGTTCTGCACCTTCCGGTAGCGGGTGATGTCGGTCAGCGAGTGGTGCCCGTCGAAGCTGACCGTGTCGATCGCGTACTCCATGCCGGTGATGTACTCCTGCACCAGCACCTTGTCGTTGACCGCGCCGTACCGGTTGACCGCGCCGATGAGCCCGTCGACCAGCTCCGGCCAGCCCTTGCCGCCGAGCGCGAAGCCGACCCCGTCGGTGCCGGCGCTGGTGGCCGGCTTGACGACCAGGTCGCGGCCGGCGAGCCCCTCGCGCTCGATCCAGCTCGCGATCTCCGCGTGGTCCGAGGAGTACACCTGCTTGATGACGTCCAGCCCGTGCGCCGCGACGGCCTGGTGCGACAGGTACTTGTTGCGCCGCGCCGCGGCGAGCTCGGGCACGTTGATCCGGTCCGGGGTGAGGATCTGCCCGAGCCGGCCGCAGAGCCCCTCGATCCGGTCGGTGCCGGGCAGGATGCCGACGGTGTGCCCCAGCGCCCGGATCCGCTCGGCGGTCGCCGCATCGTCGCCGTGGTGCTCGATCACCGCCGCGTACTCGTCGTCGCGGAACGCGGTGAGCACACCGATGCCGGCGACGGCCGGGTCGATGAGCGCGACCGGGGTGATGCCGGCCTCGCGCAGCGCGGCGGGGATCAGGCTCGCCGAGGAGAACGGCTCGGCGAGCACGACGACGGGTCGGTCCATGACTCCTCTTTCCACCCGCGTCATAGCGGGTCCGGATAGGTGAACGCGCAGCTGAACGCCGAGCCGGTCGCCTCGTTGACGACGGCGCCGGCGTCGACCCGGGACACCCGGATCAGCGTGCCCGCATAGCCCTGCTCGAAGACGAACACGCCCCACACCGGCAGCCAGTCCGACGTCCCGGCGCCGTCCGGCACCGTCTCCGGGGCCCCGGAGACGCGCTCCTGCACCACGAACGACCCCGCGAGCGCCGCGGTGAGCGCCTGTTCCCACTCGGCGTCGGTGACCTCCCAGCCGGCGGTGACGCCCGCGCCGCTGGAGCCCGAGCCCGGCTTCAGCACCAGCCGCTGCCGGTCGGCCCGGCACCGGGGCAGCAGCTCGGGCGTCAGCCGCCGCGTCCACGGCAGGATCCGGTCGACGGCGGCGGCTTCCTCGGCGCTGAGCCTGCCGTCGTCGCGCAGCTGCGACACGAGCGCAAGGCTGCCCTTGTTGGCGGTGATGCCGTGGTCGAACGACGCGAAGAACACCACGGTGCCCTTGTCCTGCGCGCGCAGGACCGGCGCCAGCCACTCCTCGGCCTGCGGCTCGGCGCAGAACTCCTCGAGGGTGAAGTACCGCATGACGACGTCCACGGGGGTGCCGTCCACGTGCAGGCGGCCGTCGCGTTCGACGAGGTCGGCGATGTGGGTGATGCGGATGTCGATGCCACGGTCGGCCATGTGCTCGACGAACGACACGTAGTTGGCGTGGTAGGTGGCCATCGTCTTGGAGATGTCGGTCAGGGCCACCACCGGGTCGGCACCGCCGGTCACCGGCGCGGCGAGCCGGCGCAGGTAGGTGGCGATCTCCTCGCCGATGTCGACGTGGCGCAGGTCGTGCTCGGCGGCGAACCGGCGGAAGTCCGGCAGGCGCAGGTAGGCGTCGTTGATCGCGGCCCAGTCGACCCCGCCGAGCTCGCTGCCGGCGTTGAGTTCCAGCAGCCGGAAGCCGGTGCCGTCGTGGTACAGGTCGGGCCGCGCGTACAGCGGGGTGCGGGCGCCGGGCGCGCAGGCGAGCTCGGTGGCCCGGGCGTCGACGCCGAGCTGCGCGCACAGGCGTCGCCGGTCGCCGTCGAACAGCCGGTCCGGCAGCGACGCCACCAGGTCGATGACGGTGCGCAGGTCGGCCGCCGCGCGGCGCAGGTCGGCGTCCGGCACGAACAGCGGCCGGGACAGCATCCGGGTGCCGTACACGCCGCCGAACGCGGGCTCCAGCGGCAGCTCCCGCCCGACCGCCGGCAGCGGCTGCGACGTGCCCGGGAACGCCGCCAGGTATGCCTCGGTGACCCGGTTCATGCCGCACCGGATAGACCGGTGCCACTGGCACGGGGTGGAATACGCATCGATCATCCTCCACAATGCGAGACGGTCCACAGACTAGCGCCGATCGCCTTCCCGGGTTGACCCCTGTGAATGGCACTGCCGAACGGAGTTCGCTGCGATGACATCCGAGGCCCCTCCCCCGACGGTCATGGCGACCGTGCGCGCCATGACCTTGCCGGTCTGGGTGCTGCTCGTGGGGACGCTCGTCAACACCGTCGGCAGCTTCCTGATGCTGTTCCTGACGCTGTACCTGACGCAGAAGGGCTTCTCGCCGTTCCACGCCGGGCTGGCGCTCGGCGCGTGGGGCGCGGGCCGGATCGCCGGCGCGTTCATCGGCGGGACGATCGCGGACCGGATGGGGTACCGGTTCGCGATGGCACTGTCGATGTTCAGCACCGCGGCACTGATCGCGGCGCTGATCGGCGCCGCCAATCTCGGCAACCCGTGGCTGGTCGTGGCCGCCGCGCTCGCCGGCGCCTCCCTCAACGGCATCTGGCGCCCGCCGGCGCAGGCCATGATCACCGAGGCGACGCCGCCGGGGCACCTCGTCATGGTGACGGCGTTCTGGCGGCTCGCGTTCAACATCGGCGTCTTCGTCGCGCCGGTGCTGGGCGCGCTGCTGTCGCGCATCTCGTGGGACCTGCTGTTCTGGGTGGAGGCGGGCTCGTCGGCGCTGTTCGGCGTGCTGGTCGTGGTGGCCCTGCCGTCCGTCGCCCGGCCCTCCGCCGCGAAGGCCGAGACCGCCGAGACCGACGCGCCCGCGCCGGAGCGGGGCGGCTACGGTCGCGTGCTGCGTGACGGCGGCTTCGTGCTCTTCCTGTTCGCGCTGCTGGTCAACGGCATCGTGTACATCCAGGGTCCGGCGACGCTGTCGCTGCACCTCGACGGCCTCGGCTACGCGACCGCGGTGTTCGGCGCCCTCGTCTCCCTCAACGCCCTCACCGTCATCTGCCTCGAGGTGCCGGTCACCAGGTTCACCCAGCGGTGGCAGCCGCGGACCGCGGTCGCGATCGGGATGGCACTGACCGGGATCGGGCTCAGCCTGTGGAGCGTCGAGTTCGGCATCGCCGGCCTGGTCGTCGCGACCCTGGTGTGGACGATGGGCGAGGTGGTGGCGAGCCCGTCGATGTTCGCGTACCCGGCCATGGTCGCGCCGCCGCACCTGCGGGCGAGGTACATCGCCGCGACCAACGTCGCCAACCAGATCGGCTACTCCGTCGGCCCCGTCATCGGCACCGCGATCTGGGCCGGCGTCGGCGGCGCCGTGTTCTGGATCTGCGGCGCCCTCGCCGCCGTGGCCGTGCTCGCCGTGCTCGCCGGCACCCGCACCATCGACACGGTCCGCGCCTCGGCGCCGGCGCCCGACCCATCGACGCCCGACGACGGGCAAGGGGTCAAGGAAGGGGCAGCCGTCGATGGATCTGTGCCGTAGTCTGCGGCGAGGCACGTTGGGAGGTTCGAAGCCCCTGGCGACCGCACGGGGGTCCACCTCTTTGGATCAAGGATGATCAGGAGGTCAGCTAGGTGAGTGGCACCAACACGTTGACAACCGAAGGACCGGGCACACTCGGGCCGGATGGGGTGGCAAGGTTCTGGCGCGAAGGATTCGCGGGACCGTTCCCGCTCGGCTTGCCCGACAAGGAGCTGGCCGAGCTCGCCGACCGGTGCGAACGCATCGTCGAGGAGCGGCACACCCAGCCGCTGTACGGCCGGTACGCACTGCGCGACTGGCACCTCGTCGACCGTGACCTGGAGCGCGTGTTCACCCAGGATACGATCATCGGACGGGTCGCCGAGCTGCTCGGCCCGGACCTGCTCCTGTGGCGCTCGAAGATCTTCTACAAGCCGCCGGGCGCCGACGCGATCGGCTGGCACCAGGAATGGGGCAAGTTCGACGGCGAGGAGATCGGCAACTCGACCCCGTCGCTGCAGCCCGCCGGCTCCGGCGACGACGTCTGGGACCTCACGGTGTGGGTCGCCCTCGACGACGTCACCCCGGAGAACGGCCCGCTGCAGTTCGCCGCCGGCACCAACACGACGAAGGTGCCGTGGGTGAAGGTGCCGATGACCCAGTCGGCGTTCTACGAGGAGCCGTTCGTCGGGCTCACCAAGATGCAGGTCGCCGAGCGGACCCGCCGCAGTGAGCTGGTCCTGGACATCGACACCGCCGACTGGCTCGACGGCTACGACGTGGACGCCGCCAGCCTCGAGGAGCTCACGGCCTACCTGCACGGCCGCTTCGACGAGCTGCTGGCGAAGTTCACCGACTTCGAGCCGGCCCCGGGCACGGTCGCCACGATGGTGATGCCCCGCGGCAGCTTCGTCATCTTCAGCGAGCGCACCATGCACGGTTCCCCGCCGAACAACTCCGACCGGCGCCGGATGGCCGTCAACTGCCGCCTCACCCGCGCCGACACCCTCGTCTACCCGGGCCGCCTCGACGGCGTCCTCATCGACGGCTCCAACCTCGACATCAGCAAGCACGAGAGCCTGCTCGTCGCCGGCCGCGCCACCGAGCACCGCAACGTCATCCGCCCCTGACAGCACGCGCCGCGGCCCGGCCGGCCCATCTCAGACCGGCCGGGCCCGCTCATCGTCGTCCCGGTCTCGCCCTCGCCCTCGCCGCCGCCCCGCGCCCGCGGGCGGACGGCGCCGGGTCCACGCCTCGTTCCAGCGGTCGGTGACGCAGCCGGTCTCGAAGTGCCACCAGCCGTCCGCCGTCCCGGCGTGCAGCAGCTGCTTGATCCCGGCGAAGTCGGCGTCGTCCGGCACGTCGAACGCGACGAACGGAAAATCGGCGCTGAACCCCTCGCCGCCGAGCCCGAACCGGGCGAACTGCGCGTGCACCGCCGCCGCGCTGGGTCCCAGCGGCCCGTCGGGCACCGGCAGGACCCGGACCGTGCAGTGGCCGGATGCCTCGACCCGCCCGAGGGCCCAGTGCACGCCGTCCGCGTCGGTCTCGAACCGCACGACGTCGCCCTGCGCGACGCCGTTCTGCAGGAACGGCACGTTGTCGACCCGGGCGGTGTCCGCACTCAGCGCCGTCGCCCACAGGCCTTCCACGCTGTAGGGCAGCCACCCCTCGCGCGGCACGAACCGGAACAGGATCTTGATCGCATCGCCCGCGGGTCGGGCACGCGTATCCGGGGAGGTTGCCATGGCGCCCATGGTCCCGCACGGTCTCAGGGTCGTGGGGACGCGATCCGGGCGGCGCCCCGCGGCGAAGGTTGCGGGTGGTGCGGCGCCGGGTGGCGGAGCAGGGTCAGGACCGCCACCCCGGCCGCGGCGGCGATGACGGCGCTGATGAGGAAGATGCGGTCCAGGCCGGCGGCGTACGCGGCGCGCAGCGCGTCGGCCGGCACCTGCTGGAGCAGGTCGGCGTAGCCGCCGCCGGTGAGGTGCCGGGCCGCGGCCGGGTCGGTGACGCCGCTGCCGGCCAGGACGTGTCCGGCCCGGCCGGTGACCACGGTGGCGAAGGCCGGCAGGGCCAGGGCGTAGCCGAGCTGGCGGAACGTGTTCGACGCGCCGTTGGCCATGCCGGCCCGGTCCGGTGGGGCGGCGGCGAGGGCCGCCGAGGCCAGGACCGGGGTGCTCAGGCCGACGCCGAGGCCGGTCACGCAGAGCCCGGGCACCAGCGCGGCCCAGCCCGACGAGGGGCCGACGAGCATGCACAGCGTGGTGCCGGCGGCGACGAGCAGCAGGCCCCAGCCGATGCTGTGCCGCGGGGGGACCGCGTGCAGCAGCCGCCCGCCGGCCGCGGCCACCACGAACGCCACCACCGCCATCGGCGCCAGGACGAGGCCGGCGGCCATCGCGCCGAGGCCGAGCACGGACTGCGCCCACAGCGACACGAAGACCAGGTTGGCGAAGGCCGCCGCGGGCAGCGCCGCCGCGCCCAGCATCAGCACGGCGAACGACGGCCGGCGGAACAGGGCGAGGTCCAGCATCGGGTTGGCCCGGGCGCGCTCCAGCAGCACGAATCCCACGGTCGCGGCGGCGCCGGCGGCGAGCACAGCGGCGGTCACGGGGTCGGTCCAACCGGTGTCGCCGGCGCGGATGAGGCCGTACACCACGAGACCGGCGGCGGCGGTGAAGACCGTCACGCCGGGCACGTCGATCCGCCCGGTCGCCGACCCGCGGCCGCTGGGCATGGCGAGCCTGGCCAGTACCGCGGCGATCACCGCCACCGGCAGGTTGACCAGGAAGATCGACCGCCAGCCGACGTGCTCCGTGAGGAACCCGCCGAGGATCGGCCCGGCCGCGGCGGCGGCACCGTTGGCCGCGCCCCACACGCCGAACGCGACGGAACGGTCCCTGCCGGTGTAGACGGTGCCGAGCAGCGCCGCGTTGGTGGCGTACATCGCCGCCGCGCCGGCGCCCTGCACGCCCCGGGCGGCGATGAGCGTGCCGATCCCGGGCGCGAGGCCGCAGGCGAGGGAGGCGGCGGCGAAGACGACCAGGCCGGCGATGAACACCCGGCGGTGGCCGAGCCGGTCGGACAGGGAGCCGGCCGCCATCAGCAGCGCCGCGAGGACCAGCACGTACAGGTCGACGGTCCACTGCAGCGCGGCGAACGACGAGTGCAGTTCCCGCGCCAGGTCGGGCGCGGCGATGCCGACGATCGTCAGGTCGATCAGCAGCATGAAGGTGCTCAGCGAGACCGCGAGTAGGGGCAACCATTTGCGCATGGCCAGCACGATGCACCGGGACCGGCAGATTCGGCGTCAACCACGAAGAATCCGGCGGATTCTGACACGCTGCTACGGTCAGACGGTGGATCCACTCACGCTTGACGAGCTGGACCGGCAGCTGGTGCACGCGTTGCAGGTCGACGGGCGCGCCCCGTTCAGCCGGATCGCCGCCGTGCTCGGCGCCTCGGACCGCACGATCGCCCGGCGCTACCTGCGCCTGCGCGAGTCGGGTGCGCTGCGGGTCGTGGGGCTGCCCGAAGCGGCGGCGCTCGGCCACGTCGACTGGCTGGTGCGGATGCGGTGCTCGCCGGACGCCGCCATGCCGGTGGCCGCCGCGCTCGCCCGCCGCGAGGACACCTCATGGGTCACGCTGGTGTCCGGTGGCACGGAGATCACCTGCATCACCCGGACCCGGTCGCAGTCCGCCGACGGTGACCTGCTGCTGCAGAAGCTCCCCCGCACGCCACGGATCACGGTCGTCAGCGCGCACTGCATGCTGCGCGGCGTGGCCGGCCTGCACGGCTGGCCCGGCCGCACCGCCGCCCTCACTCAGGACCAGATCGCCGCGTTGCGCCAGCCGCCGCCCGCTCAGGAAGCGACGCCACCGCCGACCGCACACGACAACGGCCTGCTCGCCGCGCTCGCCAAGGACGGCCGCGCCACCCTCGCCGCCCTGGCCGCAGCCACGGGATGGTCCGAGACGACGGTGCGGCGCCGGCTGGACGAGCTGTGCCGCGGCAACGTGCTGTATTTCGACGTCGAGATCGAGCCCGCCCTGTTCGGCTACACCGCCGAGGCGATGATGTGGCTCACCGTCGCGCCGGCCGCGCTCACCGCCACCACCCAGGCCCTCGCCATGCATCCGCAGATCGCCTACGCGGCGGCGACAACAGGCCCCGCCAACGTCTCCGCGTCGGTGATCTGCCGCGACCTCAACGAGTTGTACGAGTACATCGCCGGCGACATCGGCTCGCTGCCCGGCATCACCCAGGTGGAGACCGCCCCGGTCGTGCGCCGGGTCAAGGGCGGCGGGACGCTGCTGGTGCCGTGACCACCGCGTCCACAGGCAGGGCGCCGCCGAGGACATCCAGGTCGACGCTGCCGTCAAGCGCGACGGTGACCGTGCCCCAGGCGGTGCCGGCCACGAACGGGAACCGGCCCGGCCGGGCGCCGACGCGCAGCGTGCGGGTGACGGCGTCGTAGTGGAAGCCGGTGTAGGCGTCCAGCAGCGACCAGCCGGCCATGGCGCGCACGTAGTGGTCGCCGCACTCGACCTCGTTGAACGGGTTGCGGCGGGTCCCGTCGTAGCGCTGCTGCAGGCCGGTCAGGATCGCCGTCGCCTCCTCATGCATGCCCTCGTACAGGCAGTGCGCCGCGACCTGGTACTCCACCCCGGTCCACACCTCGTCGCAGTAGCGCAGCGGGACGGCCGGGCGGCCACCGTGCGGCCAGCTGCACACGACCAGGCCGGTCTCGTCGCCGTCGGCGAAGACGCGGTAGCCGTGCTCGCCGAAGCCGGTGCGCAGGTTGTACCGCACGATCGAGGCCAGTGCCGTGCGGACCCGGTCGGCGGGCAGGATGTGGCCGAGGTCCAGCTGATGCGCCCACCACTGGCCGAGCAGCTGGTCGGACAGGCAGCCGCGGCCGAAGTCGTACGCCTCGCCGGTGGCCGGCTGGGCGTAGAACTCGCCGTTCCACAGCAGCTTGTCGTAGGTGTCGCGGCCGATCGTGAACCGGTCCAGGAACGCGGCGGCGGCGGTCGGCTCGACGATGGCGGCCATCCGGTGCATGGCGAGCAGCGCCGCCAGCCACAGCCCGCCGACGAACATGTTCGGGCCGTGCAGGCTGATGTCGTACGTGACGGGCTGGTCGCCCTCCAGCACACCGTCGCCGTCGGGGTCCCACGTCGTGGTGATGTGCTGCATGAGGCGGCGCAGCGCCGGCCAGTGCCCGCGCAGCCAGTCCTCGCCGGCGCCGTCGAGCACCGAGCGGTAGGTCTTGAGCACGGCGCCGAGCATGCCGTCCAGCGCCGGGCGTTCCGGGCCGCCGATGGCCACACCGTGCAGCGGCGGCAGGTACCGCGGCAGCACCACCCGGTGCGGCACGGCGCCGTCGGGTGCCTGCGCCGCGAGCTCGGTGTCGCGCAGGTCGCGGCCGACGTCGGGGAAGAGCCGGGACAGCGCCTGCTCGTAGTTGAAGACGTGGTTGCAGTTGAGCGGGCAGGACCCGCCGACGTCGCCGTTCCAGTTGCGGGTGGAGGCGCCGAGCGCGCCCTCGAAGCCGTAGGCGTGCCCGTCGGCGGTGCGGAACAGCGCCGGCGAGCGGACCAGGGTGCCCTGCGCGGACACGGTCTCGCGCAGCGCCGGCGGCAGGTCGCTGTGCCGCACCGCGTCCGCCCAGGCGCGGGAGGCGGTGTCGAGGCGCTCCCGGTCGGCGAGGTAGGCGTCCAGCACGTCGAGGGCACCGCCGAAACGGGTCGCGTAATGGTTGCCGACCCAGAACCGGCTGCCGGTGTACGGATGCTGCGGGCCGAACCGGTCGAAGTCGGCGTACCGGTTGGGGAACCACCAGGCGTGCACGACGTCGATCGTGGCGGTCTCGCCGGGTTGCAGCGCGAAGGCGACGGCGACCGCGGCGTCCCAGGTGTGCCCGGCGGGGCTCGGACCGGTGGGCGCGCGCAGCGGTGACACGCCGCCGGCGACGGCGGCGCGCAGGGCGGCGTCGCTGTAGTCGCCGAGCTGGATCGGGGTCACCAGCTTCGCGGTCTCCACGAAGCGCAGCATCGCCTCGGCGCTGTGCGCGCGGGGCAGCGCGGCGGCCGGGGCGTCGGTCCACAGCAGCATCTCGCCGTAGGCGGCGTCGTCCTCGGCGAGGCCGGGGTGGTCCATGAGCACGCCGGTCTGGCCGGGGCGGCGCAGCAGCCGGTTGACGTTGCCGCCGTAACCGGCGCCGCGGGTGCCGTCGATCGGGGTGACGCCGTCCCAGCCGACCGCGTTCTGCAGCGTGCCGAGCAGCCAGCCGTGCCGGAACTCGGTGCTGGTGTTGCTGACCGTGAACCGGTAGCGCACCAGCGGCAGCGCGCTGGCGTGCGACTCGAGGGGCACGAACGGGGTGAACGCCGACAGCGCCACCGCGACCGGTAGCGCGTCGTCGGTGTAGGTGACGTCCGCGAAGGGGTACGCGACCTCGATCGACGTGTCCTGCACGGTGGGCCAGGGCGGCAGCCGGTCGGCGTCGGGCACGTCGGCGTCGTTGACGTTGGGCGCCGGGTTCGGGTGCGGCGGCAGCGGCGCGGCGCGCAGGAGGCGCACGACGTCGGCGGGCGGTTCCAGGGACGAGACCCGCAGCGCGAAGAAGCTGTCGGGCACGAACCCGAGGTGGTTGGCCACGCCGGACAGCTGCCACTGGCGCAGGGCGCCGTCGCCGCCGAGGGCCACGTGGCCGGTGCCGAAGCCGCCGAGCGGGAACGCGACGGCGCGCCGGGCGTCGCCGGAATAGCGCTTCATCGGACACGCTCCGCCATGGTCACGCCGGTACCATCCTTCGTCGGCCCTCAGAGGGCACTCGGGGGCAGGAGTCCACGCAATGCCCGGTCCGGCAAGGGAACCGCGCCGTGAAATCGATTTCACACAAGGTAGACGCGGGCCTCGGAGCCTGTCAAGAGCGGGTCACCGGCCGGAAATTCGTAACGCAGCGTCACTGATGCCGAAGAGGCAAGCATGTCACCTAAAGTGATCTGCCATGGCCACCATCTACGAGGTTGCGGCGCTCGCCGGGGTCTCCCCCGCGACCGTCTCGCGCGTCTTCAACGGGCTCACGGTCTCGGAGGAGAAGAAGCGCCTCGTGCACGAGGCGGCCACGAAGCTGGCCTTCACGCCGAACAAGACCGCCCGGCGGCTACGCCGGCAGAGCTCCGAGATCATCGCGCTGCTCATCCCCGACATCGAGAACCCGTTCTTCACCGCGCTCGCCCGCGGGGTCGAGGACCGCGCCCGGGAGGCGGGGTTCTCCCTCGTGCTGTGCAACACCGACGACGACCCGGCCAAGGAGCTGCACTACCTGGAGATCGTGGCGTCGGAGCAGATGGCGGGCGTGATCCTGTCGCCGGCCTCCGACGAGGTCGACCTGGGCGCGATCGTGTCGCTGGGCCGCCCCGTCGTCGCCGTGGACCGCACCACGCCCTACCCGGTCGACGCCGTCAAGATCGACAACCGGGCGGCCGGCATCGGCGCGACGACGGCGCTGTTCGACGCGGGGTACCGCCGCATCGCCTGCATCGCGGGACCGGCCGGGATCGAGACCACCGAGGACCGCTTCCTCGGCTGGCGCCAGGTCGTCGTCGCCCGCAAGACCGTGCTGCACGACGGCTACCTGCAGCACGCGAACTTCCGCGTCGACGGCGGGCGGGCCGCGATGCGGGCGCTGCTCGCCCTGGACACCCCGCCGGACGCGGTCGTGACGACCAACAACCTGATGGCGGTCGGCGCGCTGCAGGCCCTCGCGGCGGCCGGGATCGCGCCGGACGAGTTCGGCCTCGCCGTGCTCGGCGAGCTGCCGTTCATGGCCCTCACGCCGACCCCGTTCGTGCAGGTCCGGCTGCCCGCCCGGCACCTCGGCCGGACCGCCGCGGCGATGCTGCTGGAGCGCATCGGCGGCGACAGCCAACCGCCGCGCACCGTGGTCCTGCGCGCCGAGGTCAACCCGCAGGACGAGCAGGCGCTGTAATCGATATCAGGACGTTGCGTCCCTGATCAGAGGCGTGGCAAGGGCGCGAAGTCCGGAGTCTTGACGAAATCGATTTCTTGGACTTCACTGTGCCCGACCGCTTCTCAACGGAGAGGGACAGCACGCTTATGAACATTCCGTTCCGCAAGGTCGCGCTGGTCATCGCCACAGTCGCGATGACGGCGACCGCCCTTGTGGGTTGTTCCAGCGACAAGGACGCCAAGTCCGGCGACCAGTCGCTCGAGATCGCTTACTGGAACTACGGCCCCGCCGCGGAAAGCGGCAACAAGGCCACGGCAGACGCCTTCATGGCGGCGCACGCCGGAGTGAAAGTCACCCTGACCCCGGTCACCGGCGAGAACTGGGGCACCTACTACGCCAACGTCGCGACGCTCATCGCCTCCGGGAAACACCCCGACCTCATGGTCATCTCCGGCGAGGGCGCCCAGTTCGTGCACGCCAACAAGCTCGTGGTCCCGATCAACAAGTACATCGACAAGGACCCCGAGGCGAAGACCCTCATCGCCGACATCGCACCCGGCCTCATCGACGGCTTCAAGGTCAAGGGCGACATCGTCACGCTGACCTACGGCTGGAACGACATGGTCGTCTACTACAACACCGACGTGTTCAAGAAGGCCGGGATCGACCCGCCGAAGGCCGACTGGACCTGGGACGACTTCAAGGCCACCGCCAAGAAGCTCACCGCCGACACCAACGGCGACGGCAAACCCGACCAGTACGGCTTCACCTGGGCCAGCAACGAGATCTTCCCCGGCATCATGCCCTGGGTCGCCAACGCCGGCGGCAACCTCACCAGCGACGACGTCTGCACGGCGACGACCGACACCCCGCAGGTCAACAAGGCCGTGTCATTCCTGCGCGGGCTCATCACCGACGGCATCGCACCCGCGCCGATGCCGATGAGCGACGTCTTCACCCGCTTCCAGAACGGCCAGATCGCGATGTTCGGCGCCGGCCGCTGGCCGATCGGCACCTTCGTCCCCGCCGGGTTCAAGGCGTTCGACATCCAGCTCTACCCCAAGGGCGACACCTACAAGACCGTGTTCGGCGGCGCCGGCTACCCCATCCTCAAGTCGTCGAAGAACCCGGACCTCGCCTGGGAGTACCAGAAGTTCACCCTCAGCGACGCCATCGAGCAGCAGTACGTCGGCACCCCTGACAAGCCCGGTGACTCCATCCCGTCCCGCCGCTCGGTCGCGCAGACGATCTCGAAGGTCGGCGTCCCGCCCGCGAACTCGGACCTGTTCTACAACAGCATCGACAAGTACCCGACCCTCGTGCCGTACCCCGCCCCCGCGAAGTACAGCACCTTCGAGTCCACCGTCCTGCGCCACCTGCAACTCATCTTCGCCGGTGAGGCTTCGGTCTCCGACGGCCTCAAGAACATGCAGAGTGAACTCAGCAGCATCGTCACCTGCTGACCCGGCACGACACCGCAAGGCGGACCATGAGCACCAGTAGCACGACGCCCCAGTCCGGGGTCGGCGGCCACCCGGCCGCCGCCCCGGGCCCACGGGCCGAGCACCGCCGCCGCGGCGACGGGCTCCCGGCCCTCGCGTTCCTCACCCCGTCGATCGTCACATTCCTCGTCTTCGTCCTCGCCCCGACCGTGGGCGTGCTGGTCCTGAGCTTCTACGACTGGAACCTGCTCAGCGACGGCACGTTCGTCGGCCTGGACAACTTCGACCGGCTCGCCCACGACGAGCGCCTGCTCGGGGTCTACGGCTCCACCACCTACATGGCGCTGGTCATCCTCGCCGTCAACGTCGCCGTCGGGCTCCTGCTCGCCGTGCTCCTCGAAACCAGGATGCCGGCCTGGCTGCGTGGCTTCTTCCGGCTGTCGTTCCTGTTCCCGTTCGTGGTGTCCGCCTCGGCGGTCGCCCTGATCTGGCGGTTCCTGCTCAACAAGGACCTCGGCCTGGTCAACTACCTGCTCGGGCTGCTGCACGTGGACCGGATCGACTGGCTCGGCTCGTCGGCGTTCGCCCCGGTCTCGGTCATCCTCGTCAGCTCCTGGAAGACGATCGGCTTCTCGATCCTGGTGTACATCGCCGGCCTGCAGTCGATCCCGGCGCAGCTGAAGGAGGCCGCGATCGTCGACGGCGCCAACGCCTGGACCCGCTTCTGGCGGATCACCTTCCCGCTGCTGTCACCGACGATCTTCTTCCTCGTCGTGATCAACACGATCAACTCGTTCCAGATCTTCGCCGAGCCCAGGGTGCTGACCCAGGGCGGGCCGGGCGACGCCAGCCGCACGATCGTGGAGTACCTGTACGACCGCGCGTTCGGCGACTTCGACCTCGGTTACGCCTCCGCCATCGGCATCACCTTCACGCTGGTGCTGATCGTGCTGACCGCGATCCAGTTCCGGCTCTCACGTAGATGGACCTACTACGAATGAGTCGCCTCAGCCGTACCGGCTCCCGCATCGCCACGTTCGCGATCCTCGGCATCGCGGCGCTCGCGATCACCGCGCCGTTCCTGTGGATCTTCCGCGGGGCGTTCTCCGGCTCCGACGCGGAGCTCTACCGCCTGCCGCCGACGTTCGAACCCGGCAACCTCACCACGGACAACTTCGGCAAGGTCACCGAGCAGGTCCCGTACTTCCGGTTCTTCCTCAACTCGATCATCGTGTCCACCACGATCACCCTCGCCCAGCTCATCACCTGCTCGACCGCCGCCTACGCGTTCGCGCGGCTGCACTTCAAGGGCAAGGGTGTGCTGTTCGCGGTCGTCATCGGCTCGCTGATGATCCCGATCCAGGTGACGATCGTGCCGCTGTTCCTGGTCATGTCGAAACTCGGGCTGACCAACACGCTGTGGGCGCTGATCCTTCCCGGAATCTTCAGCGCCTTCGGGATCTTCCTGCTGCGCCAGCACTTCCTGGCGCTGCCGATGGAGATCGAGGAGGCGGCGAAGCTCGACGGCGCCGGGCACCTGCGCACGTTCGCGCGGATCATCCTGCCGCTGTCCGGGCCGTCGATCGCGACGCTGGGCATCCTGTGCTTCACCTACTGGTGGAACGACCTGCTCCTGCCGCTGGTCATGATCAGCGACACGGAGAAGCAGACGCTGCCGGTCGGCCTGGTGCTGCTCGCGGGGCGGTTCTCCACCGGGTCGCTGGGCACGATCGCGGCCGGCATCGCGATGGCGATCGTCCCGGTGCTGATCGTGTTCGTCCTGGCGCAGCGGTACATCGTGCAGTCCATCGCATCGAGCGGATTGAAGTTATGATCACCATCCCCCGCCTCGCCACCTCTGGGGCCGTGCTGTGCTGGCACGAACTGCCCCGCGCGCTCGCCGCCGGTGGCGCCTGGCTCGCCGCCGCGCTCCCCCTCGTCATGGCCGCCCTGGCCGGCGCCCCGGGTTGGATCCTCGCGGCCGCCACCGTGCCGCCCGCGCTCGTTCTCACCGGCCTGGCGGCCTTCGCGGCCACCGTCGCCCGCGGTGACGGTCCGCGGCTGGCGCTGCTGCGCCGCGTGGATCCGGTGCTGGCGCTGCTCCTCGCGGGCGGCGCGAGCCTCGCCGGCCTCGGCCTCACCGCTGGCGGCCCGGCCGCGCTCGCCGGCGGCGTCGGCGGGGCAGTGCTCCTGCTCGTCGCCCCGTACGCCCTTACCTATGGCGCGCTGCGGGACCGCCGCGGCCTGGCCGCGCTGCGCGGCGGCGCGATCCTGGTCGCCTTCCGGCCCGCCTGGGCGTTCGCGCTCGTGGTGCTGGCCGGCGCGGGTGGGCTCGCCGCGGTGGCGTCCGCCGGGATCCTCGCCGTGGTGGTGCTGCCCCTGCTCCTGGCGGTCGCGGCTGCGATGACGACCGCCCTGCTCGACGAGATCGACACGCTGCAGGGCCGCGCATGACCGGCAAGATCGACCCGGAACTGGTGCCCGGGCTCGCGAACACGCTCACCGCACACCTGCCCGACGGGATCCTCGACGTCGCCACGGTACGAGCCATCGACGACCAGTTGCGGGTTGAGACGGCACCTGCGGAACCCCCGCGGGTGGTGGCGCTCGACGGCGGGCTGGAGCTGCGGGTGCACGGCCCGCTGCACGGCGACGCGTGCCTGCTGTGGATCCACGGCGGCGGGATGTTCCTCGGCAGCGCCCGCACCGAGGACGCCTTCTGCGCCGACCTCGCCGACCGGCTCGGCGTCCCCGTCGTCGCGGTCGACTACCGGCTCGCGCCGGAGCACCCGCATCCCGCGCCGCTGCACGACTGCCTGGCCGCGCTGCACTGGTGCGCGGGGCGCTCCGCACGGGTCGTCGTCGCCGGCGGCAGCGCCGGTGGCGGGCTCGCCGCGGCGCTGTGCCTCCTCGCCCGCGACGAGGGCGGCCCGCCGATCGCCGCCGCGCACCTGTACTACCCGATGCTCGACGACCGGCGGGACACGCCGAGCGCGCTGACGGACCCGCCCGTGTGGAACCGGCGGCTCGCCGACCTCGCCTGGGCCTCCTACCTCGGCGGCCGGCCCGCCGACGCCCTCGCGGCGCCGGCCCGCGCCACCGACCTGCGCGGCCTGCCACCGACGTACCTCGACGTCGGCGACCTCGACCTGTTCCGCGACGAGGACGCCGCCTACGCGGCACGGCTCGCCGACGCGGGGGTCCCGGTGCGGTTCGAGGTGGTGCCCGGCGCCGTGCACGCCTTCGAGCTCATCGCCCCCGACGCCGCGATCAGCCGGGCCACCCGCGAACGCCGGCTGCTCGCACTCACCCACGACCTCAACGGTGCCGCATGACCGGCCAGCGAAGCGGCTCGGGCCGGTCATCAGCAGAGCAGCCCTGGGTCACGCGCCCGGAACGAAGTGAGGACGCATGACCCAGCCTCCGATGGTGACGATCTACCAGGTGGCCGCGCGGGCCGGCGTCTCGCCGGCGACCGTGAGCCGGGTCATGAACGGCACCAAGGTGTCCGCGGAGTCCGAACGCCTCGTGCGCGCCGCCGCCGCCGAGCTGGCGTTCACCCCGAACCGCACCGCCCGGCGGCTGCGCGGCCAGACCTCCGAGGTGATCGCGCTGATCATCCCGGACATCGAGAACCCGTTCTTCACCGCGCTCGCGCGGGGCGTGGAGAACCGGGCCCGGGCCGCCGGCTACTCCGTGGTGCTGTGCAACACCGACGACGACCCGGCGCGGGAGGCGACGTACATCGACATCGCGCTCGCCGAGCACATGGCGGGCGTCATCCTCGCGCCCGCCGACGACGCCAGCGACGTCAGCCGGCTCATCGCCAGCAACCGGCCCGTCGTCGCCGTCGACCGCAGCCTGCACCGCCCCGACATCGACGCGGTCACCGTCGACAACCGCGCCGGCGGGCTGTCGGCAGCCGAGTCGCTGTTCGCGGCGGGGTTCTCCCGGGTCGCGTGCATCACCGGGCCGAACTCGGTGGAGACCGCGCAGCTGCGCATGGAGGGCTGGCAGCGGGCGACCCGGCACCGGCAGCCGGCGCACAACGACGTGCTGCTGCGCTACGCCGACTACCGCGTCGACGGCGGCCGGGCCGCGATGGTGGACCTGCTGAGCCTGCCGGAGCCACCGGACGCGGTGTTCGTCGCGAACAACCTGATGGCCGCCGGCGCCCTGGAGGCGTTGCACGACGCGGGGCTCGCCCCGCCGCGCTTCGGCCTGGCGGTCTTCGGTGACCTGCCGTTCGCCTCCTTCGACCGGCGCGGCATCCGGGTCGTGCCGCTGCCCGCCCGGGAGCTCGGCGAGGCCGCCGCGGGCCTGCTGCTGGAGCGCATCGCCGGCGACACCGGCCCCGCGCGGACGGTGGTCCTGCGCACCGACCACAGAATGCTGGAGCAGCGATGAAGGCGTTCCTGGGCGTGGACATCGGCACGTCGAGCAGCAAGGGCGTCCTCGTCGACGCGGCCGGGCGGGTCCTCGCCACGGCGGTCCGCGAGCACCAGGTGAGCCGCCCGTTCCCCGGCCACGTCGAGATGGACGGCGAGGTGTGGTGGGCGGAGTTCACCTCGATCGCGGCCGAGCTGACCGCCGGTGGCGCCACCGTCGCGGCAGTCGGGGTGAGCGGCATGGGGCCGTGCGTCCTGCTCACCGACGATGCCGGTGTCCCCTTACGCCCCGCCATCCTGTACGGCGTCGACACCCGCGCGTCCACGCAGATCGAGGCCCTCACCGCCGAGCTCGGCGGCCCCGAGGAGATCCTGGCCCGCTGCGGATCGGTGCTGTCCTCGCAGGCGGTCGGGCCGAAGCTGCGCTGGGTCGCCGAGCACGAGCCCGGCACCTGGCGGCGGGCCCGGCGGCTGTTCATGCCCGCGTCGTGGCTGGCGTACCGGCTGACCGGCGCCTACACCCTGGACTTCCACTCGGCGAGCCAGTGCACGCCGCTGTTCGACACGCACGCCCTCGACTGGTACGCGCCGTGGGTGGCCCGCATCGCACCGGACCTCGAGCTGCCGCCCCTGGCGTGGTCCGACGAGGTCGCCGGCGTGACCCGGGCACCGGTCGCGGGCATCCCCGCCGGTACCCCCGTCATCACCGGCACCATCGACGCCTGGACCGAGGCGGTCAGCGTCGACGCGCAGAACCCCGGCGACCTCATGCTCATGTACGGCACGACGATGTTCCTCATCGCGACCGTCCGCGAGCCGCTGACGTCACCGTCGATGTGGGGCACCGTCGGCGCGTTGCGCGGCTCCCGCAACCTCGCCGGCGGGATGGCGACGTCCGGTGCGCTCACCGGCTGGCTGCGCGACCTCGCCGGCGCGCCCGACTTCACGCAGCTGCTGGCCGAGGCGGAGGCGTCCGGGCCGGGCGCACGCGGGCTGCTGATGCTGCCGTACTTCGCCGGCGAACGCACCCCGCTGATGGACCCCGACGCCCGCGGCGTCATCGCCGGGCTGACGCTGTCGCACACCCGCGGCGACCTGTACCGGGCCGCGCTGGAGGCCACCGCGTTCGGCGTGCGGCACAACGTCGAGGCGCTGCGCGACGCCGGCGCCACCGTCGAGCGGGTCGTGGCGGTCGGCGGCGGCACCCGCGGCGGGCTGTGGACCCGCATCGTCAGCGACGTCACCGGCCTGGCGCAGGTCGTGCCGGCCACCACGATCGGGGCGAGCTACGGCGCCGCGTACCTGGCCGCGCGCACAGGCGTCGCGGCGCGCATCGGCGACTGGAACCCACCGGCGGCGACGGTCGAGCCGGACCCGGCCACCCGCGCCGGCTACGACGAGCTGTACGCGCTGTACCGCGAGCTGTACCCCGCCACCCGCACCATCGCTCACACGCTCGCCGCCCGGCAGCGCTTCGCAACGGAGGACGCATCATGACCCCCTACGTTCTGCCCCCCGCACCCTCCCGCCCCGCGGCGGAGCCGAAGACGGCCTACCTCATCGCAAGCGGCGACCTGCGCCCGAAGGCGAACCTCGCGGGCTGGCCCACCCAGGTGCGGATGGAGGCCGACGTGACGGCCGCCTTCGCCGAGCTCGGCTGGACGGTGCGCCGCGCGAACCCGGTCGACCCGGCCACCGGGCACGGGTTCATCTCCAGCCAGCGGATGGGCCTGGAGGTGTTCAAGTCCATCCCCGCCGACGCGCCGCTGATCGTGGCGGAGGCGGTCTGGCAGTACAGCCACCACGTCCTCGCCGGGCTGCGCACCCACCGCGGCCCGATCCTCACCGTCGCGAACTTCGCCGGCACCTGGCCCGGGCTCGTCGGGCTGCTCGGCCTCAACGCCGGCATGGCGAAGATGGGCGTCGCGTATTCGACGATCTGGAGCGTCGACTTCACCGACGACTGGTTCAAGGAGGGCCTGCGCAGCTGGACGTCGACGTGGCAGATCCCGCACGACCAGTCCCACGTGCTGGATCTTCCCCCGCTGGCGGCTTCGGACGAACGCGACCTCGGCCAGGCCCTCGCCCGCCAGCTGCTCGCCGACAAGGCCATCATCGGCGTCTTCGACGAGGGCTGCATGGGCATGTACAACGCCATCATCGACGACGAGCTGCTCAACCCGATCGGCGTCTACAAGGAGCGGCTCTCCCAGAGCACCCTGTGGGCCGAGATGCTCACCGTCGCCGACGACGAGGCCGACGCGGTCGGGCAGTGGCTGCTGGACGCCGGGATGACGTTCCGCCTCGGCACCGACGAGGCCACCGAGCTCACCCCGGCGCAGCTGCGCTGGCAGTACAAGATGTACATCGCGGCGCTGCGCATCAGCGACGACTTCGGGCTCGACGCGGTCGGCATCCAGTACCAGCAGGGCCTCAAGGACCTCTCCCCCGCCTCCGACCTCGCCGAGGGCATCCTCAACAACGTCGAGCGCCCGCCGGTCACGTCCCGCGACGGCGCCCGCGTCCTGTGGGACGGCCAGGCGCTGCCGCACTTCAACGAGGCCGACGAGGGCGTCGCCGTCGACGCCCTGGTCACCAACCGCATCTGGACCGCGATGGGCCTCGACCCGGCGACCACCCTGCACGACGTGCGCTGGGGCGAGGACTACGACGGCGAGTTCGTCTGGGTCTGGGAGATCTCCGGCTCCGTCCCCCCGTCGCATCTCACCGGCGGCTACGCGGGCGCCGTCGGCTGGCGGCAGGATCCGGTGTACTTCCCGCTGGGCGGCTCCACGATCAAGGGCGTCTGCCGCCCCGGCGAGGTCGTCTGGAGCCGGGTGTTCGTCCAGGGCGGCGCGCTGCACGTGGACCTCGGCCGCGCCTCCGCGGTCGCGCTGCCGGACGAGGAGACGCAGCGCCGCTCCGAGGCCACGACCCCCGCCTGGCCGATCATGCACGCCGTCCTGCACGGTGTGACCCGCGACCAGTTCATGGCCCGCCACAAGGCGAACCACCTCAACGTCGCCTACGCGCCGGACGCCGCCACCGCCGACAAGGCGCTGCTGGTGAAGGCGGCCCTGTTCGCCGAGCTCGGCGTGCACGTCCACCTCTGCGGCGACGTCGCCGTCTGAGCTGACGCGCCGGGACGCCCCGGTCGCACCGTCACGCGTCGCGGCGGTGGAACACGCAGCCGGCCAGGATCACGGCCGTCAGCGCCCACACCACCGCCGCCACGCCGCCGCGGGACGCCTCCAGGGTGGCGGTGTCCGGCAGGAAGGGCGCGAACCGGGCGCGCAGCAGCGGGCACGCGACGAAGTACCCGACCAGCAGCAGCACCGCCGCGGTCTCCGCGCGCCGGACCAGCCCCCCGACCGCCGCGGCGAGCAGCGTGGTGAGGGCCAGCGGCACGACGCTCGCCACGGCGGCCACGGCGGGCGTCGTGAGGGTCAGCGGCACGATGCTCGCCGCGGCGGCCACGGCGGCGAACGGCACCGTCACCGCGGCCAGGGTGAGCATCTTCGCCGCGTACAACGGC
This sequence comes from Dactylosporangium sp. NPDC049525, assembly GCF_040676755.1. Taxonomy (NCBI): domain Bacteria; kingdom Bacillati; phylum Actinomycetota; class Actinomycetes; order Micromonosporales; family Micromonosporaceae; genus Dactylosporangium; species Dactylosporangium sp. NPDC049525. The sequence goes on along the minus strand of NZ_JBFAPO010000011.1, from coordinate 200,276 downwards.
AGCCGGCGGGGCATGGCGATCAGGGTGGCGCGGATCTGGTCGCCGCCCTGATGCTCGGACGCGGCGGCCAGGACGCCGAACACCACGAAACCCGCCTGCGTGTACTGGACCGGACACACCGTGGACGCGGCGATCGTCAGCAGCACGGTCAGCCACAGCGACGGCAGGGTCAGCAGTTTGTGCAGCTCCGCCCGGACAAGGTTCACGGGTCGCGCCGGTGGAACAGGACGGCGCCGATCGTGAGCAGCACCGCGATCCAGGCCGTCATCACCAGGCCGGCCGTCACCGGGGCGACGCGGACCGGGAAGTCCGCCGTGCGGATGAACATCTGCGCGCCGACGATGTCCGGCAGGTACACGGCCAGGTCGGTGACCTTCGTCAGCAGGTACGACACCGACACGATCGTGCTGTTGACGATCAGGAACGTCAGCGGCATGATCCCGTTGCGGGTGATCAGCGTGACCGAATACGACAGCAGCGCGATCAGCGTCCAGTAGAGGACCGCGGCGGCGACCCGGGCGGGCGCGGGCGCCGGCACGTGCGGGCCGTGCAGGACCTGCGTGAGGGTGAGCGTCGCGGCCGCGGTGACCGCCGCCTGCGCCGCGGCGACGACGACCAGCGCGACCGTCTTCGCGGCCAGCAGCCGCAGCCGGCCGGGCATCGCGGTGAGCGTGGCGGTCAGCTGCCGGGCCCGCGGGGCGTCGTGGCCGGTCGAGGTGTATTCGCTGCTCACGATGACCACGCCGAGCACCATGGGTCCGATGAGCCCGATGCCGAGATCCTGCAGGCCCAGGTCGGACGGGTCCGCGATGGTGCCGTCCTCGATGGCGCGGCGGGTGTACGGCGCATTCACCAGCACGATCACGGGCGCCAGGAGGGTGCCCAGGACCAGGCCGATCCAGGCGGTCGGCAGGCCCAGCAGCTTACGCAGCTCGGCGCGGACCCCCCAGCCCAAACGGCTCACCACGAGCCACCGGACCCCGTCAGGGCGAAGAACGCGTCCTCGAGGGTGGCGTGCCCGCCGGTGACGTCGGCGAGCGCGCCCTGGACCAGGACCCGGCCCTGGTGGATGACGACGACGTCGTCGGCGATCTCGGCCAGCTCACCCATGAGATGGCTGGACAGCAGCACGGTGCGCCCCCGCGCCGCCTGCCCCCGCAGGAACTCCCGCATCCACCGGATGCCGGCGGGGTCGAGGCCGTTGACCGGTTCGTCGAGGACGAGGACCTCGGGGTCGCCGAGCAGCGCGGCGGCCAGCCCGAGCCGGCGGCTCATGCCGAGGGAGTAGCGGCCGGCGCGCTTGCGGGCGTCGCCGGTCAGGCCGACGACGTCGAGGACCTCCGCGACGCGGGCGGCCGGCAGGCCGTTGCTGGCCGCGACCCAGCGCAGGTGCGCGCGGGCGGTGCGGGCGCGGTGGGCGCCGCTGCCGTCCAGCAGCGCGCCGACGGTGGTGAGGGGGCGGTGCAGGTCGCGGTACGCCCGCCCGCAGATCAGCGCGGTGCCCTGCTGGGGGCGGTCCAGGCCGAGCAGGACCCGCAGCGTCGAGGTCTTGCCGGCGCCGTTCTGCCCGAGGAAGCCGGTGACGCGTCCGGGCCGCGCCTCGAACGTGACGTCGTGCAGGATCTGCGCCCTGCCCTTGCGTTTGCTGACGCGATCGATCGTGATCATAGGCCGAGTCAAGCGGGGCGGCGGGCGACGTACATCGGGCCGGGCTCGCAACACGGCGGCGGCCTCGGACCGTGGGCCGTCAGACCCTGGTCTGAGAACTACAGTCGGCGTGGTGACAGCGCATCCGCGTCCCTCGGGGCGCTCCAGCGTCGCGCCGGTGGTCGTCGTCGTGGCCGTGGTCCTCGGCCTGGCCATGTGCACCGTCGGCGGGGACGGGCCAGCGGCGGTCGTGGTGCCGTGGCTGCTGGTCGGCGCGGCCGTCGGCGCCGCGGTGTGGGCCGTGCGCCGCGCCCGCAAGGACCGCAGCGCCTACGAGTCGCGGCTCACCGCGTGGGCGGCGACGGAGGCGGTCCTCGCCGAGCGGCTGCGGATCGCCCGGGACCTGCACGACATCGTCTCGCACGGGCTGGGGCTCATCACGGTGCGTGCGGCCGCGACCCGGCACCTGCCGAAGCCCGACGAGGTGACGGCGGCGCTCACCGACATCGAGGACGCGAGCCGGCACGCGACCGCGGAGCTGCGCCGGATGCTCACGGTCCTGCGCGAGCCGGCCGCCGCCGGGCTCCGTGCGCCGCTGGACGGCATCGACGACCTGCCCCGCATCGTGGACGGGGCGGCGGTCGCCGGGCTGCGGACCCGGCTCACCGTCGACCCGCTCGGCGAGGTGTCCCAGGGCGTGCAGGTTGCCGTCTGCAAGACCGTGCGGGAGGCGTTGAGCAACGCGGCCCGGTACGCGGGACCGACGGACGTGCGCGTACGGGTGCACCGCGACGGGCGCTGCGTGGTGGTCGCGGTGACCGACGCCGGCCCGGCGGACGACGGCTGGCGAGCCGCGCCGGGCGCCGGGCACGGCCTCGACGGCCTGCGCGAGCGGGTCGGCAGCCTCGGCGGCACCCTGACCGCGGAGCCGGTCGACGCCGGCTTCCGCGTCACCGCCCGCATCCCGGACGAGGCCACGTGACCGGGATCCGGGTTCTCCTGGTGGACGACCAGCCGTTGCTGCGGCACAGCCTGGCGATGATCATCAACCACGAGCCGGACCTGGCCGTCGTCGGCGAGGCCGGCGACGGGGCCGACGCCGTCATGACCGCCCGCGCCACCCGCCCGGACGTGATCCTGATGGACGTGCGGATGCCGCGCCTGGACGGCCTCGAGGCGACCCGCCGCATCTGCGCCGACCCGACCCTGACCGGCGCCCGGGTGCTGGTGCTGAGCATGTTCGAGCTCGACGAGTACGTCTACGAGGCGCTGCACGCGGGCGCCTCCGGCTTCCTGCTCAAGGACGCCCGGCCCGAGGAGCTGCTGGAGGCGATCCGCCGCACCCACCGCGGCGAGTCGCTGTTCGCACCGTCGATCCTGACCAGGCTCGTCGCGCACTACGTCGCGGCGCCGCGGCCGGACCGCCCCACGCCGGCGGTGCGGCGGCTGACCGGCCGGGAGGTCGAGGTGCTGACCCTGATCGGCGGCGGGCTGTCCAACGACGAGATCGCCACCGCGCTGATGATCTCCATCAAGACGGTCAAATCGCACATTACGCATCTCATGGCGAAGCTCGCGGCGCGGGACCGGGCGCAGCTGGTGATCGCCGCCTTCGATGCCGGCCTGGTCCGGCCGCGCCCGTGAAAGCCCATGAAACGGGATCGCGCTCTCCAAACTGTAGCGGTACAGTGTCGCAATGCATGTGGCCGCTCCGCCGCGCAAGCGGCCATTGAGTTCTGCGCTCCTCCCGCTCGGCCTGATGTTCCTCGCCGTCGGCATCTCCGTCGCGCTGGTCTTCCCGTTCCTGGCGCTGTTCCTCAGCACGGAGGTGCACGCCGGGCCGGGGCGGGTCACCGTCTTCCTGATCGCCTCGCCACTCAGCGGCGTGCTCGTCTCCTCGATCGTCGGCCGGGCCTCGGACCGCTGGCCGATCCGGCGCCCGATCCTCATCGCCGCCGCGAGCGCCGGCGTCGTCGGCAGCCTGGTCGCGATGGTCGTGCGGGACTACTGGGCGCTGCTCGCCATGGCCGTCACCGCGTACGCGTTCGCCGGCGCGCTGTTCCCGCAGTCCTTCGCCTACGCCCGGCAGATCCTCGAACGCGACAACCCCGGCCGCTCCGCCATGGGCATCAGCACGATGCGCACCGTGTTCTCCCTGGCGTGGGTCGGTGGCCCGGCGCTCGCCGCGGTCCTGCTGGACGCCGGGGGCTTCCGCCTGGTGTACGGGCTGGCGGCCGCCATGTACGGCCTCGCCGTCCTCGTCGCCGTGTTCTGGCTCGACGACGTCGGCAACGCCGGCCCCGGCCCGGAGGAGCCCGCGGGCGGCACCGCCACCGCCGGCCCCCGACCGCCCAGGTGGATCCTGTCGCTCACCGTCGCCGGATTCGTCCTGGTGCAGGTGCCGATGACGCTCGGGGTGCAGGCGCTTCCCCTGTTCATCGGCCAGGACCTGCACAGCGATCCCTCCAGGGCCGGGCTCATCCTCGGCCTGTGCGCCGCCCTGGAGATCCCGCTGATGCTCGCCCTCGGCGCGCTGACCACCCGGTTTCGCCTGCGGCCACTGATCCTCATCGGCGCAGCGTGCGGGATCGCCTACTACGCGCTCGCCTTCGTGGCGCCGAACATCTGGTTCCTCGCCGCCGCGCAGCTGGTCAACGCCCTGTTCATCGCCGCGATCTCCGGCGTCGGCATCTCCTACGTGCAGGACCTGCTGCCCAGCGAGCCGGGCCGGGCCACGACCCTGTACACGAACACGTTCCCGATCGGCGCCATCGTCGCCGGCCCGCTGCTGGGCCTGGCCGCGCACTTCGGCTACCGGTCCGCCTACGGCATGGCCACGGCACTGTGCGCGACCGGCTTCCTGCTGCTGCTCGCCACCGGCCTGCACCGCCGCGCCGGCATGACGGAGCGTGACGAAAACCGGGCCGCCACCGCGGTGTAGCCGTCACGGTAATGCGGGACGAGCGGACGCGCGCTACCGTTCCGAGCCATGAGTTCCGTTGCACTGGCGGAGGAGCTGCTCCTGCTCGCCTACGATGACGATTCCGGCAAGGCCACCGGCTCCCACATCGCCCTTGACCTGGGCATGGCCGCCGCGGTCCTGGTCGATCTGGCGCTCGCCGGCCGGCTGGCGTACGCCGGCGGGATGATCGTGGTCGTCAACGCGGCACCGACCGGCGAGCCGATCGCCGACGAGGTGCTCGGCCGCGTCGTCGCCGACACGCCGCACGCGCCGGCGTCGTGGGTGCAGCGGCTGCGGCACGGACTGCGCGACCGGGTGCTCGCCGACCTCTGCTCTCGCGGCATCCTGCACGACGTGGACGAGACCACGCTCGGGTTCATCCACCTGCACCGCTACCCGACCGCCGACCCGGCCGTGGAGACCGAGCTGCGTGACCGGCTCGGCCGGGCCCTGACCAGCGACGAGCTGCCGGACGAGCGCACCGCGGCCCTCGCCGCCCTGGTCGCGGCGGCGCGGATGGAGCCCGCGCTCTACCTGACCGGCGACGCGATCGCCGCGGCGCACCAGCGGCTGGAGCAGATCAGCGACGCCGCCGGCTTCACCGGCACGGTCAGCATGGAGGAGTCCTCGATCCGCCCGTCGGTGGCGCTCGTCGTCAGCGTCCTGGTCAAGGCGATCCAGACCGCGCTCGGCACCGCCCGCACCTGACCCCCGCCGCGGCGGGCACGGCGCCCCGTGCCCGCTCAGTACCATGGCCCCGATGCGCCACGTGACCGACCAGCAGCGCCGCGTCCGGCTGGCGGTCAGGCACGCCCTCGCGCCGGCGTTCCGCACCGGATCACCGGAGGCCGCCGCCGCCGCGATGACCGTCCTGCACGCCACCGAGCCGGCGACCGTCTACCTGTCCTGCTGGGCGCGCGTCGAGGCAGTGCGACCGGCCGACGTGGACCGCGCGCTGTACCACGACCGGACCCTGGTCAAGCAGCTGGCGATGCGCCGCACACTCTTCGTGTGCCCGCGCGACCTGCTGCCGGCGGTCTGGCCGAGCGCGTCCGCGCGGGTCGCCGGCAACGAGCGGGCCCGCCTGGTCAAGGACGCCGTCAAGGCCGGCCTCGCCGATAACGGCGAGGACTGGCTCGACCGCGCCCGAGGCGCGGTCCTCGACGTCCTCGCCGCCGCGCCCGCGGGCCGCCAGGCCACCGAGATCCGCGGGGCGGTGCCGATGATCGACGTCACGATGGAGATCTCCACCGCCGATCCGCGGGCGGCGACCCGGGTGCTCACCTACCTCAGCGCCGCCGCCGACATCGTGCGCGGCGCCAACACCGGCGGCTGGCACACCTCCCGCCCCCGCTGGACCCTGATGCGGGACTGGCTGCACGACGTCCCGCAGCCGTGGGACCCGGCCGACGGCTACCGCGAGCTCGTCCGGCGCTGGCTGTACACCTTCGGCCCGGGCACCGAGGACGACCTGGTCTGGTGGTTCGGGTCGACCAAGGCGGTCGTGCGGGCCGCCCTCGCCGGGCTCGACGCCGTCGCGGTCTCCCTCGACCACGGCGGCACCGGCTGGCTCCTGCCCGACGACGTCGACGACGTGCCCGACCCCGGCCCGTGGGCGGCGCTGCTGCCGGTCCTCGACGCGACCGTGATGGGCTGGCAGCACCGCGACTTCTACCTCAGCCCGCACCGCAGCGAGATCTTCGACCGCCGCGGCAACGCCGGCACGACCGCCTGGGTCGACGGCCGCGTCGTCGGCTGCTGGGTCCAGGACCAGGCGGGCGTCGTCGAGGTGCGCCTGCTGGAGGACGTCCCCGCCGCCGCCCGCCGCGCCCTCGACGCCGAGGCGTCCCGCCTGACCGCATGGCTCGGTGGGTTCCGCGTGCCCTCGGTGTACGCCTCACCGGCGATGCGGACCCCACCGCCGCATTGACCGGCCGGCCCGCGGTCGGCTGACCGACAGTCCGCGCCGGCGCCCGGCCGCAACCGGATCGACGGGCATAGCGTGTGACGTGACATGCCCGCCTCCGGAGAGCACGACCGCCGCGCCACCCACGGGCCGCCAGCCGCGGCCGACTTCGATGCGCTCTACGACGCGCGGTACGGCGACGTCGTCGCGATGGTCTACGCGCTCGTCGGTGACCTCGCCGAGGCGCAGGACCTCGCCCAGGAGTCGTTCTGCCGTGCCTGGCAGCGCTGGAGCGACGTGTCCCGGTATGACGACCCGCTCGCCTGGATCCGGCGGGTCGCGGCGAACCTCGCCACGTCACGGTGGCGGCGGCGCCGGGTCGCGAGCGCCCACCTGGGCCGCGAACGCGCCGCTGACGTCCCGCCGCTGGATCCCGACCACGTCGCGCTCGTCGCGGCGCTGCGGCGGTTGCCGGCCGACCAGCGGCGGGCGGTCGTGCTGCACCACCTGATCGACCTGCCGGTCGCCGACGTCGCCCGGGAGATGGACGCCGCCGTCGGCACCGTCAAGTCGTGGCTGCATCGCGGCCGCGCCACCCTCGCCGCCGAACTCGCCCAGTCCACCGAGGAGGTGACCTACCGTGACTGACCAGGAGCACGACATCGACCTGTCCGCGGCACTGTCCCGGCTGCGGACGGACGTGCGCCGCACCGTCGCGCAGCCCGCCGCGGCGCAGCTGCGTCACCGGGCCGACCGCCGGCTGCGCGCCAGGCGGACCGCCACCGTCCTGGTCGCCGCGGGGCTGGTGGGGGCGGCCCTCGTCGGCGGCGGCCTGATCTGGAGCGGCGCCGCGCCGAAGCACCCGCCGTTGCCGGCCGCCTCACCGTCGCTGTCCGCCGCGCCGTCCGGTGCGCCGTCTGCTTCGGCCCGGCCGAGCCGGTCGGTCCCGGGCAGGCAGACGCCGCAGGTGCCGGCCATCTGGTCCGGCGTGCAATGGGCGACCGCCACGATCACCCTCCCCACGAATCGGGACTGCCCGTCCGGCCAGGTCACCTTCCGCACCGAGGCGTTCAAGGGCAGCGCCGCCGCCATCACCGGACCCACCACGTCATGGCCACGGGTGACCCTGCAGCCCGATCCGGTGACGTACGGCGACGTCACTGGCGACGCCCGGCCCGAGGCGTTCATCCACGCCACGTGCTGGCTGTCCGAGGAGGACTCCGGCGACGGCCAGGGCCAGCTGCTGGCCATCCGCCGCGACGGCACCACCCTGCGCGCCATCGCCTGGGTCGGACCGCGCGGCGCGCTGTACGCCGACCGCTGGGTCGACGCCGGCCGCCTGTACATGGACGTCAAACCGCATTACGTGGACTGGGGCTACCGGCTCGGCGCCGCCCGCGCGTACCGGTGGACCGGCCAGGCATTCACCGAGGAGGACTCCGGCTACCCCGGCATGGTGCCGGCCGCCGGCACCACGGCACCGGCGGTCGACCTCGGCCCGGTCGCGGACCGGACCGGTTGCCCGACGACGACGCTGCGGTTCGACGCCGACGGCCGCGCCACGACCGCCGGCACGACCTGGGACCTGCTCCAGCCGTCCGGCCCGGACTCCGAGCCGCACCTGGCCGACCTGTCCGGCAACGGCCACCGTCTCCTGCTCGTGGCCATCACCTGCGGACGCGCCGACAAGGACCCCGGCCACGGCTTCCTCGCCGTCCTCGACCGCCGCGCCGACGGCTCGTTCATCGCCCTCGACGCACTCCAGCCACCCACGGGCACCTCCATCACGGGCTGGCGGCACGCGAACGGCACGCTGACCCTGCGGTCCGCCCCGACGAACGGCGCCGAGCAGGAGCTGCGCTACACCTGGAACGGCGAGTACTTCCAACCGTGACGACGCAGACCCTGGGCCCGCCGACCGGCCCAGGGTCGTCCGCGTCGACACCCTGCTCGGCGCGCTGGCATCTCGGAGGTCGGTTCGACGGAGGTCGGCGGACGGCGGACAGGCCACGACCGGTGGACGTCGCCCCCGGTCGTGGCCTGCTGTTATCGGTACGCCGATCAGCCGTTGCTGATCATGAATCTGCGGTCAGTGCGGGTCGGGCACCGCGGCGAACGTGGCCGGGACGCTGAGGGAGCGCCAGCGCGACAGCGGCCAGGAGGTGACGAACGCCCGGCCGACGACCCGGTCGACCGGGACCGTGCCGCTGCGGGCGTTCAGGTGTGCCCGGGAGTCGGCAGAGGCGCTGCGGTGATCGCCCATGACGAACAGGCAGCCGCCGGGGACGGTCACGTCGAACGGTGACACGGACGGCACGTCACCGGGGAACAGGTAGTCCTCGTCGAGGGCGACGCCGTTGACGGTGAGCCGGTGCTGGTCGTCGCAGCAGATCACGTGGTCGCCGCCGACGCCGATGATCCGCTTGATGTAGTCCTCGTCCGGGCCGGCCGACCACGCGGCCGGTGGCCGGAACACCACGATCTCACCGCGGCCGGGGTTCCGGAACCGGTAGACGCTCTTGTTCACGATGACCTGGTCGTCCACGAGCAGGGTCTGCTCCATCGAGCCGGACGGGATGTAGAACGTCTGGACCACATAGGTCCGCACGACGATGGCGATCACCGCCACCACGGCGACCATGACCAGATTGGCCACCCAGCGCGATCGCCTGCTGCTCACGTTCCCCGTCGGCGGCACGGCCGCACTGTACAACGTCGGCGCCAGAGGTGGTCACGGGGTGAGTGCGGTGTGTGGCGGGCCGGAGCGGGCAGAGGCGATCAGCCGAAACACACACAGAGGAGGCGACCAGATGTCGCATCACCTTGACTCCCCCGCCGCCCGCAAGGATGTCCGGCTGGACATCAGTGACCTGTACGTGTTCCGCGGCGAGCGCGGCACCGTCTTCGTCATGAACGTCAACCATTCGATCGCCACGGAGGTCACCGGCTACCAGGTTCCGGCGGGCTTCCACCCCGAGGCGCAGTACGAGTTCAAGGTCGACACCGACGGCGATGCCGTGGAGGACCTCACGTTCCGGTTCACCTTCGGCGAGCTCGACGCGCACGGCAATCAGCTGCTGCGGCTGCACCGGCTGACCGGCACGGACGCCGCCGATCCCGACGCTGACGGGACCCTGCTGGTGGAGAGCCGCACCGGCGTCGTCGGCGACGGCCCGGACGACCTGCGGCTGTGGGTGGGCCGGGCCGGCGACCCGTTCTGGATCGAACCCGACGTGCTGCACGCCGTCGGCCACGCCATGACCGACGGCACCCGGGCCGACCTCGGGGGTTGGACCCCGGACCGGGCGAGCAACCTGCACGCCGGGCAGACCGTGCACTCCATCGTCCTGGAAGTGCCCGACCGGCAGGTGCTGGCGGCGGCCTTCGGCAAGGACATCAACGTCTGGGCGCGGACCAACCTCGCCACCGACGCCGGCGGCTGGCGCCAGGTCAACCGCGCCGGCCACCCGATGATCCACCCGCTGTTCACCCAGTATCTCGAGACGCTCGGCGACCAGCTCAACCTCACCGTCCCGGCCGAGGACGCCGCCAGCTTCGGCAAGCTGCTGGCGGACATGGTGTCGTCGGTCGTGGCCGCCTACGGCACCGCGGAGGACCCCGGTGCGTACGGCGCGGCCGTCGCGGCGCGGCTGCTGCCCGACACGCTGCCCTACACGGTGGGCACCCCGGCGATGTTCGGCTTCAACGGCTTCAACGGCCGTGCCCTGACCGACAACGCCCCGGACATCATGTTCTCCCTGGCGACCAACACGGCCTTCACCATCGGCCTGTCCAAGGACTCGGTCACCAGGAAGCCCACGACGCGGTTCCCCTACGTCCCGCAGGTGACGTGACTAGAGGTCGAACTCCGCGGGTGCGATCCCGACGGCGAAGCAGGCCTCGCGGACGGCCTTCTTCTCGTTGTCGTCGAAGTTGCCGTCGGCGCCGCCGATGATGATGCCGATCTGGATGACGGCCCGGGCGTGGTCCGGCTTCGACTTGAGCTTGGCGATCGTGGCGATCGCCTCGACCTTGCCGAACTCGAAGTCGCGGACCAGACGGTCGGCGTAGAAGGCGAACTTCTGCCGCAGCTCGTCCGGCGGGAAGACGGCAAGGATGTCGTTGCTCGTGATCACGCCCTCGGTCCGCTGCCGCTCGGCCGGGTCGATGCTGCCGTCGGCGGCGGCGATGAGCGCGCACATCGCCATGCTCGCGTTGGCGAACTCCTTGCTCTTGAACTGGCCGGCCCTGGTCTTCAGCTGGCCGCTCATCTCAGCGGTGCGGCTGCGGAGCTGGTCGAAGAATCCCATAACTGCTTCCCCCAAAATGTTGAAGCCCCCCGACGCAACCGTACCCGCCGCGAGGTGTTCCGCTGAGCGGGACTGTGCTCTGGCCGGTGCCTGGGCGTACGGGCATGGTGTGGGGCATGACTTCCCCGCCCGCCACCGGTACACACCGCGCCGCGGCACGGCTGCTCGACGCGGCCCGCTCGGGCCGGCCGTGCCCGCCGGTGCGTGACCTGATCGGCGCGGACGACGTCGCCGCCGCGTACGCGGTACAGCGCCGGCTCACCCTCGGCCGCCTCGACGCCGGCGCGCGGGTCGTCGGCCACAAGATCGGGCTCACGTCGGCGGCCGTGCAGCGCCAGCTCGGCGTGGACCGGCCCGACTTCGGGGTCCTCTTCGACGACATGGACGTCAGCGGCGCCGCCGAGATCCCGTTCGACCGGCTGCTGCAGCCGAAGATCGAGGCCGAGGTCGGGTTCATCCTCGGGGAGGACCTCGACGAGGGTGACCTGACCGACGCCCGGATCCGTGCCGCGGTCGCCCATGCCGTTGCGGCGCTGGAGATCGTCGACAGCCGGATCGCCGGGTGGGACATCACGATCGCGGACACGGTCGCCGACAACGCCTCGAGCGGGATGTTCGTGCTCGGGGCGCACCGCAGCACCCTGGAGGCGTTCGAACCGGCCGAGACCGTCATGGAGCTGGCCGCCGACGGCGTCGTGGTGTCCCGGGGCACCGGCGCCGCCTGCCTCGGCGACCCTCTCAAGGCCCTGGCGTGGCTGGCCCGCGCCGCCCGTGACCTCGGCGACCCGCTGCGCGCCGGCCAGGTCGTCCTGTCCGGCGCCCTCGGCCCGATGGTGCCCGTCACGCCCGGCATGCGGGTCACCGCGACGCTGTCCGGCCTCGGCACCGTCAGCGCACGATTCGGGCGAACCGCATGAAGGTCGCCGTGATCGGGTCCGGCAACATCGGCACCGACCTGATGATCAAGGTGCTGCGCCTGTCGGAGTCCCTGGAGATGGCGGCCATGGTCGGCATCGACCCGGCCTCCGACGGCCTCGCCCGCGCCGCCCGGCTCGGGGTCACCACCGTCGCCGACGGCGTCGACGGGCTGATCGCGCTGCCCGGGTTCGACGAGATCCGGATCGTGTTCGACGCGACCTCCGCCGCCGCGCACCGGGCCAACGCGGTGCGCCTCGCCCCGCACGGCCCGCGGCTGATCGACCTGACACCCGCCGCGCTCGGCCCGTACGTCGTGCCGGCGGTGAACCTGGAACAGCATCTCGGCGCGCCGAACGTGAACATGGTCACCTGCGGCGGTCAGGCCACCATCCCGGTCGTCGCGGCGATCTCGCGGGTGACGCCGGTGCCGTACGCGGAGATCGTCGCGTCGATCGCGTCCCGCTCGGCCGGTCCGGGCACCCGCGCCAACATCGACGAGTTCACCGAGACCACCGCGCACGCGATCGAGACGGTCGGCGGCGCCGGTCGCGGCAAGGCCGTCATCGTGCTCAACCCGGCCGAGCCGCCGCTCATCATGCGCGACACCGTCCTGGCGCTCATCGACGAACCGTCCCCGGTGGTCCACGCCGCCATCCGCGCGTCGGTGCTGGCGATGGTCGCGGCGGTCGCCGCCTACGTGCCCGGGTACCGGCTGAAACAACAGGTGCAGATCACGCCGCTGGACGGACCGCCGGTGCACACCCTGGGCGCCGCGAACGCGACCCATCAGGTGACGGTGTTCCTGGAGGTCGAGGGCGCCGCGCACTACCTGCCGGCGTACGCCGGGAACCTCGACATCATGACCTCGGCCGCGCTGCGCGTCGCCGAGCGGATCGCGGCCCTGGAGGCGGTGCGGTGACCAGGTTGTTCATCCAGGACGTGACCCTGCGGGACGGCATGCACGCGGTGCGGCACAGGATCGGCCCCGCCGACGTGCGGCGGATCGTCGCCGCGCTCGACGCGGCCGGCGTCGACGGCATCGAGGTCGCGCACGGCGACGGCCTGGCCGGCGGCTCGCTGACGTACGGGCCGGGCAGCCACACCGACTGGGAGTGGATCGAGGCGGCGGCCGGCGCGATCGAACGGGCCCGGCTCACCACGCTGCTGCTGCCCGGCATCGGCACGATCCGGGACCTGCGCCGGGCGCACGGCCTCGGGGTCCGCTCCGTGCGGGTCGCGACGCACTGCACGGAGGCCGACGTCGCCGCCCAGCACATCGGGGTCGCGCGGGAACTCGGCATGGACGTCTCCGGGTTTCTCATGATGAGTCACCTGGCGGAGCCCGCGGTCCTCGCCCGGCAGGCGGCGCTGATGGAGTCCTACGGCGCGCACTGCGTCTACGTCACCGACTCCGGCGGGCGGCTCACGATGCGCGGCGTGCGGGAGCGGGTGCGGGCGTACCGCGACATCCTCGACGCCGGCACGGAGGTCGGCATCCACGCGCACGAGAACCTGTCGCTGTCGGTCGCGAACTCGGTCGTCGCGGTCGAGGAGGGGGCGACCCGGGTCGACGCGTCGCTCGCCGGGCACGGCGCGGGCGCCGGCAACTGCCCGGTCGAGCCGTTCGTCGCGGTCGCGGACCTGGAGGGCTGGGAGCACGGGTGCGACCTGTTCGCGCTGCAGGACGCCGCCGAGGATCTGGTACGGCCGTTGCAGGACCGCCCGGTGCGGGTCGACCGGGAGACGCTGACGCTCGGCTATGCCGGGGTCTACTCGTCGTTCCTGCGGCACGCGGAGGTGGCCTCGGCCCGCTACGACGTGGACGTCCGCTCGATCCTGCTCGAAGCCGGCCGGCGCAGGCTCGTCGGCGGCCAGGAGGACATGCTCGTCGACATCGCCCTGGACCTCAGCAAGCGGTAGGCGGGACCGGGAACGTCGCCCCGATGCCCATGCCGGTGATCCATTCGGGGACGGCCTCGTAGCTGTCCCAGACCAGCGGCAGGCCCACCGCGGCGTGGCCGATGAGCCAGGCGCGGATCTCGTGCCCGCCGCTGCCGGCCACCGCCTCGAGGCGCTCGTCGCCGAGCGCGGCGACCGCGTCCAGGTCGGCGGTCCGCAGCCGGTCCAGGAACCAGCGGTCCCAGCCGGCGTTGACGCGGGCGTTCGGGTCGCCGCCCATCGCCCGCACCCGCGGCTCCCGGGCCGCGGCGAACGCGCGGGCGTCCTGGCGGCCGTGGATGAGCGCGGCGCGGCGCTCGCCGGCGACCGACGGGTCGCGGGGGTCGTTGGACGGCAGCCAGTGCGACAGCCCGCCGCTGGCCACGACCAGGACCCGGCCGGGGAACGCGGCGGCGCGGATGGCGGCGCCGAGCGCCCCGCCGAGCGCCACGCACCGGCGCAGGCCCGGCAGCGGCGGCGCGGCGGTGTTGACGACGAGGGGCACCAGCGGGACACCGGTGCCGCACGCCATCTCGTAGCTCTGCACCACGCCGTGGTCGACGGTCAGCGAGTAGGACAGCGACAGGTCGAACCCGGCGCCGGCCAGGCCGTCGCGGATCTCCCAGGCCAGGGCCGGCGCGACCGGCAGCGGGCCGGCGGTGCTGCCGAAGTCACCGAAGCCGACCGCCTCCTCGACGCCGAGGACGAACGGCGGCATCTGGTCGTAGAAGTTGGCGTGGAAGTGATCGGGGCCGATGACCACGACCGCGTCCGGGGCCAGGTCCCGCACCGCGGCCGCGACCCGGGCGGCGTCGCCGAGGAACGCGCCGCCGGGGTCGCCGGTGCCGGCCGGCGGGAGCAGGGTCGCGAACGGCGAGTGGGACATGCCGACGAACCCGACGATCTCACTCATGCAGGAACTCCCGGTGGACCCGCAGGTACTCCTCGACCTTCTCCCACTGCGGCCAGTGCCCGGCGTCGGCGATGACGTGCAGGCGCGCGTCCGGCAGCCAGTCCAGCAGCATCGCGGCCTCGTCGAGCCCGCCGGTCGGGTCGTGCTCGGTCCACAGCAGCAGCGTCGGCGCGGCGATCTTGCCGACCCAGCCGGGCTCCCACGCGAAGTCCTTGCGCACCACGGGGTCCTGCAGCACGAGGGTGTTGGTGATCGCCTGGACGAACCCGGGCCGGCTGTACACGGCGCGGCGCAGAAGCACCAGCTCGTCGGTAACCATCTCCTTGTGGTGGAACAGGAACTCGACCCGCCGGCGGACGGTCGCGTCGCTGGGGTCGCGTACCGCCGCCATGGTGCTGTCCCGCATGCGGGCCATGACCTCGGGCTTGTTGGCGATGTTGCCGGGCGTGTTGAGCACCAGCCGGTCCACCCGGTCGGGATGGTGCGCGGCGGTCCACGCGACGACCCACCCGCCGAGCGACTCCCCCGACAGGTGCGCGCGCTGGATGCCGAGGGCGTCCATCAGGCCCAGCAGGTGATCGGACAGCACGTCGATGGTGTACGGCCGGTCCGGCGTGTCCGACCAGCCGTGCCCGACCATGTCGTAGGCGACGACCCGGAAGCCGTCGGCGAGCCCGCGGATGTCCCGGGCGTATGCCTCCAGGTGCCCGCCGGTGCCGTGCAACAGGATCAGGTCGGGCCCGGCGCCGGCGAGCAGGACGCGGGTGCGGACCCCGGCGACGTCGACGTGGCGCAGCTCGTGCGGGACGTCGGCGAGCTCGCCCCAGATGCTGATGTGCTCGGGCAGATCCGTCATGCGTCCTCACTTCGTTCCGGGCGTGACCCAGGACTGCTCTGCCGATGACCGGCCCGAGCCGCTTCGCTGGCCGGTCATGGTTGCTCCTTGAACCGGGCGCGGGCCTCGGCGACGGTGGACAGGCCGGCGCTCTGCCGGCGGGAGACGCCGAGCAGGCCCAGCAGCCGCGAGTTCTCGATGGTGAGGAACTCCACCGGCGCGTCGGCGGCGTCGTTGTAGTGCCGGTGCCACGTCCACGGCGGCGTGTAGATGAAGTCGCCGGTCGACCACTGCTCGACGTCGTCCTCGACCTCGGTGTGGCCGGTGCCGGCGATGACGTAGTGGACGGTCTCGTGGTGATGGCGCTGCATGTCGGAGGTGCGGCCCGGCGGGATCGTCTGCCGGAAGATCTCGAACGTGGTGGTCGGCAGCCGACCGGCGATCGACAGCTCGGTCGGGTTGTGCACCTGATCGGCCGGCAGCCGTTCCAGCTCCCCGGAGTGCACCACGATCGGACGGGCGGGGCTTGGTCGTACCGTGGCCGCGATCGCCGACAGGAAGTCCGCCATCGCGAAGTCAGGCCCCTGTTGTGCCATCAGATCGTCTCCGTCCTGCCGCCGTCGACCGTGAGCACGGTCCCGTTGACGTAGCTTGCGGCGGCCGAGGCGAGGAACGCCACGGCCGCGCCGATCTCCTCCGGGCGACCGGGTCGTCCCGCGGGGACGCTCGCGACGTCGGCGGCGTCCACGTCGGCGACGTCTTCCCCGGTACGGCCGGCGCGCGCGGCGAGGATCCGCTGCCGCCGTTGCGTGGCGGTCGGTCCAGGGGCCACGCAGTTGACGGTGACGCCCCGGCCGGCGTGCTCCCGGGACAGCAGCTTGGCCGCGGCGGTGACCCCGGCGCGCAGCACCACCGACGCGGCGAGGTCCGGCTGCGGCTGGCGGACCGCGGTGGACGTCACGAACACGATCCGCCCGAAGCCGCGGTCCGCCATCGCCGGCAGCGCGAGCCGGGCCAGCCGCAGCGGGCCCAGGACGAGCAGCTCGAACGCGGCCCGCCACTGCGCGTCGTCGACGTCGAGGATGCCGCCGGGCGGGGGCCCGCCGGCGTTGAGCACCAGCACGTCGAGGGCGCCGAACCGGGCGGTGACCGCGTCGAAGGTCCGGGCGGCCGACGCCGGGTCGGCGACGTCGGCCACGATCGGCTCCACCTGCGCGCCGGTGCGCTCCCGCAGGCCCGCCGCGGCCGCCTCGAGGACGTCCGCCCGGCGGCCGGTGAGCGCCACCCGGTGCCCGGCACGCGCGAGGTGCTCGGCGGTGGCGGCGCCGATCCCGGTGGCTCCGCCCCCGACGAGCGCAACGTTCGTGGTCACAGCGTTAGCCTGGGGCCCATGAGATCCTGGGACCAACGTTGAGTCCCGCTGAGCGGGACGAGAGTTCCGCGGCGATGGGCGGACTGGAGCGCGCCGCCGCGATCCTGGCCGCGTTCGACGCCACGCACCGCGAGCTGACGCTGGCCGCGCTCGTCGCCCGGTCCGGGCTGCCGCGGTCCACCACCCACCGCACCGCCGACAAGATGCTGCGGCTCGGCTGGCTCGACAAGCCGCACGACCGGTACCGCATCGGCAACCGGCTCTTCGAGATCTCCGGCCTGTCCCCGATCCGGCACGAGCTGCGCGAGGCGGTGCTGCCGTTCCTGCAGGACCTCTACAACGCCACCCGCACGACCGTCCAGCTCGGCGTGCTCAGCGGGACCCAGGTCCTGGTCGTGGAGAAGATCAGCGGGCATCGTCCGATGCCGATGCTGTCGCAGGTCGGCGGCATGATCCCGGCGCACTGCTCCGGCCTGGGCCGGGCCATCCTCGCCTACAGCGACGCGGCCACGGTCGACGCGGTCGTCGAGGCCGGGCTGGAGCGGCGCACGCCACGGACCATCGCCACCGCCACCGCGCTGCGTCGCGAACTGGCCGCGATCCCCGACCGCGGCTGGGCGGTGGACCGGGAGGAGGGCAACATCGGCGTCAGCTGCGTCGCCGCGCCCATCTTCGGCCCGCTCGGCGGGGTCGTGGCAGCCCTGTCGGTCACCGGCCCGTCCGCGCTGGTGCGCGCCGACCGGGCCGGGCCGGCCGTGCGGATGGCGGCCGCCGCGGCGTCGCGGGCGTACACGTCCCGGTGAAGTTCAGTCCCGTTCAGCGGGACGCGACGTTGGCGCCGGATCATCGCGGGGCCACCCTGTGAGCCAGGACACACGGACACAGAGGAGGCCCCGATGAGTCTGGGCGGCGGATACATGCTCGCATCGCGCAAGGGAACACAGATCCCGGCGATCGGGCTGGGCATCACGATGAAGACCGACGGGAAGTCGACCCGCGACGCGTACTCGCTGTTCGAGTACGCGATCCCGCCGCAGACCGACGGCCCGCCCCCGCACCTGCACACCCGCGAGGACGAGTCCTTCATCTGCCTGGCCGGGCGGCTGGATGTCAGTCTCGGCGGCGAGGACTTCGTCCTGGAGCACGGCGACTACCTGTACCTGCCGCGCAACGTGGTGCACGCGTTCCGCAACCCGTACGGCGACGAGGCCCGCGTCATCTCCGTCGTCTCCCCCGCCGGGCTGGAGGCGTACTACCAGGCGCTCGGCGCCCTGCCGCCCGGACCGAAGGACATCGCGGTGCTCAAGGGCATCATGGCCGACTTCGGCATCGAGCTGCAGCTGCCGGCGGGAGGCCACTGACCATGCGCGTCGGGATCATCGGGGCCGGCGTCGCCGGGCTGGCCACCGCGAAGACGCTCATGCAGGCGGGGCACGACGTGGTGGTGCTGGACAAGGCCCCGGACGTCGGCGGCGTGTGGAGCAGCACCCGGCGCTACCCGGGCCTGACGACGCAGAGCGCCAAGGCCACCTACGCCCTGTCGGACTTCCCGATGCCCCGCGACTACCCCGAGTGGCCGACCGGCGCGCAGGTGCAGGCCTGGCTCGCGGACTACGCGGCCCACTTCGGGGTGGACCGGCACCTGCGGCTCAACACCGAGGTGACCCGGGCCGTGCAGGACGCCGACGGCTGGACGCTGGAGCTGCGCGACAACGGCGTCGAGCAGGTGGACCGGCTCGTCGTGGCCAACGGGGTCTTCTGCGAGCCGCTGATCCCCGCCTTCCCGGGCCTGGACGAGTTCACCGCCGCCGGCGGCCGGGTCTGCGCGGGCACCGATCTGCACGACGCCGAGGACGCCCGCGACCGCGACGTGCTCGTCGTCGGCTACGGCAAGTCGGCGTGCGACGTCACCGTCCCCGTGAGCAAAACCGCCGCCAGCACCCATGTCATCGCCCGGCAGCTGCTGTGGAAGGTCCCGCGCAAGATCGGCGGCTTCCTCAACTTCAAGTTCCTGCTGCTGACCCGCATGGGCGAGGCCCTGTTCCGCTACATCCACCTGCGCGGCCTCGACAAGTTCCTGCACGGCCCCGGCAACCCGCTGCGCCGCAACATGATCAACTCGATCGGCTCGGTCTCGAAGCGGCAGTTCAAACTGGAACGGCTCGGCCTGGTGCCGGCCGGCACGATGGAAGGCATCGTCAAGGGCGCCATCGGCCTGGCCACCGAGGGCTTCTTCGAGGGCGTCGCCGACGGCAGCATCGTCGTGCACCGCGACACCACCATCACCCGGCTCCTGGCCAAGGACGGCCGCCCGCACGCCGAACTCTCCGACGGCACGCTGCTGCCCGCCTCGCTCGTCGTGTGCGCCACCGGCTTCACCCAGGGCGTGCCGTTCCTCGACCAGCACGTGCAGGACCGCCTGCTGGACGAGCGCTCGAATTTCATGTTGTACCGCCAGATCCTGCCGCTGCACGTGCCCGGGCTGTACTTCAACGGGTACAACTCGTCGTTCTTCAGCCCGCTCAACGCCGAGATGGCCGCCGTGTGGATCGCCGCCCACCTCGCCGGCGCCGTCCCGCTGCCGGACCCGGACCGGATGCGCGCCGCGGTCGTCGACCAGCTCGCGTTCATGGACACCGCCACCAACCGGCACCACAGCCGCGGCACGAAGATCATCCCGTTCTCGCTGCACAACGTCGACGAGGTCCTCAACGACCTGGACCTGAACATCAGCCGCGCGGTCCGCGCCTCACACTGGCTGAACCCCGTCAACCCCGCCGCCTACCGCGCCGTCACCCCGAAGCTGATCGCCCGCCTGTCCACCGCCACCGCTGCCCCCACCGCCACCGCTGCCGAGCCGGCCGCCGCGCCGACGACCGCCCCGGCCGGCACCTGACGGGTCCGCCCGGCTGGTGCATGGTGGAGTCATGACGGACCCTGCACGGCTGGCACGGCTCGCCCGCGGCTGGGACGAGGCCGCCGACGGCTACGAGGCGTACTACGTGCCACGCTTCGCGCCGTGGGTGGCCACGGCGGCGGACGCGGTCGCCGGCCGGCCGCTGCCAGACGGGCCGGTGCTGGTGCCGTGCTGCGGCACGTTCCCGGAGCTGGACGCGCTCGCCACCCGGCTACCCGGCCGCCCCGTCGCCGGTGTTGACCTGTCCGCTGGGATGGTCCGGCTGACCCGTTCGCGAGCTGCGCGGTACCCCGGCGCCACCGTCGAACAGGGCGACGCCTCGACGCTCGACGGTCGCTGGACCGGACGCTGCGCCGCGGTGGTGTCGGTGTTCGGGCTGCAGCAGCTGCCCGAGCCCGACGCCGCCATCCGCTCGTGGGCGGCGGCACTGCGCCCCGGCGGCGTGCTGTCGGTGCTGTTCTGGCCGCGGTACACGGAGGACGACGGCCCGTTCGCCCGCCTCGCCGAGGTCGTCGCCGCCCACGTGCCACCGGGCGACGACACCTGGCAGGACCGCCTCGTCCCGGCGTTGACGGCCCTGCCGGGCATCGTCGTGGAGCGGGACGAACGGCTGTCCCACCCGATGTCCCACCCGGACGCGGCGGCCTTCTTCGCCGCCCACACCCGCGCCGGACCGATGCGCCCACTGGTCACCGCACGGGGTGAGGCGTTCGCCGAACAGTTGCGGGCCGAGTTCCTGCGCCGCTCCCCCGCCGGCGAGTGGCACCACCGCCCGAACGCCCGCCACCTCGTCGCCCACCGCACCGCTGACCACCCCCTCGCCGGCCACGCAACTGCCGAAACGCATCAGGCTCCGGGCGCCGCCGAGGTTCCGTGGTCACGGCGGCCCAGCGCGGTGCGCAGACCGATGACGGCGGCCGACACGACCGCGGTCCCCGCGGCCAGGCCGGCGAACAGCAGCACCATGCCGACGCCGTACATGCCGGTGTCGTCCTGCGGTGCGGCGGTCGCCGTCCAGGCCGCGGTGAACGCCACCGTCATCGCCGCCGACGCGACGACCGGATGGATCCCGGCGAGCAGCGCGGCGACGAGCACGACGAGCAGGGACCCGGCGCAGCCCACAACCTGCCACGCCTCGTACGGGCCGCTCGCCACCTGGGTCACCGGATCGATCTGGTACTGCGAGTCCCAGCCCATCCACCCGAACCACGACGCCGCCGCGAGGACGGCGACGCCCAGCCCGCCGAGGAGCTGGGTCCGCGGCGCACGGCGAGGACGGGGCACAACGCTCGATGTCATGGGCGCACCGTACGGCCGCGCGGCCCGGCACCGCATGAGGCGCCGTACTCAGCGCGGCGCTGGGGACGTACCCAGTGCATGCGTGGTGGAACGCGAATACGCACCGCTGCTCGTCGGCGCGCGGGTCTGGTCGTTCTGGTGGGACTGACCGGATCAGGCGGTGCCGAGGGCGCGGGACAGCAGGGTACGCCGGTTGCGGGTGCCGGTCTTGGCGAACATCGACTTGAGGTGGTCCTGGACCGTGTTGGGGCTGAGGAACATGTCGGTGGCGACGGCGCGGGTGTCGGCGCCGGACGTCAGGTGGGTGAGGAGCTCCGTTTCGCGCGGGCTGAGGCCGAAGGCGCGGGCGAACACCGCCGTCCGCGCCGCCGGTGACGCCTCCTCGATGGTGACCGCGATCTGCGCGTCGGTGCGGCCGGCAGCGCCGAGACGGGCGGCCCGCAGCGTGAGCCATCGTCCGGCGGCAAGGTGTACCCGGGCAGACGGCGGCTGCGGGTCGACGCCGGACTCGGCCGCGATGAGCTGCGCCGCGACGTTGTAGACGCTGGCCGGGACGGGCTCGGCGCCGGCGCCCGGTGGCAGCTGCCGCATCAGGTGTTCGCGGGTCTGCGGGGTCTGCTCGATGACCTCCATGTCCGGGGAGAGCAGCAGCACCACCGGGCCCGGTGCGCTGGGCCCGCCGGCGGCGGTGAACGTGCCCGCCTGGCAGCGGCGCAGGTCTGCGGTGAGCGGCTCGGTGACGTCGTCGAGGAACGCCAGTTCGGGTCCGGTGAAGACGCCGCCGGCGCGCCACAGGTCGAGGAATCCCCAGCAGCCGAACCGGTCGCGGAACACCGCCGAGGCGATGTCGGTGACGCCGTGGGCGCCGAGCAACTCGCGCCACATCAGGCTGGCGCCGGGTTCGGTGAGCCGGGCGGCGGCGGTCAGGGACGTCCACCGGTTGGTCGCGGTGAGGTACTTGAGGCGGATCAGCCGGGGCAGGACCGGCATCAGCGCCGGCGGCACCGCGGCCAGGGGGTCCGTCCCCACGGACGTCTCCGGATCCGTCAGCGCCCAGACATACGCGTCGAACGGCACGACCCGGCCGATCTCGGTCAGGGTCTGCGCCCGCAGCGTCCGCGCGTCGACTGCCGCGGCGCCGATGCGCCGCACCCGCCCGGCCGCCGCTGCGAACCCCACCGCACCACCATAGGACCCCAGGTTTCTGGGATACGCGACCCGCCCGGCGCTCGTTAGCGTCGGTGGCATGCCGACCTTACGAATCGAACACGCAATCGTGGACTTCGCGCTGTGGCGGCGCGCGTTCGACACCTTCGCCGAGGCCCGCGACAAGGCGGGCGTGCTACGCCACCGCGTCATGCGACCGGTCGACGACGAGCACTACGTGGCGATCGACCTGGACTTCCCGACGGCGCAGGCCGCCGAGGCGTTCGAGCGGTTCCTGCGCACGACCGTGTGGTCCGATCCACAGCGGGCGCCGGCGCTCGACGGCACCCCCAGCACCAGGATCTTCGAGACCGCCGACGACTAGATGGCCCGGGCAGGCTCAGGCAGAGCGGACGCCAAGGGCATCAAGGGCGGCGACGCGGCGCGGGCCGGCGGTACGCCGGTAGCTGGCGTCCAGCAGCTCGCCGATCTCGGCCCAGTCGGTGTCGGCGGTGAGGTCCACACCGATCCAACCGGAGGGGCCGAGATACGCCGGCACGTAGCTGCGCGCGTCCTCGAGCAGTGCCTCGCGCTCGGCCGGGTCGACCAGCACGACGACCGAGTGCTCATGCTGCCGGTACACGCCGTCGACCTTGACAGAGCCGCCGTAGTAGGCGAAGACCTTGGTCGTGTAGAACGCGGGATGCCCGTGGGAGATCTTCTCCGCGGCGTCCGGGAATGCAAGGGCGAGCGCCCGCACCCGGCCGAGGACCGGGTCGGCGTCGTCGAACATGATGGGATGCGCCACACCGAAGACCATAACCGCGGCCACCGGTCACCGCCGGTCCCTGCTCCGTCAGCGCCCGTCGACGTGGTCGGCGAGTTGGACCGCGATGCGGCGCAGGGCGCTGCTGAGGCGATACTTGGGTCCCTGGTGATGTGCAGCGCGAGGCCGTACACGGCGCCGGCGTGCGTGTCGTACGCCTCGGCGAGGGCGCTCTCCCGCCCGGCCAGCAGCGCGTCACGGATGCGCAGATCGTCGTCCTCCGGTGCGTCCCACACGTCAGTCGCACCCCATCGTCGCGGCGACACCGAGGAAGTCGGCGGCGGCCGCGGCGTCACCGCCAACGGCCACGCCCGCCATGTCGTGCGTGGCCCTGCCCGCGACGAGCCGGCAGAACAGCTCGGCGGCCAGCGCCACCTCGCCCACCACGGTGCTGCCGGTGGTGGGCGTCGCCGCGGACAGCGCGACGAGGCGCTCGCCGCCGCCCGGACCGGTGAGCGTCAGCCGGATCACCTGATGCGGCCTGCCCCGGCCGGCGGCGTCCATCGCCCCGGGCAGCAGCCGCAGGGCGAAGTCCGCGATGTCGCGCAGCTGCCGCGGCGGCGGTGGCTCCGGTGGCAGCGCGAGCAAAGTCCGGACGTCGTCGGCGTGGATCCACGTCTCGAACGCCCGCTGCGTCAGCGCTTCCCGCAGCGGCCGTTGCGCCGGTACCCGTCCCGCCAGCGGAGCGGGCCGGTCCAGTGCGGGCGCCTCCGCCGCGGCGACGGTGCGCACCAGCTCGTCGGCCTGCGACCGCCAGCGGCGCCGCACGTCCGCTGTGGACTCGTCGGGCCCGCCCCGCCGCACGATGCCGTTGCCGGCGCCCGTCGCGGCGGTGACCATGGTGTCGTTGGCCCGCAGGTGCGTCACCAGCGCGCGCACCGTCGCGTGCGGCCCGACGGGACGCAGCCACAGCGGCGCGGCCAGCCCGCCCAGCAGCCGGTCGAACGCGGCGACCTGGGCGACGTACGGCGCGAGCAGCCCCTCGATCTCCGCGTCGCACAGCGGCCGGGCCACGCGGGCCGCCGCCAGGACCCTGGCCCGCAGCTCGGGTGGCGGCCGCCGCTCGGCGAGCTCCCCGACCCACTCGGCGGCGGTGCGCAGCCGGTCGGCCTCCGCGGCGCACCCCGCGCAGTGCGGCCACGTGCGCCGCCACCGCCGCCGCGTCGGCCTCGCTCGCAGAGGGTTCGCACGATCAAGCTCGCCGGACGAGACCTGTGACGCACGTCACAGGGATGCCGTGTTCGCCCGCGTCCGACACCTGGATCGACCACGGCGCCGATCGGGGGACCCTGCGGCGCACGTCATTGACAGGGCGCGCGGCGGTGACGACCCTGGGCGGGCGCTTCCAGTAGCCGCGTCCGAGGAGCCAGCGCAGATGTCGTACCGTCGCCGGTTGCTCGCCGCGGCCACAATCGTCGCCGCCGTCCTGTGGGTCACGCCGCACGTGTCAGCGGGCAGCACCAGACAACTCGGCGCCGGCAGTCGTGTCACTGTCGGCACCTCCCTGGATGTGCTGTTCGTCGGCAACAGCCTGCTCGGCACGGTGAACCACGGCAGCGGCGAGGACACGCCCGCGCTGGTACGCCACCTCGCCTCCGCCGCCGGCCGCACGCTGAACGTCACCGAGGTCATCCACTCCGGCTACACGCTGCGCCAGACCTGGGACGACGGCCTGGTCGCCACGGCGCTCGGCGGCACCCGGCGATACGACTTCATCGTGCTGCAGGAGTACAGCACGCTGCTCGCCATCAACCCGGCCGCGGCGACGAGCACCCTGCTCCACACGTACGCCCCGACGTTCCCCCGGGCGCTGAAGCCGGGCGGCCGGGTGGTGCTGTTCAAGAACTGGGCCCTGGTCGACCCGTCCCCGTTCCCGTCCCGCGCCGCGGCGACGGCCGCGATCGACACGAACGCCGCTGCCCTGTCGGCGGCGCTGACCACGCCGCACCTGCTCGCCCCGATCGGCGACGCCTTCGAGACGCTCATCGCGGTGCACGGCACGTCGTTCCTCATCGCCCCCGACGGCAAGCACCCCAACGACACCGCCATCTACCTGGACGCGGTGACCCTCTACGCCGTCCTCTTCGGCGAGTCACCCAGCCACCTCCCGGACCTGTACCTCCCCGCTGTCACCGCCGCAACCGTCCGCTCCGCAGCCGCCACCGCCACCGGCCACTGACTCCGCCGCGGCACAACCCGGTGCGGCACTGTTCCCGCGACCAGCAATCCACCGGGTTGCCGGCGAGCGGGAGCGGATCTGTGCCGCCCACCACCTGTGGCAGCACAGATCCGCTGCCGGCGTGAGCTGGGAGTTCATGATCCATGCGTACCGTCCACAGCATGACCGTGCGCGGCCGTTGTTGGATGACAGGCGAGCGCTGCCGCCTCCCGAGACTCGGGCATGGCCGACTGTGGCTCAGCTCGTCGCAGCCTTTGCCGTTGCTGGCCTGCGCGGGCAACTCGGATTCGAGATCGCCGGTCTGGACCTGCCGCAGCCGGATTGGAACGACTATGACCACGCCCGGTATCTCGGGACCGTGTATTTGAGCGACAACACGGCGCGGTCGTTGTCATCGGCTGTGACGACGACCTTGGAGATGGCGTGCTGCTGGTCCGTCCAGATGACGACGCGACTGCGTTGGCGGCAGCGTGGCAGTGGCCCTGACACGCCGGTTCCTACAGATGGTCGAGTTCCGATCTGGCGTTGGATTTCGTCGATGACCATGCCCGTCTTCTACGAGCGGCCAGATCGCTAGACTGCCCCGGTGAGCCTGGAGGAAATGCAGCGTGCGGCACTGGCACATGACGTTCCGGGGTTTGTCGATGCACTCGTGGCATTGGCGCACACAGATGTCTACTGGGGACGCCAGCTGGATGTGGTTCGCAATGCCATCGAGCTCGGGAAGCTGCCGTTCCGAGTCCCGGCCGCGGTCGCGCTGTCGGAAAAGCTTTCCTCGGTGGCAGGCGAGGATGCCAAGTGCCTGCTCGACTACGTGATCGACTACTTGCTCATCGAAGAGGGCCGCCGGACGGATCTGCCGGACGCGCTGGCAATTCTCGGCGTCGCCGCGAAGTACTGGGAGTTCACCACCTACGTCGCGATGGAAGAGCTGGGCGCGATCGTGCTGAAGACGGGTGGCGCGCTCGCCCCCGAGGTCGTGGCGGTCATGCGGCGCACCGCCACGATCGAAGGACATCGGTCCTTGAAAGGATTTGTGGCCGGCCTCGAGCAGCCGTTGCTGAATCGAGGCGACGTATGGGCGGACCGGGCACTGGCCGATCTGTCCACATTGGACGCCAACTGGCACGAGCTGGTGGCTCACGCGGCGAACGTGACCTGGGACGCCCTCCCACCCGAGTGGGCAGCCCCCACGCCTGAATGGGAAAACGAGGGTCACCGGCTGTTGGTCAAGGTCGGCCCGGACAGGGCGCGTGAGGTCATCGTCGGCTGGCTGGCGCTGGCCGACGCGCCGCGCGCAGTTTCGCTTCGCGATCGGACGGGATACGGCCGCGAGCGCCGCGGCGACCTCTACAACTCCATGGTGTTGCGCCGGCTGGTGTGGCTGCTTGGCCTGTTGCCGGCCGACGAGCAGCTGACCCGGAGCCTTGCCGACGCCGTGGAGACCAACCTGCGCAAGGTTCCCGGCGGGCCGCGCAACCGGCCGGTGGCCGAGGGCGCCGTGCACGCGCTGTCCCGCCAAACCAACACCGAAGCGGGCACGGAGGCCCTGGCCCAGCTGGTGCGCCTCGCGGCGCGGGTCACCCACAAACCCACCGCGAAGCAGATCGGCGCGGCGATCGACGCCAAAGCCGCGGCACTGCAAGCAACCCGCGAGCAGGTGCTCGACTTCGCGGTGCCCTCCTTCGGCCTGACCGAGGTCGGCCGGCGTGTGCAGCGTTTCGGCGAGAGCCCCGGCGACACCGGCATCCTGCGGATCGAGGGCACGCGCGTGGACGTCGAGTGGCGCAACGACGCCGGCATGTCCATCGGGTCGCCGCCCACGGCGGTGAAACAGGACTTTCCCGAGCACCTCAAGCAGTTCCGCGAGTCGGCCAAGGAGCTGGGCAGGACGTTGACCGCCCTCACTTCGGCCTTGCAACGCCAGCTCAGCGACAGGCAACCCTGGCACTATGGCACCTGGCGCGCCCTCGTGCTCGACCATGTCGTTGTCGGCGCTCTGGCCCGCGACCTGCTCTGGCGGGTCAACGGCCGCCTTTGCGGCTACGCAGGCGGCGAATTGCGCCCCGTCGACGACGCGGCAACGCCACCGTCGGACGGCAACAGGGAGCTGGTGCGGCTCTGGGACCCGGCGTCAAGCCCGCCCGACGAGGTGGTCGCGGCGCGGGAATGGCTTGCGCGCCATGGCATCACCCAGCCGTTCCCGCAGGCGGCGGTCGACGTGTGACGGAGGTCTGGCGCGGGCCGAGGGTGAGCCGGCAACTCCGCGGACGGGTCGGTCAGGAGGCGGTGAAGTCGCGGAGGAGTGCGGCAAGGCGGGACGGCTGGTCCAGTGGGATCAGGGTGGCGCTGTCCGGCACCTCGACCAGGTGACCCTGCGGCAGGAGCTCGGCCAGGCGGCGGCCGTGGGCGGGTGGCATGACGCGGTCGCCGGCCGCCCAGATCACCAGGGCCGAGCGGTCGAACGTGGGCAGGGCCTGGGCGGCGCGGACCAGCAGGTCGCGGTCGGCGAAGGCGGCGCGCAGGACCCGGACCGTGTCCGAGGCGATCCCCGGCACGTCCAGGACGGGACGGATCCAGCGGGCGGTGGTGGCGTCCCCGCGTTTCGTCAGCCACCCGAACGCGAGCGGCAGCCGGCGCATGGGACGCAGGCGCATCTGCTGCATGAAGAGGCGGAAGGCAGCAGGCGGGAGTTTGGCGGTGAGGGCGAGCGTGCGGCCGGTCAGGCCCGGTGGGAGGTTGTCGAACGCCTCGCACGAGATCAGCGCCAGGCGGGAGACGCGCGCGGCGGTGTCGGGGTCGGCGGCGATGAGCTGGGCGATCGCGCCGCCGGTGTCGTTGCCGACGAGCGTGACGTCGTGCAGGTCGAGGCGCTCGATCAGCTCGGCGACCAGGCGGGCGACGCCGGGCAGGGACAGGTCGGCGGCGGCGTGGACGGGGTGGCGGTGGGCGCCGAGCGGCAGGGTCGGGACCACGCAGCGGCGGCCGGTGAGGTCTGGCAGGACCGCGTCCCAGAGGGAGCCGTCCATCAGCAGCCCGTGCAGGAGCAGCACGACGGGTCCGGGGCCGCCGGTGTCCTGGTAGTCGATGGTTCCCGCGGACAGTTCGATGCCGGCCATGCAGCAAGTGAACCACATGGTTCACATTGCCACTAGAGGTCGGCGGCCTCCTCCCGTTCCAGGGCACGCAGCAGCGCGGTGAAGCCCGCCTCCACCTGCGCTGGGTCCGCGCCGATGACCCGGTTGAGCAGCAGGCCGCGCAGCGTGGCGAGGACCAGCTCGGCCACCTCGCGGCGGCGGCGGTCCGACCACTGCGGCGGGCACAGGGCGAGCAGCGGCGGCAGGTACTGCTCCGTCGCCTCGCGGCCGAACTTCGAATACCGGGCCGGGTCGTACATCGCCAGACCCGTCGACTGCTCCAGCACCCGGTGCCCGGATCGCGGGTCGACCAGCACCGGCCACAGCGCCTCGATGCGGGCCGCGAGGGTGCCCCGGCCGGGCTGCAGCGCCGCGGCGGCCATGCTGTTGTCGATGCGGCGGGCGCGCAGCTGGTCGACCGCCTGCACGAGCAGGTCGTCGACGCCGTCGAAGTAGTACAGCAGCACCTTGTGGGTGGTGCCGGCGGCGCGGGCGGCCCGTCGCAGCGAGAAGTCGACCAGGCCGTGCTCCGCCAGGTCCTCGGTGACCAGGTCCAGCAGGGCCCGCCGCCGGGCCTCGCCGCGGGCCGAGCCGGCCGAGCGCCGGTACCCCTTGCCGTCCGTCTCCATCCGTGAAGCATCCCAGCGCGTCAGTTCAGCGGCAGCACGCGGGCGACCCGGATCGACGTGGCGGTGCCGCCGGCCGCGGCGTAGGCGGCGCTGCCGTCCGGGTACGCCTTGAACGCCTGGTACGCGTGGTCCTTCACGTCGATCGTGAAGGTGCCGCCGACCGCCTTTGCCGCGCCGGTGTCGTACACCTGCGCGGTCATCGACGAGCCTGACTCCCACGCCAGCAGCATCCGGCTCGTCCCGTAGGCGACCAGGTGCGGATGCGCCGTCTTCGCTCCGGTGGTGACGCGCGTGTCGGCGGCGCCGGTCGTGAAGTGCTCGAGGCGGGCCGTGCCGCCCTGGCTCCACGCGGTCCAGTAGCCCTTCGGCTGCGCGAGGACCAGGTCGCCGCCGAACAGGGTGCCGTCGCAGTTACCGGCGGCCACGGTGCGGTACGGGTTCGGCTGCGCGATGCGGCACGCGTTGTCGGTGGCGCAGACCATCGCAAAGTGTTTGACCCGCGGGTCCCAGGCGATGCGCGTCGTCCAGCTGTGACTGCAGCCGACCTCGAAGCTGTCGTGGCCGGGCAGCAGCGCCCCGTTCGGCCCGACGACCTGCATCCGGTCGCCCTCGTGGATGTCGACGCACGCGCCGTTGCGAACGGTGATGGCGACGCCGAAGTACGCCGCGTAGTTGGTGCCGTCGAACGCGAGCCGGCCGTGGTGCTGATACCACCAGACGAACCGGGCGCCGTCGTCGTAGCCGGTGCGGGCGCCGGTCAAGTTCGTCACCTGCCGCTCCCACACCTGCTGGCCGGCATTGTCGAACCGGATCATGTGCATGGTGTTGCACGGGCTGGACGAGCCGCCGCACAGCGTGCCGCCGCCGCAGGAGCCCTTGCGGGTGAGCAGCAGGACGCCGCCGGTGGCGTCGGCCTGCACGTCCTGCAGGTCGATGCCGGTGAAGCTGGTCGGGGTGCCGACGAGCTTGTCGTCGCAGCCGAGCCGGCCGAGGTGGACGCGGCCGTCGGTGCCCAGCCATGCCAGCCACGAGCCGCCGTCGGGGCGCGCCGCGATCGCCATCGGCAGCGGGTCGGTGTCGCCCTCGCGGCCGTAGCCGGTGCCGCGCACGCCGGTGGCGACCTCCGTGACCTGCACGGCCGGCTTGGCGCCGGCGGGCCGGGCGCACGCGCCGGCGGTGGCCGGGGACGCCGGCGCCGAGGCGGGCGCGGACCCGGAAGGGCCCACGCCCGCGACGCCCGATGGCGTGCCGTCGGCGGGCTGGCCCGCCTGCTGCGCGCGGGCCTGCGGCGTGCCGTCGTCCCCGCCGCCCCCCGTCACGAAGTAGACCGTCGCGGCGAGTGCGACGGCGGCCGCCGTACCGGCGAAAACACCGACGATCAGGCGGCGCCGTGCGTTCGGGTCCATGGTGGGTCACACATCCATGCGTCGAGGGGGTTGCCGGGGAGGAGTCAACCGCCCGAAATCCTTTTCGGCAACCGATGTGACGGCGCATGGAGAACTCTTCACGGAGACGAAAGACTCCGCAAAGACATCGTCACAGCGGCGGGTCCTCGCCGACGAGCCCGTCGACGGCCTCGCGCAGCAGATCGGCGTGCCCGACGTGCCGGGCGTACTCGTCGTGCAGGTCGACCAGGAGCCGCCGCAGGTTCGGCGCCTCGCCGTCGTCGAACTTGCGGTACTTCGCCGGCTGGTCCAGCCCGCCGTCGGCGAGCGCCGCCGCCATCGCGGCCCGGGAGTGCTCCACCGCGCCCTGCCACAGACCGTAGAGGTACTCGGGCGTGTCATCGGCGGCGCTGCGCCACTGCCAGTCCACGTCGGTCCTCGCCTCGGGGGCGTCCAGCGGCGGGCCGGGCGCCTCGCCGGTGTAGTCGATCGTGTGCAGCTCCTCCACCAGCGCCATGTGCTTGAGCAGGCCGGCGAGCGTCAGCGTCGACGGCGGCTGCGGGCGGCGCAGCCCCGCCGCGTCCAGGCCGCCGGTCTTCCAGGCGAACTGGGCCCGGGATCGTTCGAGGGCGAACAGCAGCATCTCCACCTCGCCGGCGGTGGCAGACGGCTCGTGCAAGAAGGTCATGGCGGTCACGATAAGGTCGGTTCCGGACGTTTCGCGTCCGGAACTGCGGAGGGACAGCTGTGGAAACCGGCACCGGTCCGGCCGCCCGGGCCCTGCTCGCGCTGGAGGTCATCCAGGCGAGCCCGGGCATCACCGCGGACCGGCTCGCCGCCAAGCTCGGCGTGTCGGAGCGGGCCGCGCGGCGCTCCGTCGGTGTGCTGCGCGACGCCGGCATCCCGATCGAGTCGGTCCGCGGGCCCTATGGCGGCTACCGCGTCGGGCGCGGCCTGCGGCTGCCGCCGCTGACGTTCACCGCGGCCGAGGCGCTCGGCCTGGTCATGGCGGTCCTCGACGGGCACCACGACGCGAGCGACCCGGCGAGCCCGGTCGGCGCGGCGCTGGGCAAGATCGTGCGGGCGCTGCCGGAGCAGGTCGCCGCGCAGGCCGACGCGGTGCGGCGGGCGACCGCACCGGCACCCGACCGTGCCGCCGCGCGCCCCGACCCTCAGGTCACCGCCACGCTCGTGGGGGCCTGCGCCGACCTGCGGCGCCTGCGGATGTGGTACCGCGGCGAATCCGGCAACCAGTGGGACACCGAGGTCGACCCGTGGGCGGTCGTCGTGCGCCACGGCCGGTGGTATCTGGTGTGCTGGTCGCATGGGTCGCGCGGGCGCCGGGCCTACCGGATCGACCGCGTCCGGCGGGTGGAGGTGCTCGACGCCGGATTCGACCGGCCGGCGCCGTTCGACCCGGTCGAGGTCCTCGAGGAGCATCTCGCGGTCGGCTGGGAGTACACCGCCGAGGTCATCATCGACGCGCCGTTGGACACGGTGGCCCGGTGCGTACCCCGGACGCTGGGAAAACTCGAAGCACTCGACGCGGGCACGTGCCGCCTCGTCGGCTCGACCGGCAACCCGTGGTGGTATGCCGAGCAGCTCGCGGCGCTCCCGGCCGCGTTCCGGATCGTCGGAGGTCCGGAGCTGCGCCACACGACAGGGGTGGTGGGGCAACGTCTCGTGGACGCCGCCACGAATGATCAGGAATCGAGAAGCACGGGTCAGGTCGCTGCCACTAGCGTGGACGGCGTTGCCGTGCAGAGGGGGACACGATGAACCACGAGTTGATCCGGGTGCGGGGTGCGCGCGTCAACAACCTCAAGGACGTCAGCATCGAGATCCCGAAGCGCCAGCTGACGGTCTTCACCGGCGTGTCCGGCTCCGGCAAGAGCTCGCTGGTGTTCGGCACGATCGCCGCGGAGTCGCAGCGGCTGATCAACGAGACCTACAGCACCTTCGTGCAGGGGTTCATGCCGACGCTCGCCCGGCCCGACGTCGACGTCCTCGAGGGGCTGACCACCGCGATCATCGTGGACCAGCAGCGGATGGGCGCCGACCCGCGCTCCACCGTCGGCACCGCCACCGATGCGAACGCGATGCTGCGCATCCTGTTCAGCCGGCTCGGCCAGCCGCACATCGGCTCACCGCAGGCGTTCTCCTTCAACGTCGCCTCGATCAGTGGCGCCGGCGCCGTCACCGTGAAACGGGCCGGTCAGACCATCAAGGAGCGGCGCAGCTTCAGCATCACCGGCGGCATGTGCCCGCGCTGCGAGGGTCGCGGCAAGGTCAATGACATTGATCTGTCGCAGTTGTACGACGACAGCAAGTCGCTGAGTGAGGGCGCTCTCACGATTCCCGGCTACAGCATGGAGGGCTGGTTCGGGCGCATCTTCAGCGGCAGCGGCTACTTCGACATGGACAAGCCGATCCGCAAGTACACCAAGAAGGAGCTGCACGACCTGCTGCACCGGGAGCCGACGAAGATCAAGGTCGACGGCATCAACCTGACGTACGAGGGCCTGATCCCGAAGATCCAGAAGTCGATGCTGTCCAAGGACGTCGACGCGCTGCAGTCGCACGTCCGCGCGTTCGTGGAGCGGGCCGTGGTGTTCGCGGTCTGCCCCGAGTGCGGCGGCACCCGGCTCAGCGAGGAAGCCCGCTCGTCGAAGATCGACGGCAGGAACATCGCCGACGCCTGCTCGATGCAGATCACCGACCTGGCCGAGTGGGTCGGTGGCCTCTCGCTCAGCGAGCCGTCGGTCGCGCCGCTGCTCGCGGCGCTGCGGCACACCCTGGACTCGTTCGTGGAGATCGGCCTGGGGTACCTGTCGCTGGACCGGCCCTCGGGCACGCTGTCCGGCGGTGAGTCGCAGCGGGTCAAGATGATCCGCCACCTCGGCTCGCCGCTGACCGACGTCACGTACGTGTTCGACGAGCCGACCATCGGCCTGCACCCGCACGACATCCAGCGGATGAACGAGCTGCTGGTGCGGCTGCGGGACAAGGGCAACACGGTGCTCGTGGTGGAGCACAAGCCGGAGGCCATCGCAATCGCCGACCACGTCGTCGACCTCGGCCCCGGCGCCGGCACCGACGGCGGCACCATCTGCTTCGAGGGCACCCTGGACGGGCTGCGCGCCAGCGACACCGTCACCGGCCGCCACCTCGACGACCGGGCCTCCTTGAAGAAGACCGTGCGGAAGCCCACTGGGGCCCTGCAGATCCGCGGCGCGAACGCGCACAACCTGCACGACGTCGACGTCGACGTCCCGCTCGGGGTGCTGTGCGTGGTCACCGGCGTGGCGGGCTCCGGGAAGAGTTCCCTGGTGCACGGTTCGATTCCCGCCTCTGAAAACGTGGTCTCGGTCGACCAGGGCCCGATCCGGGGGTCGCGGCGCAGCAGCCCGGCGACGTACACGGGGCTGCTCGAGCCGATCCGCAAGGCGTTCGCGAAGGCCAACGGCGTGAAACCGGCGCTGTTCAGCTTCAACTCCGAGGGCGCCTGCCCGAACTGCAACGGCAACGGCGTCATCTACACCGACCTGGTGGTGATGGCGGGCGTGGCAACCGTGTGCGAGGTGTGCGAGGGCAAGCGGTTCGAGGCGTCCGTGCTGGAGCACCACCTGGGCGGCCGGGACATCAGCGAGGTCCTGGCGATGCCGGTGAGCTCGGCGCTGCCGTTCTTCGGCCCCGGCTCCGAGGCGCACACCCCGGCGGCGCACGCCATCCTCGGGCGGCTCGCCGACGTCGGGCTCGGGTATCTCAGCCTCGGCCAGCCCTTGACGACGCTGTCCGGCGGTGAGCGGCAGCGGCTGAAACTGGCGACCCACATGGCCGACAAGGGCGGCGTGTACGTCCTGGACGAGCCGACCGCGGGCCTGCACCTCGCGGACGTCGAGCACCTGCTCGGGCTGCTCGACCGGCTGGTCGACGCGGGGAAGTCCGTCATCGTCGTCGAGCACCACCAGGCGGTCATGGCACACGCCGACTGGATCATCGACCTCGGCCCGGGCGCCGGGCACGACGGCGGGCGGGTCGTGTTCGCCGGCACACCCGCCGATCTTGTCGCGGCGAAGTCGACGCTGACCGGGTCGCACCTCGCGGCGTACGTCGGCGGCTGATCTTGCCGGCTGATTTTTGTCGGTGCCCGTCACTACAGTGGCGGGCATGGACGACGAGGACCTGCTGGTGTTCCCGCCCACGTGGCGCAAGGTGTTCATCCCGCGCCGCGGCGGAGCGCCCGGGCCCACGCTGAAGCACGACAAGGCCCGGGGCGCCGAGCTGCTCACGTCGGCGCTGCCGTCCGTCGAGGCCCGGCTGGCCCACCCCGACAGCGACCCCGGGATCGTCGCGGCGGCGCGGGCCTGCCTCGACGATCCGGCGACGACCCCCGCCGCCGGCGCCGGCGCCGTCGCCGCACTTGTCTCCTATCACCTCGGCTGGGACCAGCCGGCGCGGCTGGCCAGGCTCGCCGACCTCTGGATCGCCACGCGCGGGGTCGTGTTCGCCGCCGAGGCCGTCGCGTCGGCGGTCGGCCTGGACGGCGGCGGATACATGAACAACGGCCGGTCCGTGCCACCGCGTGTCGTGTGGCGCGAGCTGGCCGGCTGGGCCTATTTCCCGCACTGGGTCGCGCTTGCCGGGCGGGTGCGCGCCGCGCTCGCGGTCGCCTCCGACGACGAGCACGCCTCGGCCGTTGCCGTGCTGCAGGCCCACCGGGCGCGCTCGCCGCAGCACCGGGCAGCGACGTCGTTCCTGGTGCCCGGGCAGCGGTCATGGGTCGACGAGGACTGCGCGGCCCTGGCGGGGCGCACCGACCCGTATCTGGGCAAGGTGCTGTGGTGCGCGGCCAGCACCCACGAGCACCTGGAGCAGCTTGCGCCGGCCGCGCGGGGGTTGCTCGCCCAGGACCCAGAGGCCCTTGCGACCGTCATCGACGGCGCCGGCACGGCCGTCGTGCCGCACGTGGCCGCGTTGCTCGACTCCGGCCACCTCCGCACCGACGGCCAGCAGCGCCTCGTCGGCACCCTCGCCCACCTGCCGACCGACGCGGCGTTCGCCGTGCTGCTCGACCACCTCGACGCCAAGCAGGCGCCCCTCGCGGCGATCGACGCCGCCCGCCGGTTCCCGCGGCGGGCGCTGCGGCTGCTCGCCGTCGATGACCGGGCGGTCACCCGCGACATGCTGCGGGTCCACGTGCTCGCCAACCGGGACGTGGCGGCGGCGGAGCTCGCGTCGCTGCCCGCGGCCGCGCGGCAGCGGGTGGAGGCGGTCCTGGCGGACCCGAGCGCCGTGCCGGAGGCGCCACCGTCGGCGCTGCCTGAGGTGCTCGTGACGCCGCCGTGGACGGTGCGCCGCGCACCGGCGGCGCCAGTGGTCATCGCCCTCACCTGCACCGAGGCGCCGGTCATCCGCTGGGCGCCGGGCGAGCGCGACACCTGGGCAGCGATGCGGGCCTGGCCCGCGGACTGGTGGGACCTGGAGACGTCGATCGAGACGGCCGCGGAGCAATACCGGGCCGGTGACCTGCAGGGCCACCACGAGGTCACGCTCATGACGACCGGCCCCGACGAGCTGATCGGACCGCTGCTGCCGGGCTGGCGGCCGAAGCGGGTCTGGGACGGCCCGCAGTGGTTCCCGCAGCTCGTTGCCTGCTATGAGCTCGCCGCGCTGCCGACCGCCCTGCACCTCGCCGCGGCGCGGCCGGCCGACTGCACGGAGCTGCTGCTGCCGTTCGCCGCACCCGAGGTCGCCACACACATGGCCGCGACCCTGATCCGGCTGAAGTCGCTGCGCGGTCTCGTCATGGCATGGTTCGACCGGCACGCGAGCGACGCGGCCCTGGCGCTGACCCCGGCGGCACTGGGCCCGGCCGGCCCCGACCGGCGCGCGGCGGAGGAGTCGCTGCGGCTGATCGCGGTCCGGCACCGCGCCGAGGTCCTCGCCGCCGGCACCGCGTATGGGCCCGCGGCGGCCGCCGCGCTGGAGACGCTGCTGGGCCGCAGTGCGCTGCACACGCTGCCGGCGAAGATCCCGGGCCTGCCGGCGTGGGCCGACCCGAGCCTGCTGCCGCGGATCCTGCTCAAGGACCGCTCCGCCGCTCTCGGCGACGACGCGGCCCGGCACCTGTGCACCATGCTGGCCATCTCCCGGCCGGGCGAGGTGTATGCCGGCGTGCCCATGGTCGTGGATCTGGTCGACCGGCGCTCGCTGGCCGAGTTCGCATGGGCAATGTTCATGCGCTGGCAGGCGGTCGGCGCGCCGCCGAAGGAGCCGTGGCCGCTGCACGCGCTGCAGTGGCTCGGCGACGACGACACCGTGCGGCGGCTGTCCCCGGTGATCCGCGCCTGGCCCGGCGAGGGCGGCCACGCCAAGGCCGTCATCGGTCTCGACGTCCTCGCCGGGATCGGCTCCGACCTTGCGCTGACGCACCTGAGCGGCATCGCCCAGAAGGCGAAGTTCAAGGGGCTCAAGGAGCGGGCGACGGAGAAGGTCGCCGAGGTCGCCGCAAACCTGGGCCTGACCGCCGAGCAGCTCGCCGACCGTCTCGTCCCCGACCTCGGCCTGGACGCCACCGGTTCGCTGCGCCTGGACTACGGTCCGCGGCAGTTCGTGGTCGGCTTCGACGAGCAGCTCAAGCCGTTTGTGACGGACGGCGCCGGCGCCCGCCGCAAGGACCTGCCGAAGCCGGGCGCCCGCGACGACCAGGAGCTCGCGACGGCGGCCTATCAGCGGTTCAGCGGTTTGAAGAAGGACGTGCGGACGATCGCCGCGGACCAGATCCAGCGCCTGGAGACGGCGATGGTCACCCAGCGCCGTTGGACGGCGTCGTCGTTCCACGCCCACCTGGTGACGCACCCGCTGCTGGGTCACATCGTGCGTCGCCTGGTGTGGACCGCCCACGTCGATGAGACGGCACCCGTCGCGTTCCGGGTCGCGGAGGACGGCACCTGCGCCGACGCGGCGGACGACGCCTACGAGCTGCCGGCCGGCGCCACGGTCGGCGTCGCCCACCCGCGGCTGCTCGGCGAGGAGCTGAGCGGGTGGGCGGCGGTGTTCGCCGACTACGAGATCCTCCAACCGTTCGCCCAGCTGGGCCGGTCGGTGCACGACCTGACCGCGGACGAGCGGGCGTCGACCGAGCTCGCCAGGTTCGCCGGTCGCAAGGTGCCCACGACGACGCTGCTCGGGCTGGAGCGTCGCGGCTGGCAGCGCGGCACGCCACAGGACGCCGGTGTCCAGGGCTGGATCTGGCGCGCGACCCCCACCGGCCGCGCCGTCGTCATCGACCTCAACCCCGGCATCCCGATCGGCGCCCACGCCTACGCTCCCGAGCAGGAGATCACCACCGTCTGGCTCAGCGACCGGCCCGGCGGCGACTGGCGGCCGCGGCACCTCACCCGGACGTTCGCCGACCTCGACGACGTGACCACCTCGGAGGTGCTCCGCGACCTGACCGACGTCCTCGGCTCCTGACCATCAGCGCGTCCGCGGCGTGACAGGATGGTGTGCGCCCAGGCATGTTCGTGGGATTGCCACTCCCCTGTCCCGCACCGAGGACGTCGTGGAGTTTCGACACGCCACATATCGGCCCGCACCGCGATGGCATCGCCTTCGCCGGCGCGTCCGGCTGTTCCGCAGCGTGCACCTCAACCTGATCGGCTGGGCGGCGATCGCGGTGCTGTGCCTGGCCGGCGCGGGCGTCGGGTATGCCGGTTGCCGGCTCGGCGGGGCACCGGTGGCGCCAGGCATTGTCGGAGGTGCCCTGGCGGTGCTGGCCGGGCTGGTCATTGTCGATCGCCGCCGGTGGGCCCGGCTGACCTCAACCCCGTCGGGCCGATCAGAAGGGTGAGGCTATCCGGTCTTCAACGGCCCGGCGACCTTGTACGTGGTGAAGACGATGCCGGACGGCGTTGCCTGCGTGCTCACGAGCTCGAAGGCGCGTGGCGGAGTTCCGCCCGCGAAGAACGGCTTCCCCGTGCCCAGCAGGACCGGGTTGACGGCCAGCGCCACCTCGTCCGCGAGCCCGTGCTCGAGCAGCGTCGAGGTCAGCGTGGAGCTGCCCGAGAGGATGAGGACCGGGCCGTCCTGCGCCTTGATGCGGCGGACGCCTTCGACGAGGTCCGGTCCGAGGCCCTCGACCGGGCCCCATGCAAGGCTCTCCGGGCGGTGGGTCGCGACGAACTTCGTCGCCGCGTTGAGGCGGTCCGCCATCGGACTGCTCGGCGCCTTCGGCCAGAAGGTCGACCAGAGATCGTAGGTGCGGCGGCCCAGCAGCAGGTCGAAGCGCTCGCCGTGCGCGGCGAGCGTCGCGGCGCGGCCCTCGGGAGTCCGATAGGGCGCGGACCATTCGCTGTAAGGGAAGTCGTCGTCATCGGCGGAGTGCTGGATCACGCCGTCGAGCGAGATGTGTTCGATGATTTTGAGCTTTCGCATGTGTGTCTCCGTGTTCTGGGGTTGGTGGCCGGCCCGTGCTC
This sequence comes from Dactylosporangium sp. NPDC049525, assembly GCF_040676755.1. Classification (NCBI taxonomy): domain Bacteria; kingdom Bacillati; phylum Actinomycetota; class Actinomycetes; order Micromonosporales; family Micromonosporaceae; genus Dactylosporangium; species Dactylosporangium sp. NPDC049525. The sequence continues at coordinate 161,477 of NZ_JBFAPO010000011.1, read as the reverse complement.
AGCGTGCGGCGGGGTCGGCCAGCACCGTGTCGAGTTGGGGTATCGCGGCGCGCAGGCCTTCTTCCATGGCCGACGCCACGTGCTCCATGGCCTCAACGCTCGGAAACTGCGTGACGACGGTGACGCGCGATCCCGTCGGCGTGGCCTCGAAGGTGAACCTCATCGACGACGGCATGTTCTGGTCATCGACGTTGTCGTCGCCGTCGTCCGCCTCGAACGAGCTGATGGGATGCACCGCGGTGAACTTCCAGGAGCCGCTCCATTTCTCGCCGTTCGGCCCGGTCAGGAAGTACTCGGCGCGACCCCCGACCTTCAGCTCGTGACGCGTGAAGGTGGCGGGCATGGAGGGCGGTCCCCAGAAGCGCTCGAGCTGGCGCGGGTCGGCAAAGGCTTCCCAGAGGCGTTGCTGCGGCACGGGATAGTCACCCACGACGGTGAGGGTGAGCTTGGCGGCGTCCTTGGTGACCGAGGTCAGCGGCATGATCAGGTTTCTTTCGGTTGAAGAACGTCGTCGAGCTGCGCCATGCGCTGGCGCCAGATGGATTCGAAGTGGTCGAGGAGCTCGCCGGCGCGCTGGAGCCGCGCGTAGTTGGTGGAGACCAGCTGCTCGCGGCCGTTCGGACGCTTCTGGATGAGACCCGCGCGCTCGAGCACGGCGACGTGCTTCTGCACGGCGGCGAAGCTCATCTCGTAGCGCGCGGCGAGATCGGACACCGACGGCGTTTCCGTGAGCGACCGCGCCAAGATGTCGCGGCGCGTGCCATCGGCGAGGGCACGGAAGAGCTGGTTGAGCGACTCTTCACTCTCCGCTTGAAGTACAACCATGTGGTTGTACGTTAGCCTTGCCGGATCACCTCCGCAAGGGCGGACCGACGGGTCGAACGGTTCACAGCTGGACGACGCGGCCCACACGGGGTGCGGTGCGGCCGGCGAGGACGTCGAGCCAGGCGTCGCACAGCCCTTCCGGGCCGTGGCCGGGTTCGACGTCGACCCAGGCGGTGACGGCCTCGGCGAAGCGGTGCCAGGCGGCGCTGAAGCGGCGGTCGAGGCCGTCGCGGCCCCAGTCGGCGGTGCGTTTGCGCATCTGGGTCGGGGCGAAGAACACCTCGCCGGCGGCGCCGGCGTTCGGGACCTGGCTGGTGAGGCCGACCGCCACGTCGCGCACGAGCCGGTCGCCGAGGTGTTCGCGGACCGCGGCCCTGGTGCCGGGGGCGCCGGACAGGTCGAGGTAGGCGGTGGGCACCGGGTCGAGGGTGGTGATGGCGTCGTACGGCAGGACCTGGTCGTAGCAGCCGAGGGACTCGGTGAAGGCGACGTTGCCCGGTGACGTCAGCCCGATCACGCGCGGGCCGCGGCCCCGCAGCTCGAACGCGGCGGCGTAGGCGGTCTTGCTCGACGCCGAGGACAGCAGCAGCTGCGCCGCGCCGTAGCAGTCGTGGTCGAGGAACTGGTCGGCCAGCATGAACGAGGTGAAGAACAGCGGGCGGAACAGGATCAGCAGGTCTTCCTGGTCGGCGCGGTACGCCGCGTCGCCGGTGGTCAGCCGGTAGGCGTTGTACGGCGACGGCAGCTCGGCGCGATGCGGTGCCCCGTCGCGGAAGCCGGTGTCGTCGACCCGCACCGGCCGCACCATCAGGTGGCTGGCGGGCGGCAGGTAGCCGTAGACGCGCTGTCCCGCCTCGACCCCCGGTACCGTGGAGGCCGCCACCTCGGCAAAACCCCACAGCGGCACCAGTCCCAGGTCGACGGTGAGGCCGCGGGGCGAGGGCGGGAAGAACTCCCAGTAGCGCATCGCCTCGCCGAGCACGGCGTAGGTGACGTTGTTGGCGGTCATGCCGACGCGGTCCACGCGCAGCAGCGCCGCACCGTCGGCGAGGTCGGGCACCGGCCCCTCGACGATGGTGGTCTGTGCGAGGTCGGCGCGGGCGACGGCGAAGGTCCAGGCGGCGGGCATGGCGCGAGGCTAGGCAGCGCGCGGGCGCCGGGCAATGCCGGGCCGGGTGACATCGGTCATCGCCGGCTCCCCCGTGGCCCGCTGCGGCAATCGATGTCCGCCCTGGTGGAGGGCGTGACCGCGGTGCGGCGCACCCGGCCGGCGGTGAGGCCGACCCCACGCCGAGCGCGGAGCCGGCCTCGCCACCACCGGGGAGCGGCGGTGGTGGTTACACGAAGCGCCAGAGGTGGTCGTTGGTGCCGTTGTCGTCCCAGATGAGCGCCTGCGCGCCCTGGGCGGTGGAGGCGCCGCTGATGCCGAGGACGCGCCCGCCGTTGGCCGACTGGATGCGGAAGTAGCCGTTCGAGCCGTACCGCAGCCGCCAGCGCCGGTCGGCCGACGAGGTGTCGGCGAGCTGGACGGCGCGGGTGCCGTTGGCGGTGCCCGCGTTCTCCACGCCGAGGACCAGGCCGCTGTTGGTGTTGCGCAGCCGCAGGTAGCCGCCGGTGTCCACGACGGCGGTCCACAGGTGGTCGGCGGTGCCGGTGTCGCCCCACTGCAGGACCAGGCCGCCGCTGGCGGTGGACATGTCCTGCACGCCCAGGACCAGGCCGCTGCCGAGGTTCAGGATGCGGCGCGCGCCGTTGGGCACGAGGCGCCACAGGTTGTCGGCGGTGCCGTCGTCGGGCGCCTGGACGGCCTGCGCGCCGTTGCCGGTCGAGTTGCCCTGGATGGCGAGGAGCTTGCCGCTGTTCACGTTGCGGAGCTTGTGGCTGCCGTCGCCGTTGTCGACGAGGGTCCAGCGGTGGTCGGCGGTGCCGTTGTCGGTCCATTGCAGCACGACCGCGTTGTCGGCGGTGGACATGTTGGTCACGCCGAGGACCTTGCCGCTGTTGAGGTTGCGCAGCCGCACCGCGGTGCCGTCGACGACCAGCTCCCAGTTGTGGTCGGCGGTGCCGTTGTCGGTCCACTGCACCGCCAGGCCGCCGTCGGCGGTGGACATGTTCTGCACGCCGAGGACCAGGCCGCTGGCGGCGTTGACGAGCCGGTAGTTGGCCACGCCGGAGCCGCCGCCCTGCCCGTTCGCGCTCCAGTAGACGGTGTAGTTGTAGCCGTGCGCGTCCTGGAACGGGTTGAGCGCGACCGTCGCGCCGTTGGCGGTGGCGGTGAAGGCGAGCGACGTGGTGCCGGTGCGGGTGACCGAGGAGGTGGTCAGTGCCGGCAGCGCGGACAGGGCGGTGTTGCCGTAGTTGCCGGCGAGGACGACTGGGCCGTAGGTGACGGCGACGACGTTGGCGTTGTCGTTGGCCGCGCGGACCGCGACCTGCATGGGCAGCCGGACGGTGACGGTGTCGCCGGAGGTCCACGACCGGGTCAGGGTCGCGTAGGTCCCGGGTGTGGTCGCGATGCTCTGCGCGGTGCCGTTGACGCTGACGGTCGCCCCGGTGGCCCAGGCGGGGATGCGGATGCGCATCGACCAGGAGCCGCTGACGCTGCCGGTGACCTGCAGCGTCGTGGTGTCGCTGGCCGGGTAGGTGGTGGTCTGGGTGACCGTGATCCCGCGCTGGGACCAGGTCAGCACCGACGGCACGAACAGGTTCACGGTCAGTGTGGTGCCGTTGAAGAAGTAGATGGACTCCATGAGTTTGGTGTTGGTCTCCACGCCGGTGCCCTGGCAGCACCAGAAGCTGTCGTAGTCGGTGCTCCAGGTGCCGCCGCCCCAGGCCGGGCCGACGCCGCGGCGGCCGCCGGCCTTCAGCGGCGTGAAGTAGGTGATGTGGCCGTGGCTGTCGGCCGGGTTCTGCGCGCCGATGAGATGGTTGAGCAGCGCCCGCTCGTAGAAGTCGAAGTAGGCCGCGTTGCTCGGGTTCAGCAGCCACAGCTCGCGCGTAAGTTTCAGCATGTTGTAGGTGTTGCACTGCTCGCACGTGTCGTTGGTGAGGTACGCGGCGATCGCGTTGGGCCCGCGGAAGTGCTCGGCCTGGCTGTTGCCGCCGATGACATATGTGTGCGCAGCGGTGGTGATGTTCCAGGCGTTGGTGGCAATGTCGCGGTAGCGGGTGGTGCCGGTCGCCTTGTACTCGCGGGCCGCGCCGATCCACTTCGGCACCTGGGTGTTCGCGTGCAGCCCGTTGAGCTGGTCCGAGTTGGACGCCAGGGGGTTGAACACGGCGGCGTGGTCGAAGCGCTGGGCGGCGGTGAGCCAGCGGCCGTCGCCGGTCTGCTGGTAGAGGTCGGTGAGGACCGCGTTCATGCCGCCGAACTCGACGTTGAGGACGGTCTGCTGCTGGCCGGAGCTGAGCCGGCCGGTGCGCCAGTCGACCCAGCCGGCGAGGGCGAGCAGCACGTCGCGGGCCTGGGTGCTGCCGATGAGCCGCCACACGTCGAGGAGCCCGGCGAGCGTCTTGTGGATGCAGTACCAGGGGACGTTGCCGTTGCTCAGCGTGCCGGCTTCCAGGGCGGTGAAGTCGGACTCCGGGAAGCCGGACAGGTAGCCGGCGGTGAACCCGGCGGTGCCGTTGTTGGCCTGGCAGGCGGCCATCCCGGCGACCATGGCGGTGGCCTTGTCGCGGCACGTGGTGTCGCCGAGCACCGCGTACGCCTGGGCCCACGCGGTCAGCAGGTGACCCTGCATGTGGGTGCGGAACGGGAAGTTCGGCGCGTCCCAGCCGCCGGTCGCGGCGGCGCCGTTCGTGGACAGCCGGTGGTTGGCCCGGAAGTTGTAGAGGAGCCGGTTGACGTCGACGAACCGCAGGTATGCCAGGGTCCGGTTCTGGTTGTCCAGGAAGCGACCGGAGGTCAGCTGCACCTGGCCGAGGTCGAACGCGTAGGCCGAGACGCCGATGTCGGCGCGCACCGGGGCCACGACGGCGCCCGCGGTCGCGTCGCCGAGCAGGGGCGCCGCGGCGGAGGCGGCCGCGACGACGCCGGTGGTCTGCAGCAGCCGGCGGCGGCTGACGCTGGGATGAGCCATGGGGGTGTGATCCTCTCGAGCCGAGACAACGAGGTCATGTGAACGCTCACATGGCGGGTTGGCGGTGGTGATCGCTTCGGTACGGCGGATTCGGAGCGATCGGCGTTAGCGCTCACATATCGACGCCGAGCGTGCCAGAGTCGCCCGGACAGTTCAAGGGAAACTACGATTGCAGTTCCTGGAACTACCATCGTAGTATCGGTGGCATGGCGAACCGACGCGAGGATCTGCTCGACGCGGCGATCGCAGTGCTCGGCGAGCGCGGCATCCACGCGCTCACGCACCGGGCCGTCGACGCCGCGGCCGGGCTGCCGTCCGGCTCGACCTCCAACCACTTCCGCACCCGCGACGCGCTGCTCGACGCGGTGGTGGAGCGCTTCGCCGCCCGGGAGCGCGCCAACTGGGAGGACCTCGCGGCGCGGATGGCACCGACCAACCCACGGGAGCTCGCGCAGACCCTCACCGTCTTCGCGCAGGAGGCGACCGGCGTGCAGCGCACCCTGACGCTGGCCCGCTACGCGATCCTCATCCAGGCGGGCATCCAGCCGGCGCTGCGCGCCCAGCTCCTGCGCACCGGCGGCCGCGTCAACGCCTATTTCTTCAACTGGCTGCGCACCGCGGGCTCCGCCGACCCCGGGCACGACGCGCCGATCATCATGAACCACTGGACCGGTCTGGTCCTGCACCAGCTCGCCGTGCCGGACCCGGCGTTCGACCCGTCCGAGCAGATCGCGGCACTCGTCACCACCGTCATCCGTCCCCGCGCAGCGGAGGTTCTGGCAGCATGGACCACGACCAGATCTGGCACGCCATCGACACCCAGCGCACCGGCCTGACCGCGCTGCTGGAGACCCTGTCCGACGAGCAGTGGCGCCGGCCGTCGCTGTGCGAGGGGTGGACGGTGCGCGACGTGGCGGCGCACCTGACCCAGCAGCAGCTCGGGCCCGCCGCCGCGCTCGGCATGATGCGGCACTGGCGGGGCAGCCTCGAGCGCACCGTCCAGCACGCCGCCTGCCGCCGCGCCGCCGAGCTCAGCACGGCACAGATCGTCGCCGAGATCCGCGGTTCCGTCGGATCCCGGCGGCACAACGTCGGCGTCACCTACCTGGAGACGCTCACCGACATTCTCGTGCACAGCCAGGACATCGCGGTGCCGCTCGGCCGCCCCTTCGACCTGCCACCCGATGCCGCCGCGGTCGCGGCCACGCGGATGCTGTCGATGCGGTGGCCACCGCCGCTGCCGTCGGCCAAGCGCCTGGCCGGCTTCCGGCTGGCCGCCACGGACACGACCTGGTCGCACGGTGCGGGGCCCGAGGTCCTGGCCCCGATGGGTGCGCTGCTCCTGCTGGTGTGCGGGCGGCTGGCGGCGCTGCCGCAGCTGTCCGGCGACGGCGCCGCGGACCTGGCCGCCCGCCTGTCCGCCCCGGCGCCCGCGTAGGCACCGGGTAGCCGCCCGCGCGGCGCGGCCTCAGAGCAGGCCGGCCGCGCGGGCCCGTCGCACCGCGTCGCCGCGCCGGGAGACCTCCAGGGTGCGCAGGATGACCCGGACGTGCGCGCGGACCGCGTGCGCGGTCAGGTGCATCGCCGCGGCGATCTGCCCGGTCGGTGTCCGCGTCGCCAGGTGCCGCAACACCTCCAGCTCGCAGTTGGTCATCAGGGGCATCGCGCACCCCGGCTCGAACGCCGACAACTGGTGCGCGTCCGTCACGGCATCCCCCTATGCTCGGCAGGAACGACGGCGGTCGGCTCCCCGGCCCGCGGGTGCCGAAACAAATCTGGCACGACCGATTTCCGTCACGCTCCGGCATCGTCCGCGGGCTGGGCGTGACGCGTCGGCGGGCGTACAATTCGGGTCATGCACGGCCCCAGAGGGCTCGTCGTGGTCGGCGCCTCCGCCGGCGGGGTCGAGGCGTTGCGGGCGTTCGTGCTCGGCCTCACGGCGCAGTTCGACGCGGCCGTCTGCGTGGTGCTGCACATCCCGCGCTTCGGCGTGAGCGCACTGCCGCAGATCCTCGACCGGTGCGGCTCGTTGCCGGCGCGGCCGGCGTCCGACGGCGCGGCGATGCTGCCCGGCATGATCTACGTGGCACCACCCGACGCGCACCTGCTGGTCGACGACGGCAGGATGCGGCTGTCGCGCGGGCCGGCGGAGAACGGCCACCGCCCCGCGATCGACCCGCTGTTCCGCTCCGCGGCCCGCGGCTGGGGCGCGGCGGCGATCGGCGTGGTGCTGTCCGGCAGCCGCGACGACGGCGCGGCCGGGCTGGCGGCGATCGCCCGCTGCGGCGGCGCCGCGCTCGTCCAGGACCCGGCCGAGGCGCTGTACCCGTCCATGCCGGAGCACGCCGCCGAGCGGGTCCCATCGGCGCGGCCCGTGCCCGCGGCGCGGCTGGGACCGGCGGTGGCGCGGCTGGTGCGGGACCTGCACGGCCCGGCGCCGGCCCATCTGTGCGGGGAGGCGCGGCGGGCGGCGCTGCGGGGCCGGACGGCGCACGAGACGGCCATGCCGGCCGATCCCACGGCCGGCGCCCTTTCCTGCCCGAGTTGCCACGGGGCGCTGCACCAGCCGCCGGACGCCGGGACGAGGTTCCGCAGCCGGGTCGGGCCCGCCGGGCCGGATGAGGGGACGCTCGACGAGCAGTCCGGGGCGTTGGAGGGTGCGCTGTGGATGGCGCTGCGCAGCCTGCAGGAGAAGGCCGCGCTGGGCCGTGAGATGGCGCAGTCGGCCACCGATCGGGGCAGCAGCGCGATCGCGGCCCGGCACCGCGAGATGAGCCGCGAGGCGGAGCACGCCGGTCGCCTGATCCGCGGGCTCATCGAGCAGATCGACGAGTTCGACGGCTCGTCCGTGCTTTACGGCTCGGCGGCGCACGACGGCTCGGGCGGGGTGGACGGCTCGGCCGTGCTGGGCGAGGCGCGGTGACCACCGGCGGCGGGAGCCGGCCGGAGCTGACCTGTGTCGCCGAGCCCGACTTCCCGGTGGCCGTGCTGCGGGTCGCCGGGATGCTGGGATTCGCCACCGCGCCGGTGCTGCGGCGCGCGGTCCTGAAACTGCTCACCGACCAGCCGGAGCTGCTCCTGATCGACACCGCCGAGCTCGACGTCGCCGACGACATCACGCTGACCGTGCTGCCGATGCTGGTGCGGCAGGGCGCCGCGGTGGGCACCGCGGTCATGGTGGTCGCGCCGTCGGCGCCGGTGCGCACGCGGCTGGCGGCGATGGCGATGGGCCGGCATGTGCCGGTGTTCCCGACCCGCGACGAGGCGGTCGAGGCGTTCGTGGCGCGGCCCGTGGCACCACGGATGTCGGTGTGGCTGGCGCCGGAGCCGGCGGCGACCACGCTGGGGCGGGCGCTGGTGGACCGGACCTGCCGGATGTGGCGGGTCGAGCACCTCGTCGACACCGCGGCGCTGATCATGACGGAGCTGATCTCCAACGCGATCCAGCACGCGGGCACCCCGATGCGGTGCTCGACGACGCTGCGGCCGCGGCACCTGTACGTCGCCGTCAGCGACGGCAGCCCGGACCCGCCACGGCGGTCGGCGCCGGCCGGCGCTGCCGGCGGCGGCCGTGGCCTGCTGATCGTCGAGGCGTTCGCGGCGACCTGGGGCAGCCTGCCGAGAGCCGATGGCAAGACGGTGTGGGCGGCGCTCCCGCGGCGTCCGGTGACGGTAGGTTCGACCTCGTGACCGACATCGACCCGGACTTCGAGACGCTGCTCGTCCATCTCAAAGAGGCCCGCGGTTTCGACTTCACCGGTTACAAGCGCTCCAGCCTGATGCGCCGCGTCGACCGGCGCATGGCACAGGTCAACGTCGGCGGGTATGTCGAGTATCTCGACTTCCTGCAGGTGCACCAGGACGAGTTCACGGCGCTGTTCAACACGATCCTGATCAACGTCACGAGCTTCTTCCGTGACCCGGACGCCTGGTCGACGCTCGCCCGGGACGTGCTGCCCCGGCTGCTGGCCGAGCACGGCGACCGGCTGCGGGTGTGGAGCGCCGGCTGCGCGTCCGGCGAGGAGGCGTACACCCTGGCGATCGTGCTCGCCGAGGCGCTCGGCATCGAGACGTTCCGTGAACGGGTGAAGATCTACGCCACCGACGTCGACGAGGAGGGACTCGCCTCGGCCCGGCAGGCGCTCTACACCGGGCAGGACCTGGCGGGCGTCGAGCCGGCGCTGGTCCAGCGGTACTTCGAGCCGTCCGGCGACCGGTTCACCTTCCGCAAGGACCTGCGCCGGTCGATCATCTTCGGCCGCAACGACCTCGTCCAGGACGCCCCGATCTCCCGCATCGACCTGCTGCTGTGCCGCAACACCCTGATGTACTTCAACGCCGAGACCCAGACCCGCGTCCTGTCCCGGTTCCACTTCGCCCTGGCACCCACCGGCGTGCTGTTTCTCGGCAAGGCCGAGATGCTGCTCAGCCACGCCGGGATGTTCACCCCCATCGACCTGAAGCGGCGCATGTTCCGCAAGGTCAACCGGGCCCTGATCAACGGCGCCGGCTACCCGCCGGAGCCGCCGCCGGCGCTGATGCGCGCCGAGCTCGGCCAGCTGGACCGGCTGCGCGTCGAGGCGTTCACGGCAGGGGCGGCCGCCCAGGTCGTGGTCACCGCCGACGGGCTCGTCGCACTGCTCAACCGCCGCGCCGAGGCACTGTTCGGGGTGTCGCCCCGCGACATCGGCCGGCCGTTCCGCGACCTGGACCTGTCGTTCCGGCCGGTCGAGCTGCGCGGCTACATCGAGCAGACCCAGGTCGAGCGGCGCGCCACGAAGATCGACAACGTCGAGCTGGTCGTCGCGTCCGGCGAGACGCTGTTCCTCGACATCCAGGTCAACCCGCTCATCGACAACGACGCCGGCCTGCTCGGCGTCTCGCTCATCTTCCAGGACGTGACCGCGGCCCGGCGGCTGCAGGACGAGCTGGAGCACACCAACCGCCAGCTCGAGACCGCCTACGAGGAGCTGCAGTCCACCAACGAGGAACTCGAGACCACCAACGAGGAGCTCCAGTCGACGGTGGAGGAGCTGGAGACCACCAACGAGGAACTCCAGTCCACCAACGAGGAACTCGAGACGATGAACGAGGAGCTCCAGTCGACCAACGACGAGCTGCAGTCCATCAACGAGGCGCTGCGGGACCGCACCGCGCAGCTCAACGACGCCAACGCGTTCATGGAGGCCATCCTCACCGGTCTGCGGGCCGGTGTCGTCGTGCTCGACCAGGACATGCACATCCTCAAATGGAATCGCCGCGCGGAGGACCTGTGGGGGCTACGCTCGGATGAGGTCGTCGGGCAGCACTTCCTCAACATCGACATCGGCCTGTCCACCGATCAGCTGCGCCCGATGATCCGCACCATCCTCGGCGGCGACGCGGTCCATCAGGAGGACGGGCAGACCGCGGTCAACCGTCGCGGCCGCACCGTGGACGTCCGCGTCATCTGCACCCCGCTCAACAGCAGCACGAACGGCATCGTCGGCGCGATGCTGGTCATGGAGCTGACCGGCGTCGACCACTCGAACGGCGCGTGACGCGCCTGCTGGGAGAAAGGCATGGACCTCACCGTCACCCTGTCCGGCCGGCAGGACGGCGCATTGCTCGAACTGACCGGCGTCCTCGACTACGCCAGCGTGCCGCATGTGCGGCATGTCGTGTTCGGGCTGCTCGACGCCGGCGGACGCGACATCGTCCTGGGTGTGTCCGGGCTGCGCCTGCTGGACGCCGCCGCGATCAAGGCCCTGCTGTACCTGCACCGCCGCGCCGCCCAGCTCGACGCGCGGCTGCGCCTGGCCGAGGCGATCGGGACGGTCCGCACCGCACTCGAGGTCCTCGGCGTCGCCAATCAGCTGCATGCCGACGACGAGCTGGACTGGCCCGTCGAGCAGCGCGAACGCCGGCCGGTCGCCCTCGCCGAGCTGCACGTCTCGCACGGCGGCTGGCCCACGCAGACCACGGCGCTGCTCGGCCGGCTGCAGGCGATGGCCGACGACGACCCGGACCGGCAGGAGATCCGCAATGCCGCGATCGAGCTGTGCCTGCCGGTGGCCAGGCACCTGGCCAGGCGGTTCGGCGGCGGTGGTGAACCGCTCGCCGATCTCGTGCAGGTCGCCTTCCTCGGCACGGTCAAGGCGGTCGACAACTTCGACGCCACGCTGGGCGTCGACTTCGGCAGCTACGCCACCCCCACCGTCATCGGGGAGATCAAACGGTATCTGCGGGACAAGGCGTGGGGCATCCGGCTGCCCCGGCGCCTGCAGGAGCTCCGGGTCGGAGCCATCGCGGCCCACGACGAGCTGGTGCAGACGCTGCGCCGCGCGCCGGGTGTCGCCGACCTCGCCGCGCACCTCGACGTCGATCAGGAGGAGATCATCGAGCTGATCGTGGCGGCGGACATCTGCCGGCCGCTGTCGCTGGACACCCCGCCCGGCCCCACCGCAGCGGCCCGGGACACCGGCGGTCGCGCGGCGCTGCTGGACCTGCTCGGCGGCGACGACCCCGGATTCGACCTCGTCGAGTTCCGCGAGTCGCTGCGGCAACTGATGTGGCGGCTGCCCGAGCGCGAGCGGCGCATCGTCGCACTGCGCTTCTACGGCAACCAGACCCAGGCGGAGATCGCCGCGCAGGTCGGGCTGTCACAGATGCACGTGTCCCGCCTGCTGCACCAGTCGCTGCACTTCCTGCACCGGCGCCTCACCGAGGTACCCGGCTGAAGCCCGGTCTCGCGGAGATCGTGGGCCTGCGCGACGGCCCGTGCGGTCAGGCCCCGAGCCCGGCCGCCTTCGCCATGTACGTCGCGTACCAGGCCGGCCAGTCCGGGTCCTCGCGGCCGAGTTCCTGCTCGTGCCGGCCGTGGGCCGCGGCGGCGTCCCGCAGCGCGTGCTCGAGCTCGGCGGCCGAACGGTAGATGGCGTGCTCGACCCGCCCCGGCAGCCGCCGGGTCACCTCCTGCAGCACGAACATGTTGCCGTCCGGGTCGGTGAACGTCGCGAACGACCCGTACGACTGCCGCTCCGGGTCGGGGCCGGGCAGCCGCCCCTCGGTGCCCGCGTGGTGGAACACGCCGCCCGCGTCGTGGAAGATCTCGCTCACGTCCACCCCGCGGGTGACGAGATCCTTCTGGGCGGCGACGATGTCGTCCACGACCAGGTGCACGCCCTGGGAGGAGCCCGGCGCCGCGTCGGTGACCCGGCTGCCGAAGATGATCGACGCGGTCGAGCCCGGCGGCGTGACCTGCACGACGCGGAACCCGCCGGCGCCGGAGAAGTCGGCGTTCTCCCGGAAGCCGATCCGGGTGAAGAACTCCTTGGCCCGGTCGACGTCCGAGACGGGCAGGACCACGATCTCAAGCTTCAGATCCAGCATGTCAACTCCTCCGTTGGGCCACACGGCCGCGCCTGCTATGCCCACTCTTCGGCCCCTCTACCCCGTCACGTGGTTCACTGTGCGCCGTATTGTGGTGCTCTGACGGGGAGGGTGGTCACATGTCGATGCTCAAGGGCGCGAACGTGCCGGTGCAGGCGCCGGCGGTCCGGGCGATCCTGGGATGGCGCAGCGGCGCCGGGGTCCCGGACGCGGACGGTTCGGCGTTGCTGCTGGTGAACGGCAAGGTCCGCGACGACAGCGACTTCGTGTTCTACAACCAGCCGACGCATCCCACGGGTGTGGTGCGGCACGAGGGCAAGTCCGGCAGCGCCGGCGGCCCGATCACCGACACCCTGTTCGTCGACCTGGCCCGGGTCGAGCCGGCGGTGGAGCGGATCATCCTCGCGGCGTCGGCGGACGGTGGCACGTTCGGGTCGGTGCCGGAGCTGAGCATCCGGCTGCTGGACGCGGCGAGCGGTGCCGAGGTGGCGCGGTTCGACAGTCCCGGCGCGACGACGGAGACCGCGTTCATCTTCGGGGAGTTGTACCGGCGGGCCGGCGCGTGGAAGTTCCGGGCCGTGGGGCAGGGCTACGACTCGGGTCTGGCCGGGCTGGCCCGCGACTTCGGCATCTCCGTCGACGACGAACCGACGCCCGCCGCTCCCCCGGCTCCCGCTCCTCCCGCTCCCGCGTCCCCGGCTCCCGCGTCCGCCGCCTCCGGTTGGCCGATGGTGACCGTGACCGGGCCGAACGGGCAGCCGCAGCAGATCGCGCTGCCGGGGACCTATCCCCCGCCGACCGCGCCGCCGCCGATGGCCCCGCCCGTGGCCCCGCCCGTGGCCCCGCCTGTGGCCGCGCCGGTCGCGCCGCCCGTCGCACCCGCCGCGCCCGTGCGGCTCACCAAGGTCACGCTGACCAAGCAGGCCCCGACCGTCTCGCTCGCCAAGCAGGGCGGCGGCTCCGGGGCGCTGCGGGTCAACCTCAGCTGGAGCATGCGCTCGATGGAGAAGCGCGGCCTGTTCGGCAAGCGGAAGGCCGCGCACCTGCCGGACCTCGACCTCGACCTGTGCTGCCTGTGGGAGCTCGCCGACGGGCGCAAGGGCATCGTGCACCCGATCGAGAACAACTTCGGAGCGCTGCAACAGCCGCCGTACATCCTGCTCGACGGCGACGACCGTACCGGCGGATCCGAGTCCGGCGAGAACCTCACCATCAACCTCGACCACACCGCCGACTTCCGCCGGATCCTCATCTACGCCAGCATCTACGACGGCGCGGAGTCCTTCGCCGGTCTCGACGCCGTCGCCACGCTGTATCCGCAACACGGCGCCCCGATCGAAATGCGCCTCGACGAGTGCACGGTGCAGTCGCGGGCCGCGGCGCTGTTCCTCATCGAGAACGTCAACGGCGAGCTCGTCGTGCGGCGCGAGTCGCGGTTCATCGTCCAGGCGCCCGGCCAGTTCCGGAACCAGGCCATGGACCTCGCCTACGGCTGGGGCATGGACTGGGTGCCCGCCAAGCCGAAGGACTGACCGCCGTCACCTGACGACGACGAGCTTGCCGGTGGTGTGCCGGCGCTCGAAGTCGCGGCACGCCTGTGCGCCCTCGTCGAGGGTGTACCGGCGGCCGATCGTCGCCCGGAGCAGCCCGCCGGCGGCGAGTTCGGCTACCTCACGCATGCCTCCGAACCTGCCCTCCATGTCCAGGACGAACCGCAGGTCGACGTCGGCGCGGCCGATCCAGTCCTGCTGCGGCACGGGATACGTGATGGTCAGCAGCCGGCCGCCGGGACGGACCGCCTTGGCGACGTCGGTCAGCCGGTCGCTGGGCAGGGTGAGGTTGAACGCGGCGTCGACGTCCGCGGGATAGTCGCCGTAGCCGATGACCTCGGCGGCGCCGAGCCCGCGGACCACATCGGCGTCCTGCGGGGTCGCGGTGGCGATGGCCGTCGCCCGCGCGGCGGCGAGCAGCGGGAGAAGGGTCGTGCCGACGCCGCCGGTGGCGCCGACGACCAGGACCCGTTCGCCGGGCTGAACGCCGGCGGTGGCCAGCAACGCCCGCACGGTCAGGCCCGCGGTCGCCAGCGCCGCCGCCTGCTCCACCGGCACGCCCGCCGGCCGGTGCGTCACGAACGGGGTGTCCGCCTCGACGACCGCGTACTCGGCGAGGGAGCCGGTGCTCATCGACGGGCGCGGGCCGAGCATCGCGCGCAGCGCCCGCGGCGCGGCGTAACCGAAGACCTCGTCGCCCACGGCGTAGCCGGTCACGCCGGGCCCGACCGCGCTGACGGTGCCGGCGAAGTCGTTGCCCGGCACGTGCGGGAACGACAGCGGGGTGACGTCGCGGAACGTGCCGCCGGGGATCACGATGTCGCCCGGGTTGATCGAGGCCGCGGCGATGCGGACCTGGAGCTGCCCGGGCCCCGGCCGGGGTGCCGGCAGGTCGGCGACCGTGTACTCCTCCGGTGGGCCGTAGTCGTTGACGACGACTGCCTTCATGCCATCCTCCATAAACGGACCGCTCGGTCATGTTGTCCTGCCGACACTAGCGATAAACGGACCGCCCGGTCAACTTGTACGATGGCGGCATGACCGACACCCGCCCGCTGCGCGCCGACGCCGTGCGCAATCGGGCGGCCCTGCTCGCGGCCGCCGCGGACGAGTTCGCCGAGCGGGGTCTGGACGCGTCCGTCGCCGACATCGCGCGGCGGGCCGGCGTCGGCAAGGGCACGGTGTTCCGCCACTTCGCGACGAAGGACGACCTGATCGCCGCGATCGTGCTCGACCGGGTCGGCGAGCTCACGGCCGCCGGCGAGCGGCTGCGCGACGCGGCCGACCCGGGCGCCGCGCTGCTGGAGTTCCTCACCGTCGCCGCGCATCAGCGCCAGCAGCGGGACCTGTCGTTCCTGCACGTCGCCGGCGACGTGAACACCGCGGTGACCAGGGCCCGGGAGCAGATGTACCGCACCGTGCACGACCTCGTCGACCGGGCCCGCACGCACGGCGCGCTGCGCGCCGACGTCACCGGCACCGACGTCATCCTGCTGATGTGCGCGCCGAACTACGTCGCGAGCTACGCGCCCGGCGCGTCGCCGGACCTGTGGCGGCGATATCTCGGGATCCTCTTCGACGGGCTGCGCCCGCAGGGCGCGCACCCGCTTCCCGAACCGCCGCCACCGGCCCTCTGAGCGCCGGCCGGACCTGCGTCCACTATGGACGGTGCAGGTGCGGCCACGCCTGGCGGAAGCGCTGCTCGACCGTGCCGACCACCTCGTCGTGCAGCGTGCCGGGCAGCCCGTCGCGCTCCAGCACCTGCAACGCCAGGTCCAGCACCGCCGGCGCGGTCCGGGCGACCACGGCATCGGTGAGGCCGTAGCGGGCCGCCTCGACCCACCGGCCGGCGGCGGGCGCGCACAGGTCGCGGGCGGTGTCGATGGTGGCGCGGTCGGCGAGCAGCGCGGCGAGCACCGCGACCGGCGCGAACCACGCGCCGCCGGGCTGGGTGTCCAGATACCGGACCTGCAGCTGCCCGCGGGGGCGCACCAGCGGGAAGAGAGTGCCGAGGTGGTAGTCGAGGTCGTCATACGTGGGGCGTCCGGGCAGCGCGCCGTTGATCCAGTCGGCGAACGTGACGCCCGGCCGCACGGCCCAGCTGCCGGTGGGACGGCGCACGCAGAGCAGCGGCGCCCGCAGCGCATAGCGGGCCCACGCCTCCGCCGGGTTTGCGCCGGTCGGCACCGTGCCGGCCCGGCCGGGGTCGATCCCATACCAGGTCCGCATGCGGGTGGACGCCCAGCCGGTGTCGCGGCCGGCGTGCACGGTGGAGTTGGCGAACACGGCCAGCAGCGTCGGGCCGAGCTCGTGCACGGCGGCCCACCGGTCCGCCAGATCGCCGTCCGGTCCCGCGTCGAGACTGGGCCGCAGCCCGGCGGTGCTGCACATCATCGTGCGGCCGTCGCTGCTGCGCCGCGCGAAGGACGCGGCCATCGCCTGGTAACGGCGGGAGGACAGCACCCGCCGCGGCGGGTGGTGCGGATCGATGCCGACGCCGGCGAGGGCGAAACCGCCCCGGGTGATCAGGCCGGTGAGCTGGGACAGCTCGGCGTTGACCGTGGCGTGCAGCCGGGTGAGCGAGCGCTGCGACCGGGCCGCGAGGCCGATCTGACCGCCGGCCGCGATGCTCAGCGTGCCGCCGTGCCGCAGCGGGTCGTGCGGGCCGTCCGGGTCGAGCGCCGGCGGGGCGTGCCCGCCGAGAGCGGCGGCAAGCGCCGC
Source organism: Dactylosporangium sp. NPDC049525 (assembly GCF_040676755.1). Classification (NCBI taxonomy): domain Bacteria; kingdom Bacillati; phylum Actinomycetota; class Actinomycetes; order Micromonosporales; family Micromonosporaceae; genus Dactylosporangium; species Dactylosporangium sp. NPDC049525. Next base: position 144,928 of record NZ_JBFAPO010000011.1, on the reverse strand, counting down.
CGTGTCCAGTGGCCGGGTCGGATGGTCGGGGGTGTGGACGATGTGCTCGAGCTCGACGCCGATCGACGTGGGTGGGCCGGTCTTGAAGCAGATCGAGGCGATGTAACCCTCGGCGTCCTCGATCTGCCGGATCTCGGCACCCGTGTCGACCGCGCGGGTTGCGGTCTTCATACCCCCGGATGCTACCCGCGACCTCACCCCGGAATCACTACCTGCACATTGAGGGCGACTGTAGGTAAGATGTGCGGCTGCGCCACCAACGCCACCAGCAGCGCTGGGGCCACACGGCCAGGATGCACGAGCGCGGTCACCCTTCGACGGCGAGGTGGTCCCGAGGGGCGCTGCGCCGGTACCACTCCAGCGCCAGCAGCACGAGCAGTATCGCGTCGACGAGGTCACCGCTGTAGTACATGAGCACCGCTCCGTGCTCGGCGTCGCCGGCGATGACCCCGGCCGGTGGATGTGCGTACAAGAACTTCGCCAGGACGCCGTGTGCTGCCATGAACGCGACGAGCGCCGCCGCCCGCACGGCCAGCGGGGCGCGGTGCGGCATCGGGTCGGGGCCGACCAGCGTCGTCGTGAGGAGGCATCCGGCAAGGATCACGTGCGCCTGCACGGCAAGGTGCACGGCCGGGTCACCGCTCATGAGCCGGTACAGCGGCGTCGCGTACAACAGCCACAGGCCACCCACGTTGAGGACCACGACCGGCACCGGATGCGTCAGCACCACGACTGGTGCGCTGCGCAGGATCCGGGACACCTGCCGGGCCGCGCCGACCGGCAGGCCGCGCAGCAGCAGCGTCACCGGCGCCGCGGCACACACCAGCAACGGTGCCAGCATGCCGAGCAGCAGATGCTCCACGCTGTGCCCGACGAAGCCGCCGTCGGCCGGCGGCGGCCCCAGGACCGCGAACCCGGCGGCGGCCAGTCCCGCGAACCAGCTCGCTGTGCGCCACCACGGCCACGGCCGGCGCCACTGCGGCAGGCACACCAGGCCGGTGTACCCGCTGAGCCCGGCGAGCAGCAGCAGGCCGGGCAGCGTGACGTCGTGATGCTCATGCATCGCGGTGCGGCAGCGGCCGGCGCAGCAGGATCAGCCCGGCGACGAGCATGCAGACGGCCAGGATGTTCCAGGTCCAGTCGTAGGGCGCGATGTCGGTGACGTAGCGGATCTGGTGCAGCCGCAGCAACTTGTGCTGGACCGTGCCGTCGTACAGCTGGAACCCGCCGGCGCCGAGCAGCAGCCCCGCCCACCACCGCGCCGGCCACACCCCCGCGCGGCGGCGCAGATCGGCGAAGAGGAACAGCCCGGCCACGGTCGCGAACCAGCCGAAGGCGTGGAACACGCCGTCGGAGACCAAGCCGGCCGCCGGCGTCGACCGGTCGTAGAAGTGGTGCCAGTGCAGCAGCTGATGGAACACCGTCTCGTCGACGAAGGCCGCGATCCCGACGCCGAGCAGCGCACCGGAGACGATGTTCCGCCCGCCGGTCGTCGTCACGGAAGGACCTCCATGGGTGTGGGTGACAAGGAACCTTCGCCTCGCGACTACCCCACGGACATCAGGACAAGCATGCTCGTGTACCGCACGCCGGCCGGCCGGGCCCGCTGACCGGCCGGCAACCGCCCTGCACTGCCGCGTTACGGAGCACAGGTGGTGGGAAACAGCATGATGAAGGATCCCGCCTGTCGAAGGAGGACACATGCCCGCGGGTTCGAACGCCAAGCGTGAACGGCAGTACAAGCACATCAAGGCCAGCGTCAAGCAGCGCGGCGAGTCCACCAAGACGGCCGAGGAGATCGCCGCCCGGACCGTCAACAAGGAACGCGCCCGCGCCGGCGAGTCCCAGACCGCCAGCAGGTCCTCCATCCACGACGTGTCATCCGGGCACCGGGGCGGAAAACGGTCGCACACCGGCGCGCAGGGCCGTACCAAGGAACAGCTCTACAACGAGGCCAAGCAGCGCAACATCAAGGGGCGGTCGGCCATGAGCAAGGCCGAACTCGAGCGGGCCCTCTCGCGCTGACGGCGGGAGGAGCCGCTCTGACCACGGCGGGTTCGTTTCGGCGCCTCCGCGGCGGGCACGGGGGTCCGGGTCAACGCTGAAGGGGGATTCCATGAAAGCTGTGGTGTATCAAGGCCCGCGCGACGTCGCGGTGCGCGATGTGCCGGATCCGACGATCGAGGCGCCGACGGACGCGATCGTGCGGATCACGACCACCAACATCTGCGGTTCCGATCTACACATGTACGAGGGCCGCACCTCCGTCGAGAAGGGCAAGATCCTCGGGCACGAGAACATGGGCATCGTCGAGGCGGTCGGCAACGCGGTCAGCCGGGTCAAGGTCGGCGACCGGGTCTCGGTGCCGTTCAACATCGCCTGTGGCACCTGCCGCAACTGTGTCGAGGGGTGGACCAGCTTCTGCCTGCGCACGAACCCGATCGACGGCATGGACGGCGCCGCGTACGGCTACGCCGACATGGGCCCGTACGACGGCGGGCAGGCCGAGCTCCTGCGGGTGCCGTTCGCGGACTTCAACCTGCTCGAGCTGCCGCAGGGCACCGAACACGAAAACGACTTCACGATGTTGTCGGACATCTTCCCGACCGGCTGGCACGGCACCGAGCTGGCCGGGATGCGGGCCGGCGACCGGGTGGCCGTGTTCGGCGCCGGGCCGGTCGGGCTGCTTGCCGCGCACAGCGCGATGATCCGCGGCGCGTCCGAGGTGTACGTCGTGGACAAGGAACGCGACCGGCTCGACCTGGCCGGCAAGATCGGTGCGACGCCGATCGACTTCGGCAAGGCCGACGCCGTCGAGCAGATCCTCGACGCGACCGGCGGGCGGGGCGCGGACTGCGGCGTCGAGGCCGTGGGCTACCAGGCGCACGACCCGTCCGGGCAGGAGCATCCGGAGCTGGTGCTGGACAACCTGGTCAAGGCGGTGCGCTCAACCGGCGGGATCGGGGTCGTCGGCGTCTACCGGCCGCAGGACCCCGGCGCCGCGACCGACGCCGCGAAGGAAGGCAGGGTCGCGTTCGACTACGGGACCTTCTTCAGCAAGGGCCAGCGGATGGGGACGGGGCAGTGTCCGGTCATGCGGTACAACCGGCACCTGCGCGACCTGATCATCACCGGTCGCGCCACGCCGTCGTTCCTGGTGTCGCACGAGCTTCCGCTGGACGAGGCGGCCGACGGTTACCGGCACTTCGACCAGCGTGACAGCGGCTGGACCAAGGTCCTGCTGCGACCCGCCATGAGCTGATCCGCCGCTGCGGTGAGCCGCTGTCCTTTGCCCGGCGGCTCACCGGGTCGCCGGCGCGACAGCGCAGCGATGGATCAGGGCTAGACTCTGAGCTCCGGTACGACGGGGAGGCGGGCGTGGCGCGAGCGGCAACGGGCACTGCCCGGCGGCGTGGCCCTTCACGTGGGGGCGCGGAGTTCCTGGCGCTGGTGGTGCGAACGGCGATCGACCTGGCCGACGCCGACGGGCTCGCCAACACGTCCATGCGGCGCATCGCCAGCAGCCTCGACCTGGACTTCGCGACGTTGCGCAAGTCGGTGGACGACCGGGCCCATCTGGAGATCCTGATGGCCGATGCGATCTTCGCCGAGCACCCGCCGCCGGAGCCGCCCGCCGGGGACTGGCGCGCGCAACTGGAGGCGCTGTGCCGCCTGCAGCTGCTGATGTACCGCCGCCACCGCTGGCTCGCCGAGGCCGTCTCGTTCAAGAAACCGCAGCTCAGCCCGCATGTGGCTGGGCACACCGAGTGGGCGGTGCGCGGGCTGGCGGGTGACGGGCCGGCGCCGGAGACCGCCCGGCGACTCGCCGCGACAGCCGCCAACTTCGTCCGCGGGCACGCGATGAACCTGGCGCAGGAGCCACCGGAATCGGGGGTCGACGAGGACACCGCGCTGTTCGAGTTCGGCCTCCAGCGCCTCCTGGACGGATTCGCGCCGCTGGTCCACTAGCGCCCCCGCTCGCGGAGCGGGACCGGCGCGCTCTGGCAGGATCGCCCGGATGAGGACGCTGTGGTCGTTGCTGGTGGTCGCGCTCGTCGCCGGGTCGGGCGGGTGTGGTGGTGCCACCGCGGAGAAGGCCGCCGGGAGTGGGACCGAGCAGTTCACCCAGGGCGGGGTCAGCATGGAGCCGGCGGTCAAGGCCGGACAGGTCATCACCGCCCGGACGGTCGGGCGTGCCTACCCGCCCAAGCGGGGCGACGTCGTGCTCTTCCACGGGGCCGAGGCACACTGGGTCGACACCACCGCTCCCCTGCTCAAGCGGGTCATCGCGGTCGGCGGCGAGACGGTTGCCTGCTGCGACGTGGCCGGCAAGGTGACGGTCAACGGTGCGCCCCTGGACGAGCCGTACGTGGCCGACGACGCGCCGCTGGACGTGCCGCCGAACCCGAAGTCCTGCGAGTCGCGCCGGTTCGGCCCGGTGACGGTGCCCGGCGACGCCGTGTTCGTCATGGGTGACAACCGCGCACGGTCGAACGACTCACGGTGTGCCGGACCGATCCCCGCCACGTCGGTGTTCGCCGTCATGATCACCAGCTGAGCCGCCAGCAAGGGCCGGTCCCACCTCCGCACGCCGGCCCGACGCCGCGGTCGAGCTGCCGCGGCGACGATCTTGGTGCAGGATGTCCCAGTGGAGGCGTTGTCCCTCGTCATCGTGCTCGGCGTGACGGTGCTGGTCGGCACAACCGTGGGCCGGCGCTACAGCGTGGCGCCACCGGTGCTGCTCATCCTGTTCGGTGGGCTGCTGGCGCTGGCGCCGCCACTGGCCGCGGTGGAGCTGCCGCCGGACGCCGTGCTCGGGCTGTTCCTGCCCGCGATCCTGTACTGGGAGAGCCTCAACACCAGCCTGCGGGAGATCCGCGCCAACCTGCGGGTCATCGTCCTGTCGGCGGTGGTGCTGGTGGTGGCCACGATGGCCGCCGTCGCCTACACGCTGCAGGCGGTCGGGGTCGCGGCGTCGGCGGCGTGGATCCTCGGCGCGGTGCTCGCCCCGACGGACGCGTCGGCGGTGGCGGGGCTGGCCAAGCGGATGCCGCGCCGCACCGTGACGACGCTGCGGGCCGAGAGCCTCATCAACGACGGCACGGCGCTCGTGTTGTTCGCCGTCGCCGTCGGTACGCTCGCCGGTGGCTCGATGCCCGGCCCGCTCGAGCTCACGGGGCAGTTGGCGTGGTCCTGCGCGGGTGGCGTCATCGCCGGGCTGGTCGTCGCCGGCGCGATCGTGCTCGTCCGGCGCCGCCTCGACGATCCGCTCCGCGAGGGTGGTCTGAGCATCATCACGCCGTTCGCCGCGTTCCTGCTCGGCGAGGTGCTGCACGCCAGCGGCGTCGTGGCCGTCGTCGTGGCCGGACTGATCCTGACCCAGGTGAGTCCGCGCGTCATCCGGGCCCGTTCCCGGGTCCAGGCGTTCGCGTTCTGGGACCTCGGCACGTTCATGCTCAACGGCAGCCTGTTCGTGCTGGTCGGCATGCAGATCCCCCGCGCGGTCCGGGCCATCGACAATACCGCCGTGCCGCGCGCGCTCGGCATCGCGCTGCTGGCCGCGGCCACGGTGATCGTCACCCGGCTGCTGTGGGTCCACGCCGCGACGGCGGTGATCCGGGTCGTGGACCGCCGTGCCGTGCAGCGGACCCGGCGGGTCGGCTGGAAGGCCCGCACCGCCAACGGCTGGGCCGGTTTCCGGGGTGCGGTGTCGCTCGCCGCCGCACTCGCCGTGCCGGCCGTGCTCCCCGGCGGCACCCCGTTCGCCGACCGGGACCTCATCGTCTTCACGACCGTCGTGGTGATCGTCGTGACCATGCTGGTGCAGGGCCTGACGCTGCCGATGGTGATCCGCTGGGCCGGCCTCACCGACGACGACGGACGCGCCGAGGAGACACTGCGCGCGCAGATCGAGGCCACCCAGGCGGGCCTGGCCGCCCTGGACGACCTCGGCCGGGAACTCGCCACACCACAGGACATGCTCGACCGGGTCCGCGCCGACTACGAGGACCACCTGCAGCAGATCCTCGCCAAGGCCGACGTGGACAGCGAGGCATACCGCATGGAACTGCTCGAACGGCGCCTGCGGCTGAAGGTGCTGCACCACAAGCGGCGCGCGGTCACCGCGATGCGCGACGCGCACACGATCGACGACATCGTCCTGCGGGACCTGCAGGCCGCGATGGACATCGAGGAGGTACGCCTGCTCGGCCCCGCCCCGTCGGAGTAGCGCCGCACTCCAGCGCGGCGCATCTGCATTGGCCGCCCGGAGCGCGGTCGGGCTCACCGAGCGTGTGATCTTGCGGATCTATAGTTGGCCGATGGCACAGAAGAGACCGACGTTGGCCGACGTCGCCGCCGCGGCGCACGTGTCCACGGCATCGGTCTCGCGGGTCGTCAACGACGCCTCCGGCGTGTCACCACAGACCCGTGAGCATGTCCGGCAGGTGATCGCACGGCTCGGGTACCGGCCCGATCCGGTCGCTCGGGCGCTGGCCTCCGGCCGCGGGAGCGTGGTTGACCTTTTCGTCGTCGATGACGCGGCGATCTTCGGCAGCAGCCCGTACTACGGCCGGGTGACCGCCGGGATCCTGCAGGAGCTGGCCGGCGGTGACGCCCAGTTGCGCGTCCACGTGGTCGAGAAGCCCGGCGCGGCTGCCCTGCTGGAGCAGATCGCCGACACGGTGACCCTGGGGGCCATCCTCATCAACGTGGCGCCGGCGCTTGCGACGGCATTTCATGCGCGGTGCGACCGGGTGGTGTCGATGGGCCGGTCCGCCCCGGCCGTCCCGTTCGTCGACATGGAGAATGCCGACGGCGCGTACGCGGCCGTCATGCACCTGCACAAGACCGGCCGGCGCCGCATCGCCGCGCTGCACGGCCAGGAGGGCAACCCGTGCGCCGATGCCAGACGCGAAGGATACGGCCGCGCGGTCCGCGACCTTGGGCTTGCCGACATCTCCGCGATCGGCAAGCTGCGCCGGGAGTCGGGGCACGAGCTGACGCTGCGACTGCTGGCCGAGGAGCCGGGCGTGGACGCACTCGTCGTCGGCTGTGACCTGATGGCGACCGGTGCGATGCAGGCCCTGGCCGATGCGGGCCTGCGGGTGCCGCAGGACGTGGCGGTGGTCGGGTTCGACGACAGTGTGATCGCCGTCTGCACCACCCCGCCGCTGTCGTCAGTGCATCAGCCGGTCGAGGCGATGGCGGCCGCGGCCACCCGGGCGCTGGTGCACCGGCAACTCGCTCCGCACTGGCGGCGCGTGTTCCCCGCTGTCCTGCAAGTACGTCAGAGTTCCGCCGATGCCCGCCACCTGGGCGTACCGGCCGCGCAGCGCCGCGAAGGCACGGAGCCTACGGGCGCCGACGCGGCGATTTGGCCAGGTAGCCGTGCGGGTACGGCGGTTGGCGATCGCCGGCAGCGGTGAGGCGCTCCAGGTGCTTGTCGGTGAGCGACCAGCCGGACGCGCCCAGGTTGTCCGCGAGCTGCGCGACCGTGCGGGCTCCGATGATCGGTGCGGTGACGCCCGGTCGCTGCATCAGCCACCGCAGCGCCACCTGCGCCGGGCTGCGCCCCACCTCGTCGGCGACGGTGAGCAGGGTGTCGGTGACCGACCAGGTGCGCTCGTCGACGCTGTTCTCCCAGTCGCCGAGCCAGGGCTGCTTGTCCGCCTCCCACCGGGTGTCCGGCGGGGCCGAGGCCATGCCACGCCGGTACTTCCCGGTGAGCCACCCGCCACGCAGCGGCGCCCACGGGATGAGGCCCACGCCCTCGTTGCGGCACACCGGCACCAGCTCGTGCTCGATCTCCCGGTCGATCAGGTTGTACAGCGGCTGCGACGCCACGAACGGCTCCCAGCCGCGGTGCCGCGCCACATCCACCGACTTCTGCAGCTGCCAGCTCGCATAGTTGCTCACTCCGAGGTGCCGGACCGTCCCGGCGCGCACCAGCCCGTCCAGGGTCGACAGGGTCTCCTCCAGCGGGGTGGCCGCATCGAAGGAGTGCACCTGGTACAGGTCGATGTAGTCGGTGCCCAGCCGGCGGAGGCTCGCCTGCACGGCGGCGATGATGTGTTTGCGCCCCGCGCCGTGGTCGTTCGGGCCGCCACCGGTCGGCCAGAAGACCTTCGTGGCCACGACCAGTTCGTCGCGGACCCGTCCGCCCAGCCAGCGACCGATGATCTCCTCGGACGCGCCGCCGCCGTACACATCGGCGGTGTCGACGAAATTGCCGCCGGCCTCGACGTACCGGTCGAGCAGCAGCCTGGACGTCGCCTCGTCGGCTTCGCCGCCGAACGTCATCGAGCCCAGGCACAGCTCGCTGACCAGCAGTCCACTCGCGCCCAGATACCTGTGTTCCATGCCGCCCATTGTGGTGAGCAACGCGCCGTCGGCTGTCGCGTAAGCGCTTCCGACTTTCACCACGTCGCCTTGAACGAGTCGGGCTCAGCCGGTTTACCGGCCGGCGGGTTTGTCAATCGGCGGGCGGTGCGGCGGCGGGCAGGTGCGGCAACCCGCCGAGCTCCCACTTGTCGATGAACTGGCGCTGCGCGGCCGCGTCCCCCTCGACCGCGACGCCGACGACGTTGACCATGCCGGCGAACCCCTTCGCGGCCCTCCTGACGCCCACGGCCTGCTCGTCGCACATCGTGGACGACGACGACCGAACCACAGCACGGCCAGCTTCCCGGCGAGACTGGTGCCGGTGAACTCGGCGCCCGTCAAGGTCTTCGCCGTGAAGTTCAGCACGATCGGCTCGGCCGAGGTGCCGGCGACCGCGGACGGCGAGACGGCCGACGGCGGGGCCGACGAGGTGACAGCGGGGGCAACGACCGGAGCCGGTGACTCGGTGCAAGCGACAGCGCCGGCGGCCGCTTGGAACACGACGGTCAGTCCGACTTGGTGCCGGTGTCGCGATCGGTCAAACTGCTACACCATGGGTATGGAGTTCGTCGGGCGCGCCGTGCGGTCGAGGTGTACCTGCCCGCTGCCGGCGTCGAGCTTATGGTGAGCCCATGAAAAGGGTGTCCTGGGTGACTCCGGTCGTCCTGCTGGTCCTCGCCGCCGGCTGCGGCCTCTTCGGCTGGTACTTCGCCGACAAGGGTGAACGGCTCGACCGGTTCGGCATCACCACCGAGGCGGCCATCGTGCAGCAGGGCACGTCGGGCAGGAACGGCCACAGCGCGAAGGTCACCTTCGTCACCGAGAACGGCGAACGCCCTGAGGTCCCGTGTGACACCTGCTCCAAGGACCTGCGCAAGGGCGAGCGCCTCAACATCCGCTACGACCCGGAGAACCCGTGGGACCCGGTCGAGCAGGCCGGCCGCCCCGCCGGCCCCGGAGGTGCCAAGGTCGGCTGGACCGGCGCCGCCATCCTGCTGGCGCTGTCAGTGCTCACGACCTGGCTGCGCATCAGACAAACCCGTGCGGTGCGGAGGCCGTGATCGGGTACGGCGCGCGTTAGATGAGGGCGATGGCTTGTCCGGGCCCGTCCTGGTCGGGCCTGGGCCGGGCGGCCGACCCGGCTGGACGTACCGGTAGCGGGCGGCGCGGTTCACGCACGGACGCGCCGCCGGGCGGTGCGGGTCCGTCGCCAGGCGATCCAGACAAGACCGGCCGGGTCAGCCGCAAGCTGTACACCAGCCATGCCACCACGATCAGACCGGCCACCACCGCGCCGATGCCGGGATGCCCGGTCACCGTGCCCGCGCCGAGCGCGGCGCCGGTTGACGCCGCCGGCACGATCAGCGCGGTGACCCGACCCCGGTACACCAGCTGGTGACGGCGGGTCCGGATCACCACCCGGACCGGACGGTGGCAACGCCGCCGGTACCGCAACCGCCGCGCCACACGTGCCCGTCGCCGCTGCACGCCACCCATCCCGCGGTGATCGGTGCGCGTGCTCGCCCGACGTCGGCGCAACGCCCACTTCGGCACTTGTCTCAGGCGCGTTCCGGCTTCGGCGGCGTGCTCGGTGACCAGGCTGCTACCGGCGTCGGCCAGCACTGCCAGCCAGAACCGCAATCGGCTGCCACCGCGGCCCTCGACCGCGTCGCGGTAGTGATCGCCGAACATCTGCACCATCTGCTCGCCGAATGCGCGCCGGTGCGCCGTCGGGTACAGCCGCACCAGCAGCCGGTACATCCGCTGCGCCCGACGCCTCCGCCGCCAGCCGCTGGAGCGGTTCATGCCGGTGCCAGCAGGTCACGGTCCTGGGCGACCGCGACCACCCGGGCATAGCGTTGCACCTCGGCGTGCAGGGCACGGCGCCCCTCAGCGGTGAGCCGGTAGTAGCGGCGCCGTTCATCGTCGAGCTCCGGCGCGGGCCGGTTCTCGGCCTGCTCGATCAGGCCGTCGGCCAGCATGCGCTTGATCGATCCGTACAGCGTCCCGGTGCCCATGCTCACCTGCCCCTGGCTGTCCTCGGCGACCTGCTTGGCGATCTCATACCCGTGCTTGTCACCAGTGGCCAGCGCGAACAGGATGTGGAACACCGCGGGCGTCAGCGGTACCGACACTCGATCGCTCGTCACGACCCAAGCATACGTCCGTCACGGACATATACCAACGGCGCGGGCGCGCCGAGGCGACTTTTTCCGCAAGCGCGTCGCTAGTCGGACGCAAGAGGTTCGCCGGAGGTTGAGGGCACTACCGAGACCTTGGAGCGGACCATGACGATCACATCGACGCACACCGAACCAGACCTGCGCGGTTTCCTGCTCGCGCACGCGGGCTTCCGGACCGAGTACGGCCGGCTCGCCGTCACGGCCCGGGCCGTTCGCGACGCCGGGCACGCCGCGCTCATCGAGGACCAGCTGCGGATGGTCACCGACCATCTGGAACACCATCACGGCGACGAGGACGCCTGGATGTGGCCGCTGCTGCGCAGCCGGCAGCCGAGCGCCGTGGCCGCGCTCGACGCCCTGGAGGAGCAGCATGAACATATCGACCCGCTGCTGCATCAGATCCGCGACACCACGCGAGGCATGCCGGACCGGATCGACGCGATGGAGCAGCTGCACCGGCTCCTGAACACCCACCTCGACAACGAGGAGCGCGACGCGGTGCCGATCCTGCGTGCGGTCGTGCTGCCCGACGAGTTCAAGGCGGCCGCTGACCGGGCGCTCGCGTCGGTACCGAAGCGAGAGATCCCGACACTGTTCGGCTGGATGGCGAGCTGCGGTACCCCGGAACAGGTGGCATCGGTGCTGACCACGTTCCCGTTGCCGGTTCGGCTGCTGTTCCGGCTGGTGTGGTGGCCGGCGTACCGGCGGCGGTACAACAGCCTCTACGGCAGCGATCTGCGCCGGCACGCCGATCGTTGACGGCGGAACCGGCGGCCGCGGAGGGACGGTCGGGGGCTTGACGTTGCCGGCCTGGCGTGCGGGCTTGACGGCAGACGGGCGCGTGACACGCTGACGAGGTGATCACGCCGCCCGCCCCGCACCTGTCCGTGCTGGGGCGCGTGGGCGCATGGCGTGACGGGGTCGATCTGGATCTCGGTGGCCGCCGGCAACGGGCGGTGCTGGCCCTGCTCATCGCGGCACGCGGCCGGATCGTTCCAGCCGACCGGCTGATCGGCCTCGTCTGGCGCGACGAGCCACCGGCGCGGGCGTCGGGGGTCCTGCAGGCGTACGTGTCGCACCTGCGCCGGGCACTGGAGCCGGACCGGCCGGCCCGCGACCGGACCGGGCTGATCGTGAGCGCGTCGCCCGGTTACGCCGTGCGGGCCGAGGCGTTCACCGTCGACGCATGGCAGTTCGAGGCGCTGATCCGCGAGTGGACCCGCCCGGCGGCGCCCGCCGCACCGGCCCGGGACGCGCTGAGCGCCGCGCTGCTGCTGTGGCACGGCACGCCCTACGGCGACTACGACGCGGAGCCGTGGGCGGTCGCCGAACGAGCCGGTCTGGAGGAGCTGCGGCTGGCCGGCCTGGAAGGGCTGGGCCGGGTCCGGCTCGAGCTGGGCGAGACGCACCAGGCGATCGCTGACCTGGAGGGGCTGCTCGCCGGGCATCCGCTGCGGGAAGAGGCCTGGCGGCTCCTCGCGCTCGCGCTGTACCGCAGCGGGCGGCAGGGCGACGCTCTCGCCGCGTTACGGCGGGCCCGCACCGCGCTCGCCGAGACCGTCGGGCTCGACCCGGGGCCGGGACTGCGGTCTCTTGAGGCCGACATCCTCGCCCAGGCCCCGCACCTGCTGGCTTCCGCCGCGCTCCCGAACGTCGGGCAAGAGGCACGGCGCCCTACCGGTGGCGTACCGCGCCGGGTGCTGGTCGGCCGCGACGCCGAGACGGCCGTACTGGACGCCGCCGCCCGGCAGGCCCGCGCCGGCGCCACCGTCGCACTGGTGGAAGGTCCGGCCGGCAGCGGCAAGTCGTCGTTGCTCGAGGCACTCACCGACCGGTTGCGTGCAGCAGGCTGGGGTACCGCCTGGGGGCGCTGCCCCGAGGTGGACGGCGCCCCGGCCCTGTACCCGTGGGCGACGCTGCTGGAGGCGCTGCCGGCGGCCGCACCCGGGTCCGGGCACACCGTCGAACTCGACCCGCTGCGCTCACCCGGCGCGCCGGGTGAGGTGCCCTCGGACGGCGGTGATCCGACCGCCCGGCGGTTCCTGCTGCACCGGGCGTTCACCCGCCGGCTCACGGACGCCGCCGCATCGGCTCCGCTGCTGCTCGTGCTCGACGACCTGCACCGCGCCGACGACGCGAGCCTCGCCCTGCTGCGCGATCTCCTGCCGGACCTGCGGACCGCGCCGGTGCTGCTCGTTGCCACGTACCGGCCGGAAGAGGCACCCGCTGCACTCACCGGAGCCCTGGCGACCCTGGCCCGGCACGATCCGGTCCGGTTGCGGCTGGGGCCGCTCGCGCCGGACGCGGTCGGTGAGCTGGTGCGCGGGCTCGCCGACCGCCCGTTGACGTCGCGGGAACTCGCCTCGGTGACCGCGCGCAGCGACGGCAACCCGTTTCACGTCATGGAGCTCGGGCGGCTGCTCTCGGCCGGTGGCAACGTCGAGGAGGTGCCGACCGGCGTCCGGGACGTGGTGAAGCTGCGCATCTCCCGGCTCCCTGACCGGGCGGCCACCGTCCTGCGCCTCGCCGCGGTCATCGGCCGGGAGGTACCGACCGAGGTGCTCCTGCGCGCCAGTGGCCTCACCGAGGACGAGGCGCTCGACGCCGTCGAGATCGCGCTGGTAGGGGGCTTCCTGGACGCGGTCGCCCACGATCTGCGCTTCTCGCACGTCCTGGTCAGAGAGGCGCTCTACGCCGAGCTGTCCCCGCCTCGCCGCGCCCGGATGCACCACCTGGTGGCCTCGACGACGGAGGCGGTCGACCCGTCGGCGGTGTTCTCCCTGGCCCACCACTACCACCTGGCCGGCCCGGCGCACGCGGCGCCGGCGGCCCGGTGGAGCGAGCTCGCGGCGGAACAGGCGGAGAGCCGGCTGGCGTACGCGGAGGCCGCCCTGCTCTGGCGCCGCGCGGCGGACGCCGCGCGCGCCGCCGGCCGGCCCGCCGCCGAGCGCCTCGATCTGCTGCTCCGGCTGGTCCGGACGCTTGCCTGGAGCGGCGACGTGGCCCGGGTCCGTACGGTGCGCGCCGAGGCTGTGGAACTGGCCGGTTCGACGGGCTCCGAGGCGTTGCTCGTGGCCGCGCTCACCGCCTGGAGCGTCCCGACCCCGTGGACCCAGCGGCACTACCTGGAGCTCGACCAGGCGCTCATCGACCTCGCCGAGCGCGCCCTGACCATGCCCGCGGCGGACGGCCCGGCGACCCGGTGCAGGCTGTTGTGCCTGCTCGTGGGCGAGGTCGACGGGGAAGGCGATCCGCGTACCGCCGACCGCGCCGACGAGGCGGTCCGCGCCGCGGAGCAGGTGGGCGATCCGCAGCTGCTGACGCTGGCCCTCAACGCGCGGCTGCGGGCCCACTACGAGACCGACGACCTGACGCAACGGCTGGCGGTCGCGCACCGGGTGGCGGAGCTCGGCGAGCGGGCGCAGCTGCCGGCCACCGCGCTGCTCGGGCACCAGGCCGCGTTCGCCGCTCATGCCGGGCTCGCCGACCTGGTCGCGGCCCGGCGGCATCTGACCGCGTTGGAGGCCGTCGCCGAGCGGCACCAGCTCGGCACCGGCACGGTGATGGCACGCTGCGCCCACGCGCTGCTGTCAGCCCTCGATGGAGACGACGCCGGGGCACGGCGGTCCGTGACCCGGATGGTCGAGGCGATGCGCGCCGCGGGCGAACACTCCGGCGACTCGATGGGCGCGCTGTGCCTGTTCATGCTCGACGAGGTGGCCGGCGCCAGGCACGATCCGGAGCAGGTCCGCGGCTGGTACTCGGCGGTGCCGAGGTTGTCGCCGGAGTTCCTGGTGCGCGCCCTGCAGCGGGCCGGCCGCCCTGCCGAGGCACGCGCGCTGTGGCGGCCCGACGAGCCGGTCCGGCACGATTTCCTGACGTTGACGATCTGGACAGTGCGCGCGCACAACGCCTTGGCGTTCGACGAGGAACCGGTGCTGGCGCGGTGCGCGGAGGCGCTCGCCCCGTATGCGGATCAGCTGGCCGGCGCCTCGTCGGGGGTGTTCACCCTCGAACCGGTCGCCGAGGTGCTCGCCCGGCTGGCGACCGCTCTCGGCGATCTGCCGGCGGCGCACGCGTACTGGAGTCGCGCGCTCCTGGTGGCGGAACGGGCCGGCGCGGCGCACTTCGCGGCCCGGTCGCGTGCGGCCCTCGCAAGTTAGCCGCTAGATCGGCGCAACCGGCCGGCCCGACGCTCTGGTGGTCAGCGAAACCACGAGAGAAACGGCCGACCATGATGACGCTCACCGACACCCGCGTCCGCAACACCGAGCTGATCGCCCAGTACAACGCCCTGTTCGCGGCGAAGCGCTTCGCCGACTGGTCGCTGTTGTTCCAGCCCGACTGCCGCTTCGAGGTCGCGTACCCCCTGCCGCCGCTCCCCGCCGTCCTGCACGGACGCGACGAGCTGGTGGGGTTCATCGGCGCATTGGCCGAAGCCGTCGGCGACGTCCGTATCGATCGGCAGTCGACGCACCACACCATCGACCCGGACGTCGTGATCACCGAGCACCGGCTGAGCGTCGAGCTGTTGGGCGGCGGCCAGTACCAGAACCAGTACATCAGCGTCATCCAGCTGCGCGACGGCCTGATCGCCGAGGTCCGGGAGTACTACGGCAGCATCGAACACGCCGCCTTCGTGGCGTCACTCGCGTGACCGGCGCCCGTCCGTGATCCGCGGCGACAGCCTGGCCGCCGCCGCGCGCGCCGTGCGCGAACCCGGCGGCCAGGTCGTCGTCGAGCCGTTCACCCTGGCCGGCACGGGTCAGGGCGGGCGGCGGGATCGCGGTGGAGCGGGCCGGCCCCATCAATCCAGGTCGGTCGATCGGCTCACCGACTCCCATGCCGCCAGGTCCGCGGCGAGTGTCGTGTGGCGTTGCCGGATGGCGTCGACCGCGTCGTTGCCCAGGGCCAGCCGGCGTGGGGCAACGGGGGCGTCCACCAGGCGCAGGATCGCCTGTGCGGCCTTGGCCGGGTCGCCGGGCTGCGTGCCGTCCATGTGCTCGACCGCGTCGCGGGTGGCCGCCGTCGACGACGCGTAGGCGTCGATCTGCCGTGAGCGGTGCATCCGTGAGCCGCCGAACTCGGTGCGGAACGCGCCCGGCTCGACGATGTGCACCGTGATGCCGAGCGGGGCCACCTCGTCGGCCAGCGCGTCGGACATCGCCTCCAGCGCGAACTTCGCCGAGCAGTACGCCCCGAACCCCGGCATCGTGACCTGCCCGCCCATGGAGCTGATCTGCACGATCGTGCCGCTGCCCTGGGCCCGCAGGTGCGGCAGGGCGGCCTGGGTCAGCCAGACCGCACCGAAGAACATCACCTCCATGATCGCGCGCAGGTCGTCGGGGTCGATCTCCTCGATCGCGCCGACCGAACCGTGCCCCGCGTTGTTGACCACCACGTCGAGCCGCCCGAACCGGTCGAGGGTCGCGGCCACCGCCGCATCGACAGAGGCTCGATCGGTGACGTCCAGTTGTGTTGTGGCCAGGCCGTCTCCTTCCAGCTTGATTGCCCCAGGGGTACGAGCCGTCGCCATGACGTTGTCACCGGCGGCGATGGCGGCCTTGGCCACCTCGGCGCCGAATCCGGCAGAACAGCCAGTGATGAGCCAGGTGCGCGTCATGCCTGCAACTCTGGCGAGCGGGGAGCCGCCGAGCCAACATCGACTCGTCATCATGGTTACAGTCAGAACCTGTGACCCTGCCGGAGCTGCGCCAGCTGAGGTACTTCGTCGCCGTCGCCGAACGGCTCAGCTTCTCGGCGGCCGCCCGTGACCTGCACCTGGCCCAGCAGTCGCTCTCGCAGCAGCTGGCCCGGCTCGAGCGCACGCTCGGGGTACGGCTGTTCGACCGCGATCAGCGCGGCACCCGGCTCACCGAGCCGGGGCGCGTCTTTCTGGCCGAGGCCCGTGCCGTGCTGGAGCGCACGGAGGCGGCGGTGGCGTCGGTGCGGCAGGTGCCCTCCCGGCTGCACCTGGCTTTTCTCGCGTCGGTGGGCAACTACATGCTGCCGGCGGTCGTGCGGGTGTGCCGGGAACGGCTGCCCGGCGTGGAGCTGAGCACCACCGACGGGTCCATCGAGCGGGTGGTGGCGGGCCTGCGCGCGGGCGAGTTCCAGGTGGCGTTCACGCGCCCGCCGCTGGTGCCCGACCTGCGGACCCGCACGCTGCTGCGCGAGCCGGCATGCGCAGTGCTGCCGCAGGAGCACCGATTGGCCGGTCGGGCCGAGCTCGGGCTGGATGAGCTGGCCGCCGAACCGTGGGTGCTCACCCCGCGCGCGTCATGGCCACCCTGGCATGACAAGTACGACCAGGAGTTCGCGTCCGCCGGCTTCGCCCCCGACGTCGTGCAACGGGCCGACACCGTGCCCGGGCTGCTCGGCCTGGTCGCGGCGGGCGTCGGGGTGAGCCGGCTGGCCCGCTCGGCGCGGTCGATCCGGCGCACCGGCGTGGTGTTCGTGCCGCTGCGAGGTGAACACGCCGACACGGTCGCCGCCTGGCGCGACCCCGACCCGATGGTCGAGGCCCTGGTCGCCGCGGTCGCCGAACTCGCCCGGACCACCGATCTGACCGCTGCCGGCTGACCGCGGCCCCAGCGACACCGCCGCTCCCTCGCGAGGTGAGTTGCCGGTGTCTTGCCGGTTCCTTGCCTCGCCCGGCACACGGAACTGTTCCTATCGTGACATGTGCCGGCGGTGCCGGAGCGTCGCAGGCCGATCCGGAGGCCAGGGCCGGCTCCAGGCGATGTCCGCGCATGACACGGGGAGGAACGGTTCGGTGCGGGGCACGTCGAGGTCGGCAGAGGGTCGCTCTACGACGGCTGACCGGGGGATTGCGACGCCGCCCAGATCGTGACCAGGCGCTGCGGCGATGAGTCGTGCAGTGTCAGGAATCCGGGCGGATTCGGGGGTTCGCAATCTCACCGGTCCGTCATCCGGCATCGCCTGGGTCCCGCCACCCTTGTAGCCCAGCGCGACGTCATCACGGTCGCCCGTGCCTGCGTCAGCCTCGCCTTCGCCGTAGGACAGAGGGCCTCAGAACGGCACGTTGACGGAAACCCTCCCCATCGGGACCATAGGTGCGCCCTCGATCAGGGGCTATGGGAGGACCGATGTTCAGCGCGGAGGTGCGCACACGCCGTCAGCGGCTTGGTATGTCCCAAGAGGAGTTGGCCGCCCGCACGGGCGTGAGCGTGCGCAGCATCCGAGGCCTTGAGGGCGGCCGGATCGGGCGCCCTCAGCCGCGGACGGTACGGCTGCTCGCCGACGCGTTCGAACTGGCCGGTGCCGAGCGTGACAGCTTCTGCCAGTCCGCGCTCAAGGACACCGACGAGCACCAGGCCGGCCCGGTCTCCGACCACGCTCATGCGCCGCCAGCACGCGGCCGGCCTGTTCCAGCACAGCTGCCGGCCGACGTGGCCGGCTTCGTCGGCCGTACCGACCACCTGGGGCGCCTCACCAAGCTGCTCGACAACGGTGACGGGCCGGCCGCCGTGGTGATCTCGGCCATTGCCGGAACAGCCGGCGTGGGCAAGACAGCGCTCGCCGTCCACTGGGCCCACCAGTCCCTGGACCGGTTCCCCGACGGACAGCTCTATGTGAACCTGCGCGGCTACGATCCCGACCAGCCCGCCACGGCCGAAGAAGTGCTGGCACGGTTCCTGACCGCGCTGGGTGTACCCGGGCCGGACATTCCCGCCGACGTCGCCGAGCGGGAAGCCCGCTACCGCACCGAGCTGGCCGGCCGGCGCATGCTCATCGTGTTGGACAACGCCGCGACCGTTGACCAGGTCCGCCCGCTCCTGCCCGGCACAGCTTCGAGCATGGTGCTGGTGACCAGCCGGGACAGCCTGGCCGGGCTGGTCGCCGTACACGGCGCCCGGCGCCTGGACCTTGACCTGCTCTCACCACACGACGCGGTCACCTTGTTACGCCAGCTGATCGGTGACCGCGTTGCGGCCGATCCCGGCGCCGCCGCCGCACTCGCCGCGCAGTGTGCCCGCCTGCCGCTGGCGTTGCGGGTCGCCGCCGAGCTCGCCGTCGCCCGGGACACCACACCGCTGTGCGATCTGGTCGTCGAACTGGCCGACCAGCAGCAGCGCCTGGATCTGCTCGACGCTGGCGGTGACCCCCGCGCCGCCGTGGCGGCGGTGTTCTCCTGGTCGATGCGCCACCTGCCGACTGCGGTCGTCCGCACGTTTCGCCTGCTGGGCCTGCACCCCGGCCCAGACGTTGACGCCTGGGCGGTGGCCGCGCTCACCGGCACGGAGTTACCGTTGGCCCGCCGTGCGTTGGACCGGCTCGCGCGCGCCCACCTCGTCCACTCGACCGGCCCTGGCCGCTACGGCATGCACGACTTGCTGCGCGCCTACGCCGGCAGCCTTGCCGCGGACGCCCCTGACACCGAACGCACGGCAGCCTCAACCCGGCTGTTCGACTACTACCTGGCGGCCGCCGCGTCCGCGATGGTGAGCTTGCAGCTCACCGGTGACACAGCCAGCCAGACCGACCCTCCGGTGCACGCCACGCCCACCCCGGAGTTCGGCGAGCCGGAGGCCGCCCGGCGGTGGCTGGACACGGAACGGTCCTGCCTGGTCGCGGCCGCCGCGCACACCGCCACCCACGGATGGCCGATCCACACCGTACGACTGTCCCGGATCCTGTACCGCTACCTCGAGGGCGGCCCCGACATCGACGCGCTCGCCATCCACCGGCACGCCCACGACGCCGCCCGGCAGACGGGTGATCTTGCCGGGCAGGCCCATGCGCTCCTCGGTCTCGGCACCATCAACTTTCACCTTGACCGGCTCGACGCGGCCACGGAGGCTTTCGTCGGCGCGCTGGCCCTGTGGCGACAAGCCGGCGACCCGGTCGGTGAGGCACGCGTCCTCAACAACCTCGGTGCCGGCGAGGCGCGGCGGGGCCGCTACCAGGCAGCCGCCGAACATTACGAGCAGGCGATGGCCCTGCACCGGCGGGCAGGCGACCAGGACGGTGAAGCGCGCGTCCTGAGCAACCTGGCCGTTGTCGAGGAGCGGATCGGCCGGTACCAGTCGGCCGCCGACCGCCTGGAGCGGGCGCTGATGCTGTACCGGCAGCTCGGCGGCGGCCACGGTGAAGCCACCGTACGGGTCAACCTTGGTCTCGTCGCCCAGCGACAGGGCCGGTACCCCGCCGCCGCCGATCACTATCAGCAGGCGTTGGCGCTGTTCGGGCACCTCGGCTACTCAGGTGGCGAAGCCTGGGCCCTCGACGGTCTCGGCGCCGTCCACACCCGGCTCGACCAGCCTGACCAGGCGACCGCATACCACCAGCAGGCCCTCGCGATCTTCAAGAAGTCCAGTGACCGCCACGGTGAAGCCCGGGCGCTCAACGGCCTGGGAGAAGCGGCCCTTGCCGGCGGCCGCCTGACCGCCGCGCTGACGCAACACACCACCGCGCTGACCGCCAGCCCGGCCCCCGATCAGCAGGCCCGTGCCCACACCGGTCTCGGCCACGCCCACCAGGCCCTCGGCGACCTGGCCCGGGCCCGCCAGCACTACGAACAGGCCCTGGTCCGGTACACCGATCTCGGATCTCCCGACGCCGACGACGTACGCGTCCACCTCGCCGCGCTCGACAGCCAAGCCGGTGCCGACCGACGCGATTGATGAGCACTGTCTGCCCTGCGGTTCCCGCGCCACGATCGTGCCCCACCTGGCACTGTTGCGTTCGCCGTTCGTCAAGACCGAGGCAGGCTTGAGCGGTGAAGTCTCCAAGCCCGGAACTCGCGCCGCGTCGCAGCGATCAACTCACACGACGAGTCCGGGCCGCCAGATCGAGCGCATCGACGGCGTCGTCAACGGGTCGGTCACCCGTCGTGCCGGACCGCCGACACCGAGGACCGGCCGGCCACGCGCGCTCGAGCGGGAGAATGACCTGCAGCAGGGTGCCCTTGCCGACCGGGCTGCAGAGCGTCAGTGTGCCGCCCAGGGCCTCCACCCGGTCGGTCAGCCCGATGAGGCCCGAACCGCCGTTCAGGACCGCGCCGCCGACACCGTCGTCACGCACCGACAGGTGCAGGAAATCGCCGCGCACCACGATGTTGACCCAGATGACCGTCGCGTGTGCGTGCTTGGCGGCGTTTGTCAGCGCCTCCGCCACTACGTAGTACGCCGCCACCTCGACAGGCTCCGGCAGGCGGTCGTCCAGGTGCAGGTCGAGGTCCACCGTGACCCCGGAACGGCGGGCCAGCGCGCGCAGGGCGGGCCGCAGGCCACCCTCGGTCAGGATCGCCGGATGCACGCCACGTGAGAGCTCGCGCACATCCTCGACCGTCCCGGTCAGCCCGGTCACCACGGCGGACAGCTGCTCGCGCAGCTGTGCCATCTCCGGTGGAACGCTCGCCTCGGCGAGGCGGACCTCCAGCCCCAGCGAGACGAGCCGCTGCTGGACCCCGTCGTGCAGGTCCCGCTCGATCTGCTGACGGGCCTGGTCGGTGGCCAGCACGAACCTGGCCCTGGACTTGACGAGATCGTCGCGGGCCTGGGCGTTGGCGATGGCGGTGCCGATCAGGTCGGTGTACTCGGCGAGCCTGGCCTCGGCGTCGGGCGCCGGCGGTGCAGCGCCTGCGGTGGCGGCGGTCGCACAGCCCCACAGGCGGCCCTCGACGTAGATCGGGGCACCCACCGCCGCACGTATCCCTGCGGCCCGCAGGTGGGCGATGAGCGGTCCGGTGGCCTCGTCGAAGTTGTCCATCCGCGCGGACTTGCCGGTGCGCATCACCAGCGCCGTGACACTGCGTCCCTCCATCGACACCTGACTGCCGGCCGGCAGACTCAGGCTGTCATCGCCGCCCCAGGCTGCGACGATGGTCCCGCTGCCGTCGGGCTCGAACCGGATGATGCGGGCCACCTCGGTGCCGATCAGCCGCCCGAGCTCCTCGATGACCGCCTCCAGGACCTTCGCCTGCGGGACACCCCGCGCGACGAGGGTGGCGACCCTGCGCAGGGCGCTCTGCGTGTCGACGAGCTGAGCGAGCTCGTCGTGGCTGTGCTCGAGCGTGGAAGCCATGACGTTGAAGGACCGTTCGAGCTGACCGATCTCGGCTTTGCCGGTCTCGGGCATACGGGTGGCCAGATCGCCGCCGGCGAGCCGGTCTGCCATGCCGGCCGCCCGGCGGATCGGCTGGACCATGAGCCAGGTCTGGTATCCGCCGACAAGACCGATGACGATCACCGAACCCACCAGGCCAACGACGACCGCGACGACCTCCCGGTCCGTCATCGCATCGTCGTGCCGCTCCCGAGCGATGATGATGCTGCGTTCGTCCGCCCGGAACCGGTCCAGCGCGCCGACCAGTTCACTCACGCGGCGGTTTCCCTGTATCAGGGACGCGTCACTGCGTGCCGAACTGTCCCCGCGCATTGCCGCGTTGACGGTCGGGACCGAGTAGGTGTTGACATACGAGTCGGCCATCTGCGCGATTCGCTGGGCCTGGCTGTGCTGTGCCGCGTCGCTGGCAGTCTCCTGCAGCTGCGCGGTCGCGGTCGGAAGTCGGTCCCGCGCGGCCTGCCATGGAACAAGGAACGCCGGGTTACCGGTGATGATGAACTCGTGCTGCGCCGCCTGCATGTTGGTCACGTCCTGCTGGATCTGCTGGGCCGCGACGAACACGTCCTGGGCCTTCAGCGACATACGGGCGGTCTCACGCTGGTCACCGATCGAGATGAGCATGGCAACGAACGCGGAGCCGACAATCAGCAGCAGCACGCAGGTGGCGAGCACCATCCGAGTGATCAGCCCGCCGATCGCCCTGTTCATGTCGCTCCTCGATACGTCGAGTCAAGGGAGCATGCCCGGGCGATGGCGGATGGCAGAGTGCCAGGGCGCGACCAGAGCGCCCAGCAGCCTCAGGCCAACGGTACTCCGGGCGGGAATGGCCGGGTCTCCGCACCGTTGTCGACGCACCGTTCAGGCACTGCCTCTGGACCGTCCGCTGTGCCGGCTGTGGCGGGATGAGCGGCCGGACGACGGGCACACCGAACCAGAAACCTTGCACGCCGACCGGTGGCTGGTGGCGATGGCCGGGTTGGCCGTCGTGCTGGCGCTGATCGCCGCGCCCGGCGCGCTGTCATGGTTACCGGGTGCCCGGTGACTGGCAGCGCGGTCCGGGCCGCCTGCACGGCCTGTTTCCCCGGTCGCCGTCCCTGCCGTGGTCCATTGCCGGCGGGATGCCGTTGCCCTCGGCGAGACTCCCGCCCGGTCTCGGCTGGGATGGCAGCCGGACCTTTTCTGTCTTGTTCAGAGCCGCGTTCATGAACTTGCGCCAGACCGGCGCCGCCATGGTCGCGCCGAAGAGGCGTTGGCCGGCCTTGTTGACCAGCTTCTGTTCGTCATTCTTGTTGCCGATCCATACGGCGGCGGCCAGTCCGGGTGTCTTGGCCTTGTCCCGGCCGGGTGGTGTGAAGCCGACCATCCAGGTGTGCGCGTTGTCGGACGTGTCACGCAACTGCCAGGTGCCGGTCTTGCCGGCCGCCGGCCGGCCGTTCATGTCGGAGGCGGTCGCCGCGGCGACCTTGCTCAACGCGTACGTGACGTTGTCAGCCATCGCGTCGGTGAACCCCGGGATCTGCTTGGGGTTGATGGTCTCCCCGTAGACACGCTGGCCCTTCTTGTGCACCTCCTGCACGAAGTGGACCGATGCCGCCTTGCCCCGAGCGGCGAACGTCGCCATGCCGTTGGCATGGTCGAGGACGGTCACCGGGAACTGCCCGATGCCGAGTTCTGTGCTGAACCCGAACTCTGACGGGTTCTTGGTGGTCAGGTCCAGCCGGCCCTTTGCCGGGTGCCACATGGACCGGATCCCCGCCGCGCGGGCCACCTCGAGCACCTTGGGCCAGCCCACCTCCTCCGCCAACGCGAAGTACGGCGTGTTGAGCGACTTCTCGGTCGCCTCCAGCAACGTGCACCACGCCTGGCAGTCGGCCGAGCCGCCGTCGTTGTTCTTCACCGGGCCCGGCTGCTGGCCGGTGATCCGGTGGCTACGCGGGAAGTCCTTCGGGCTCGTGCTGTCCCAGTGGGAGTCGATGGAGTACCCATGGATGAGTCCCGCGGCGAGCGTGTAGACCTTGAACGAGGAGGCGGGTGGGTGCGCGCCGAACTCGACCGGCTTGCCGTCCGACAGCACCGGGTCGGCGTACCAGGCGGCGTAGTCGCTCCCATCGCCCTGTGATCCGCCGTAGTAGGCACGGACCCGGCCGGTGCCTGGCTCGACGGCAACCAACGCGCCCTGAAGATTCGGCGGCTGGCCGAACAGCGGTGAGTCAGCCGTGGCACCGCTGGCGTATTTCAGTGCGGCGTCCTGCATCGGCTTGGCCACCGTGGTGTAGATCTGCAGGCCACCGTTGCGGATCTCGTCGGACGAAAACTTGGGCCGTCCGTCAGGCCCGTTGATCTTGGAAAGCTCGTCCATCACGTGGTGGACGATCAGCCCCTCGGGCTTGTCCAGGCCCCACTGAGCACGCAGCCGAGTGTCCACGGCGGGGTCGACCTTGATCACGTTGTCCGGGTACTTGAGCTCGTCGGCCGCCTGCTGGGTCAGGTAGCCGAGTTGGACCATGTTGGGCTTGATGTAGCTGTGGAACCGCTCCTTGGCCGTGTCGGGGTTCCGGGTCGGGTCGTACGGGCTGCCCTTCTTCGGCTCGGAGCCTTCCGGATCCTTGATCAGGCCGGCGAGCACCATTCCCTCCGCGACCGTCAGGCTGTTGACCGGCTTGCCGAAGTACGCCTGCGCGGCCGCCTCGATCCCGTACGCATGCCGGCCGAAATAGACCGCGTTCAGGTACAGCTCAAGGATCTTGTCCTTGTCGTATTTCTCGTTCAGCTTGGTCGCGATCACCGCCTCGCGCACCTTTCGCGCATACGAGATGCCCTTGAGGTCGGCAAGTTTGCGGGCGTACTGCTGGCTGATCGTCGAGGCGCCCTGCCGCTCACCGCCGGTGACGTTGTTCCACGCGGCACGGACAATACTGCCGTAGTCGACGCCGTCATTGCTGTAGAAGGTCATGTCCTCTGTGGCCACGACCGCTTGCTGTACGTGTTTGGGAACCTTGTCGAGAGTGACCACGGTCCGGTTCTCTTCGCCGATTCTCGCCATCGGGGTCTGGTGGTCGGCATAGAAGATCGTCGTCGACTCGTACATCTGGAGGTCCGGCGGCAGGTCGACCGAGTCGAAGTAGTAGGTGCCGGCCACCAACCCGATGCCCATCAGCATCAGTACGGTGGCGGTGGAAGCGATGATGACGTTGCGTCGGCGCCACCGCTTCGGTCGCCCGCTCGCCTGCACCCCGCTCGCCTGCACCCCGGTCGCCGGCGGACTGTCGGCTGCGACAATCGCCGCGTCGCCGGAGCTGGGACCGGCGCCAACAGCACCGCGGCCGGTCAAGCGGCCGATCATGTCGCTTATTCCGCCGCCGAGCTTCCCGGCGGAGCGCCGATGCCGCCCTGGTGGGTTGTCGCGACTGCCGTGACCGAGGCTGCCGTCACCTCTCCCGTCGGACGCCCCCGCAACCTGCGCATCGCTGCCCAGCGGGTCGGTCGGGTCACCGTAGTTCATTCGCCTCACCTCGTCAGGCAGGCCTGTTGTCGTTCTCCCGCCACTCGCGTTCGGATCCGCCGCCGCCTGACTGACCGCCATGGGCCACAGACTCCCACCTTGTTCGGACATGATCCGATATCAAAAGGAGCGTCCATGTCAACGGCTGCGTTACAACGCTCCTGTGCGGCGCAGGCGGCGGGGCGCCGTTGCGTTGTGGGATCAGGCGCTGTCCTCAGTGTTAGCACTGACGACAGGTACGACGCCCGAGGCCATGCTCGAACCGGACGAGCCAGTCCCGGTTTGGAGGATCTCATGACCATGTGGCGAACGATGATCGTGGCCACGCTGACCGCGTTGGCCGCATCGACGGTGGGTGTCGCAGTGGCGGCGGAGCCGGCGGCGGCGACGGTCAGGTACTCCGCGCTGTTCCAGAACCGCAGCACCGGCAAGTGCCTGGAGACGCCCTACGGCACGAAGGAGGAGCTTGCGCAGATGGGGCAGTACACCTGCTACGGCTGGGCGACACAGCAGTGGAACTACAACACCGACACCGGCCTGATCCAGAACGTCTGGTCCGGCATGTGCCTGGAGGTCATGTACTGGAACCCGAACGACTACGCGCCGGTCGGCCAGTTCCGCTGTACCGGCGCGGCGAACCAGCAGTGGACGATGGTGGCGTCGTCCGGCCTGATCGGGAACCGGTTCAGCGGCAAGTGCCTCGAGGTGCTCGGCAGCGCCGACTTCGCGAAGGTCGTCCAGCGTACCTGCGGATCCGGATACCAGTTCTGGAGCTGGACCACCTGACCGCGGCCCGCGGGCGGCAGGCAGCCGGTCCACCGGGTGGCGGCGCGCATCCAGGCCAGACAGCGATCACGATGAGGTTCACCGTTCAAGCCTGCTTGACCAGGGCAACGCTCAACGCAACGACCTCGACGTCCTACGCGGTCCCGCGGCCGCGACCCTGACCGGCACGATCCTGGCCGTGGCGGCCTCGATCCTGCCGGTCAGGTCACTGCGTTCTCCGCTCACCGCCCAGCTGCTCGCCGAGGAGCGAGGATCAGCCCGCGGTGAACGAATACAGCCCGCCGTCGACCGTGATGTCGTCGGCCATGGTGCCGAAGCCGATCGCGATCGAATGCGTGCCGGGCGTGGCCGGCGTGTAGTTGATGACGAGGTTGCCGTTCGCGTCGGTGGGCGCGTTGACCTTGGGCCCGCCGTCGATCCGATAGCTGTAGGACAGGACCCCGGGCACGTAGGACGTCACGACGAACACCCCGGGCGTGCCGGCCGGCGCGCCGTTCGTGCCGCCGATCGGGTACTGCTCCGACGTCACCGTCGGTGCGCTGCGAGGGTTGAAGACCGTCGAGCTCGTCTCCGACCGGGTGCCGTCCGCGCTGCGGCTGTACACCGACAGCGGCGAGCCGCCACCGGACATGTTCACCAGCAGCACCACGGTCGCGGTGCCATCGGCGCCGGCCGGCACGACGTGCTCGACGTTGTTCTTGAACTTGTAGACGTAGTCGACGACGTCCGCCGCGCCGGGGTGGAAGGTGATGGTGCGGTTCTGGTTGAACGGCGCCTCGGGATCGTGATCCTCGATCGTCGGCGCGTCACTGGCGACCCGGTAGTCGAACGTGGCCGCCGACGACTCCTGACCGGCCCTGTCGACACCCACCACGACCAGGTGGTAGACCCCTGACAGCGGCGGCGTCCACGATACGGTGGCGCTCCCGCCGGGCTGGCCGGCCGGCAGTACATCGCCCGACGGTGCGTCGAAGCCCCACCTGAAGCCGACCACGTCCGGGTCGCCGTTCGCGGAGAACGTGAACGTGGCCGCGACGCCCGGCCTGCCCGGCTGGCCACCGGACACGGACACCGACGGCGCATTCGCCGGCGGGTTGCCGTCGAAGGTCCACACGCAGGCCACGGTCCAGTCGGTCGCGGCACCGTCGGCATCGACTGCCCGCACCGCCAGCACGTAGTCGCCGTCGGCCGCGAGCACCCCGGCGGGCAGGGTCACGGACGGTCCTGGGAACTCGCTGCGCCGGACCGGGTCGTCCACCGGCCAGACCGCCAAGGCGACGGTGACGGCGTCACCGTCTGGGTCGATGGCACCGGCGCCGACGACCGGCGTCGCGTTGGTGGAGCGCAGCTGAGGGATGACGCTGCACAGGCGCCCGTCGACCATGGCCGCCGCCGGCCCGTTGGGCGGCCGGTTGTAGACCAGGTCGATGGCGGCGGTCGGGGTGAACAGCCGGTGCCGCCGCGGGTCCACCTCGGCCAGCCCGGTCAGCCGCAACTCGACGGTCAGCGTCGGCCGCCGCTCCGCGAGGGCCGCGGTGAGCTCGGCGGTGACGTCCCACGCCGCGATGCCTGGGCAGCCACCGTTCGTGGCGACGTTCTGCGGGGTGGCGTCCAGCAGCGCCTGCTCGGCCGGCGGCTGCGCCCAGGTCGGCGCCGTGAAGGACGAGGCCTTGTACAGCGCAACACCCGACGGCCGGGCGCAGTCGGCGACGAAGAACTCGGGCACCCGCACGGCCGCCGACGTGACGCTCAGCCCGGCATATGCCGACAGGTCGAAGGTGTAGTAGGCACGGGAGAGGTGGAAGCGGCCGGCGCCGTCGCGCCAGAGCCCGACCGGCTGGCCGAGCGGGTCGCCGACATGGGAGACGTTCGGGTGCAGCGCGTCGGTGTACGCCGCGGCGACCGAGGGGACGTGCACGCTGGTCCCCGCACTGGCCGGCGCTGCGGTGGCGACGAGAAACCCGCCGACCGCGGTGACGAGGACAGCTGCAGATGAGGTGATGCTTCGGAGCATTCGCACGGGTCGGATCGTAGGCCCGTTCTGCGCACCCCACCGCCCGCGATGTCCATAGTGGACAATCGAGTCAATCCCCCCGTGTTTCACCCGGATTACTGCGGCATCCGGGTGGCCGATCGCGTCCAACCTTGTTCTGGACCCGGCGCCGCTCCTGCGTCTACGGTCGCATCCTGCAAGCCGCTCGCGCGGTGTTATCACGAGCTGCGGGCGAACGGTGCGCACCCAACGCGCAACCCGCGCCGTCCGCGCGCCTGCGCGATGTCTCACCTGGACGAACTCAACGGGATGGGAGCAAATCCGGACCGCCATCGCCGCCGCCTGAGGAGAATCGAGGGCATGACGAACGAGCTGGTGGTTTTCATCGAGGCACGGCTGGCCGAGGACGAGTCGATCGCCAGCATGATCTCGGCTGGCGGCTACGCACCGCAGGTGTGGATCGTCAAACCGGACCAGCCCGGCGGCTGGCGAGAGATCCGACCGTCCGACCGTACCATCATCCAGGCCTCTTGGCAGGCGCACGACGAGGGCGGTGAGCCGGTCGCGGTCGTGCCGGGCAGTCGCAACCAGCACACCCATATCGCCCGTCACGATCCCGCCCGGGTGCTCCGCGAGGTGGAGGCCAAGCGGCGGCGGCTCGAGCGACACAAGCCGGGCTATCCCAGCGGTCAACCCGAGTACGGCAAGCATTACGAGGTGTACCGGCGCGAGGACGGCAAGGCGATCGAGGTGCTGGTTCAGGACGACGAGCCGCGCGAGCCGAACTGGTGCCGAACCTGTAATGAGCCCGCGCCATGCCGAGAGCTTCGCAATGACGCGTCGGTGTGGTCCGACCATCCCGACTACCCCGAATGGGCGATCTGAGCCAGGGCCGGGCCGCGGGTGAGCCTGGCGAGGGCAAGCAAGCAGGTCACATGGTCTGAACCGTCCTAGGACACTAGCCTCATGTAGCTTTCAGGCCAGCCAGGAGGCATCGACATCGGCCGCTTGACTTCTCCGATGTGCGCGCTAACACTCGGGGGCACCGCGCCGACACCCCCGGTGCGACCGCCGCTGTCCGCCGATTTCAGACGTGTGTATCCAGCAGGTCGTGAAACGCCCTGAGCACGGGCACCCGCAGCACGCCGCCGGACAACCGAAGGAAGACGACATGCGACTGCCCCGGTTGTTCCTCGCCATCGCCGTCGCCGCGGCCGCGGCGGTCGTGACCGTGTCGGCGCCCGCCGCGCACGCGGCACCGGCCACCATCGTCAACGGTACGCAGTTCACCGACACCAGCGGCAATGCGTTGCACGCGCACGGCGGCGGTGTGCTCAAGGTCGGCGACTACTACTACTGGTTCGGCGAGAACCGCAACGCCAACAACACGTTCCGCGCCGTGTCCGTGTACCGCTCCACGAACCTCCGCGACTGGGAGTTCCGCAACAACGTGCTGACCCAGTCGTCGGCGGCAGAGCTCAATGTCGCCAACATCGAACGGCCGAAGGTCATCTACAACGCCGCCACCGGCCGGTACGTGATGTGGATGCACAAGGAGAACGGTTCCGACTACGGCGAGGCCCGCGCCGCGGTCGCCTCCTCGGCCACCGTCGACGGCAACTACACCTACCACGGCAGCTTCCGGCCGCTCGGCAGCCACATGTCGCGGGACATCACGCTGTACAACGACAACGGCACCGCGTACATGATCTCCGCCGCGCGGGAGAACTACGACCTGCACATCTACCGGCTCACCGCGGACTACCTCGGCGTGGCGGGCCTGGTCGGCAACTTCTGGCCCGGCGGACACCGCGAGGCACCGGCACTGTTCAAACGCGGCAGCACGTACTTCATGCTGACCTCCGCGGCGACCGGTTGGAACCCGAACCAGGCCCAGTACGCCACCGCCTCGAGCATCGCCGGCCCGTGGACCGGCTGGAGCAACGTGGGTGACTCCACCACGTTCCGGTCGCAGCCGACGTACGTGCTGCCGATCCAGGGCACCGCCACGACCAGCTACCTGTACATGGGCGACCGCTGGGCCGGCGCGTGGGGCGGCCCGGTCGGCGACTCCCAGTATGTGTGGCTGCCGATCGCGTTCCCGTCCGCCACCAGCATGAGCATGACCGCCGCGGCGTCGATCACCATCGACACGGCGACGGGCACCGTCACCGGCCAGTCCCCCACCGTGTACCGGGTGACCAACCGCAACAGCGGCCGGGTGATGGACGTGGTCAGCAGCTCCGCGGCGAACAACGCGGAAGTGAAGCAGTGGGGCTGGAACGGCGGCGGGAACCAGAAGTGGGAGTTCCGCGACGCCGGCGGCGGCTACTTCCAGATCGTCAACCAGAACAGCGGCAAGTGCCTCGACGTCGCCGGCGCCTCGACCGCCAACGGTGGCAACGTCATCCAGTACACCTGCGGCGGCGGGCAGAACCAGCAGTGGCAGTGGGTCGCCACCGGCAGCTACTTCCAGGTCCGGGTCCGGCACTCCGGCAAGTGCCTGGACGTGGTCAACGCCGGCACCGCCGACGGCGCCGACATCCAGCAGTACACCTGTGGCACCGGCACCAACCAGCAGTGGTCCCGCACCCAGGTCTGAGCTGCGCCGGCTACGGCAGCGCCACGCTGACCTCGGTCGACTTGATCAGCGCGACCGCGGGGGCACCCTCGGCGAGATCGAGGTCCTCCGCGGCGTCCTTGGTGATCGCCGCGGTGACCGTGGCCCCGCCGTCGACGGCCAGTTTGACCGTGGTCATCACCGCGCCGTGCTCCACCGCCGTGATCGTGCCGGCGAGCTGGTTGCGGATGCTGATCCGCGGCACCGCCGCGGCCGCGACCGCCACCTCGGTCGACTTCACCAGCACGACGACGTTCGTGCCTTCGGTCAGCGCGAGGTCCCGCGCCGACTCGGCGGTGATCGCTGCGGTGACCTCCTGGCCGCCGTCCAACCGCACCCTCACCGTGCTCATCGCCTCGCCGGACGCGACGCCGGCCACGGTCCCGGCGAGCTGGTTGCGGATGCTCAACCGCACAGGATCACTCCTCTTCGCATGTCACTGGCCAGCACCTCGTCTGCCCGGTCAGGTCCACCGTAACCGCGGCCCGGTCAACCGCGCTCGGCGATGGCGAGGAAGCGGTGTGGCGGGTCGTCGTACCGCAGCAGCCGCCAGCCGGTGCGGCCGGCCGAGCCGCGCAGCGGCCCCTCGGCGAGCGGTTCGTCGGAGCGCAACGCCCGGCCGTGGCGGGCGGCGAGGGTGGCGCGGCCCGACGGGTGGAACAGCACCAGCCGGCCGCCGGGGCGGGTGACGCGGGCGAGCTCGCGCAGGCCGGCGTCGGTGTCGGGCAGGTGCATGATGAGCCCGGCGGCGAAGATCGCGTCGAGGCCGGCGGCGGCGAACGGGAGCCGGCGGGCGTCGGCGAGGATCAGGCCGGCGGCCGCGGCGACGGCGGGGTTGCGTGCGACGGCGAGCATCTGCGGGGTCACGTCCAGGCCGATGACGGTGCCGGTGGGGCCGACGGCGGCGCGCAGGGCGGGCAGCGCACGGCCGGTGCCGCAGCCGACGTCGAGCACGGTGCCGCCGACGGGGAGGCCGCCCTCGGTGACGGCGGCGGTGTAGGCGGGCTGGTCGTCGCCGAACTTCGTGTCCCAGGTGGCGGCGCGGGCGGCGAAGAACGCCCGAGACTCGGCCAGATACCACCGGTCGCGGTCGGTCAGTGCCGCATCGACGTGCCGGATCACCGGCCAGCCGGGGTCGTGCAGGTCGACGACGACGTGGGCCCCGCCGCTGCGATCGCCGCCGGCGCCGTCCGCGCCGGCCCGCGCGACGGGTGGCGCGGTGCGCAGCCAGACGACCACGGTCCAGCCGCCGGCCGGTGGCTCGGCGCGACGGTGCGGTCCGTCCGCGACGGTGACCTCGCCGGCCCGCCACCCGTCGCGGTCCGCGGGCGGCGCGTCGTCGGTGAGCCGTACACAGGACCGCCCGACGGCCCGCAGCGTCGTCGCGAGGCGGTCGGCGACGACACCGCGATGCGCGTCCATGCCGTCGATGATCACGCCCGCCGGGCCGGCCGGCACGACCTCCGCCAGCAGGTCGAGGACCTCCGCCCAGCGCAGCGCCGCCGCGGTCGGCTGGTCGGAGCGTGCCGTGCCGGTCATGACTCCATCATGCAGATGCGTGGCAAATGAGACCAGGGTCTCGAAGACGCTAGCTCGATGGACGGTTTCCCGTCGCAGATGCGGCAGACTACGGTGATCGGATGACGGTGTTCCGGATCAGTGAGGCGGCCGAACTGCTGGGCGTGAGCGTGGACACGGTCCGGCGCTGGGTCGACGCCGGCCGGCTGCCCGCCAGCCGGGACGAGCACGGCCACCGGCTCATCGACGGCGTGGACCTCGCGCAGTTCGTGCGGGCCCAGGGCACCGAGCCGGACGACCGGGCCGACGGGTCCTCGGCCCGCAACCGGCTGCGCGGCATCGTCACCGCCGTCGTCAAGGACACGGTGATGGCGCAGGTCGACATCCAGGCCGGGCCGTTCCGGATCGTGTCGCTGATGAGCCGGGAGGCCGTCGACGACCTCGACCTGCAGGTCGGGTCGGTGGCCATCGCAGTGATCAAGTCGACCACGGTCGTGGTGGAGCGCTCCACTCCGGCCGTCGCCAACAAAGGGAGGAACAGCTCGTGACATCCCGTTGGATCCGCACCACCTTGGCGGCGCTCACGGCCCTGACCGTCGTGGGTCTCACCGCCTGCGGGGACGATACGAAGACCGCCGCCCCGCAGCCGTCCACCGGCACCGCCAGCAGCGCCGCGACGGTCACCGGCGACGTCACCGTGTTCGCGGCGGCGTCGCTGACCGAGACGTTCAAGACGATCGGCAAGGACTTCGAGACCGCCAACCCCGGCGCGAAGGTCACGTTCAACTTCGCCGGCAGCTCGGCCCTGGCGACCCAGATCAACAACGGCGCGCCCGCCGACGTGTTCGCCTCCGCGGCCCCGGCGAACATGAAGACCGTCACCGACGCCGGCGGCGGCGAGGGCACCCCCACCACGTTCGTGAAGAACCAGCTCGTCATCGCCGTGCCGAAGGGCAACCCGAAGGCGATCAAGGGCCTGGCCGACCTGACGAAGCCGGGCGTGAAGGTCGCCCTGTGCGCCGAGCAGGTGCCGTGCGGCGCCGCCGCGAAGAAGGCCCTCGACGCCGCCGCGGTGAAGCTCACCCCGGTGACGCTCGAGCAGGACGTCAAGGGCGCGCTGTCCAAGGTGAAGCTCGGCGAGGTCGACGCCGCGCTGGTGTACCGCACCGACGCCAAGGCCGCCACCGCCGACGTGGACGGCATCGAGTTCCCCGAGTCCGCCGGTGCGATCAACGACTACCCGATCATCGTGCTGAAGAAGGCGAAGAACCCGGCCGGTGCGCAGGCGTTCGTCGCCTACGTGCTGTCGGCCAAGGGCAAGACCGTGCTCACCGACGCCGGCTTCCAGGCACCGTAAGCTCCGGCGATGCCGATCGTGGACGACCCTGTAGATGCAACCGGGGAGGCGCGGCCCGTCGCGCCTCCCCGGCGCCGTGCCGGTCGGCCGCGGATACCGGTCGGGCTGCTGCTGCCGGCCGGGCTCGGCCTGCTGTTCCTCACCTTCCCGCTGATCGGCCTGCTGGTCCGCGCGCCCTGGACCACGCTGCCGCAGCGGCTCACGGAGCCCGGTGTGCTGACCGCGCTGCGGCTGTCGCTGCAGTGCGCCACCCTCGCCACTCTGGTCTGCGTGCTGCTCGGCGTGCCGCTCGCGTGGCTCCTGGCCCGCGTCGAGTTCCCCGGGCGGCGGCTCGTCCGGGCGTTGGTCACCGTCCCGCTCGTCCTGCCACCCGTCGTCGGCGGGGTCGCGCTGCTGCTCGTCTTCGGCCGCAAGGGCCTGCTCGGCGAGTGGCTCGACACCACGTTCGGGATCACGTTCCCGTTCACCACCACCGGCGTCGTCATCGCCGAGGCGTTCGTGGCGATGCCGTTCCTCATCATCGCCGTCGAAGGCGCGCTGCGCGGCGCCGACACCCGCTACGAGGAGGCCGCCGCCACCCTCGGGGCCGGCCGGTGGACCACGTTCACCCACGTCACGCTGCCGCTCGTCGCACCCGGCATCGCCGCCGGCGCGGTGCTGTGCTGGGCGCGGGCGCTCGGCGAGTTCGGCGCCACCATCACCTTCGCCGGCAACTACCCCGGCACCACGCAGACCATGCCGCTGGCCGTATACCTGGCCCTGGAGACCGACCTCGACGCCGCGATCGTGCTGAGCCTGATCCTGCTCACCGTCTCCGTGGCCATTCTCGCCGGGCTCCGCGACCGCTGGATCACCAGCCCATGACCGGGTTCAGCTCAGCGTCGGTGGACGCGCACATCGTCGTGGACCGGGGCACGTTCCGCCTCGACGTGCGGCTGCGGATCGACCCCGGGCAGGTCGTCGCGCTGCTCGGCCCCAACGGCGCGGGCAAGACCACCGCCCTGCGCGCCCTCGCCGGGCTGCAGCCGCTCACCGCCGGGCACGTCACCGTCGACGGCGCCGACCTCGACCGGCCCGGCCAACGCCGCTTCACCCCGCCGGAGCGCCGCCCGATCGGCGTCGTGTTCCAGGACTACCTGCTGTTCCCGCACCTTTCCGCACTGGACAACGTCGCGTTCGGCCCGCGCTGGCACGGTGTGGACCGGCGCGCCGCGCGCGAGCAGGCGGCCGGCTGGCTCGCCCGGGTCGGCCTCGCCGAGCACGCCCGCCGCAAACCCCGCCAACTGTCCGGTGGGCAGGCACAGCGGGTCGCCCTGGCCCGGGCGCTCGCGGTACACCCGGCGCTGCTGCTGCTCGACGAGCCCCTCGCCGCCCTCGACGCCCGCACCAAACTCGACACCCGAGCCGAACTGCAGCGGCATCTCGCCGAACACCGCGGCGCCGTGCTGCTCGTCACCCACGACCCGCTCGACGCGCTCGTCCTGGCCGACCGGCTCGTCATCGTCGAGGACGGCCACGTGGTCCAGGAAGGCGACGCCGCGACGATCACCGCGCAACCGCGGACCGACTACGTCGCCCGGCTCGTCGGGCTCAACCTCTACCGGGGCCGCGCCGACGGCCACACCGTCCAGCTCGGCGACGGGTTCAGCCTGACCGCCGAGGACCGGCTCGACGGTGACGCGTTCGTCGTGTTCCGGCCGTCCGCGGTCGCGCTGCACCCCAACCGGCCCGACGGCAGCCCGCGCAACACGTGGGCCGCGACCGTCGCCGGCATCCAGCGCCACGGCGACAACCTACGCATCCAGCTCACCGGCCCGATCACCGCCGCCGCGGACGTCACCCCGGCCGCCGCCGCGCACCTGCACCTGTCCCCCGGCCAGCAGGTGTGGGCCGCGGTCAAGGCGACCGAGACCCGCGCCTACCCGGCCTGATCACGATCCCGCGCCGGCCGCCGCCGGGCCGAGCGGCGTGTCCCGCGTGTCCCGCGTGTCCCATGTGGACGGTGCGGTCGGTGCAGGCTCTTTCAGCTCGATGAAGACCGCGTGGGACTCCGTCGTGCCGATGTTCTCGCCGGCGTGCTCCTGAGCGCCGACCCATCGCGCGTGGGCCGCCGGCAGCTCGATCTCGACCTGGCGGTCACCGGCGACGACGCGCCGGCTGAAGGCGCTCAGCGTGACCATGACGCTGTCGGGGTGCCGGTGCGGGTGGGTCGCATCGCCGGGGCGGTCGCGGTATTGCAGCACCCGGACCCGGTCGTTCTCGAACAGCACCGAGTAGAGCGCGGGATCGGTGACCACGGGATCTTTATGGGACTCCAGTACCATGGGACTACGGTACCATGATGGTGATGCCAATACCATATGAGGCGACCGGGCGCACACAGCAGAAGACCCGGACCCGGGAGGCGCTGGTCGACGCGACCCGGGCGCTGCTCGCCGAGGGCTCCACCCCGCAGGTGGAGGACGCCGCCGAACGCGCCGGGGTGTCCCGCACGACCGCCTACCGCTACTTCCCGAATCAGCGGAGCCTGCTGCTCGCGGCCCACCCGCAGATCTCACCGGACACGCTGCTGCCCCCCGACGCGCCGGCCGACCCGACCGCCCGGCTCGACGCGTTCATGGCGGCGTTCAGCCGGTACAACTTCGAATGGGAACCGCAGCTGCGCACCTCGCTGCGGCTGGCGCTGGAGCAGTCCGGCGCCCAGCCGGCCCTGCGGCAGGGCCGCGCGATCGGCTGGATCGAGGACGCCCTGGAGCCGGTGCGGCGCAGCCACCCCACGGTCGACGTGCGCCACCTCGCGGTCGCGATCCGGTCCGCGACCGGCATCGAGTCACTGATCTGGCTCGTCGACATCGCCGGGCAGACCCGCGCCCAGGCCGCCGAGACGGTCCGCCGGACCGCGCACGCCCTGCTCGACGCCGCTCTCCGCGGCACCTGACCCGGCCGGCCCGGGCGCAGCACCGCGGGACCGGCGATGCTGGCAGGATCTGCCGGATGGAGACCGACCTGCCGTCCGCCGTCGCCACGATCCTCCGCCGGGCCGGCCGGGTGGTCGTCTTCACCGGCGCCGGCATGTCGGCCGAGAGCGGCGTGCCGACGTTCCGGGACGATCTGACCGGCCTGTGGGCCCGCTTCGACGCCGAGCAGCTCGCCACGCCCGAGGCATTCCATGCCGACCCGGACCTGGTCTGGGGATGGTACGAGTGGCGCCGCGCCCGGGTACGCCAGGCCGAACCCAATCCCGGGCACCTCGCCACCGCCGAGATCGAGACCCTGATCCCCGGCAGCGTGGTCATCACCCAGAACGTCGACGACCTGCACGAGCGGGCCGGTTCCCGGGCGCCGGTCCACCTGCACGGCAGCCTCTTCGCGCCCCGCTGCATCGGCGCCGGCGCCCACCCGGCCGACGTGCCCGACACCGACCCCGAGGAGGGCGGCCGCCTGCCACCACCGAGGTGCGCGCGCTGCGGGGCGCTGGTGCGTCCCGGCGTCGTCTGGTTCGGCGAGCAACTGCCCGCGGCGGCCTTGGACGCGGCGATCGAGGCGGCGTCCACCTGCGACGTGCTGCTGACGGTCGGCACGTCCGGCGTGGTGTACCCGGCCGCGGAGATCCCCCGCATCGCCAGGCGCTGTGGCGCCACGGTGATCCAGGTCAACCCGGAGCCCACGCCACTGGACCGGGTCTGCGCCGTCAACCTGCGCGGCACCGCGGCCCAGGTGCTGCCCGCACTGGTCGAGGCCGCCCGGTAAGCCGGCGCTACCGACGGCCGCCTACAGCGACCACGTCCGCCCCCGAACCACCGGATGGAGCACATGGCAGACCGATTCCAGGTGACACTCTTCGACCCCGCGGACGCCTCCGTCCTCGCCGGCGCCGACGAACTGTTCTGGACGCTCGACGGCCTGACGCCCGCCGACAACCCGACCGCCACGATCGCGTCGCTGGACACGGCCGGCCGGTTCGTCGAGGTGACGGTGCGCGAGGACGCGGGGCTCACGATCAGGTACCGCGAGCACGCCGCAGACGACATCCACGCGGTCGACGACGCCGACATTCTCGCCGCCCACCAGGCGATCCTGACCTGCCTCGGCAGCCCACACGGGTGGCGCCGGACCCTCGACCCGATCGGCGGCACCTTCGGCGTGACCGGCTCCCCGATCGACTATCAACAGACCGGGCTGTCGATCGCGAACGCGATGCTGGACGCCGTCAAACGACGGCAGCGCCTCGACCTGCCCAGGACCATCCCACCGACGATCCGGTGGGGCTCCCGCGACATCACCACCGGCGACACGTGGCACGGCGTCCCGAGCACCGGCAGGATCACGGTCCGCGTCCTGCACCCGGATCACGCCCACGAGCACGGCATCGCGATCCGCGCGCCCGGCGGGACGGTCGACGGCACACCGGCCGAGACGGTCAATCGGACGGCCACGGACACCGCCGTCGACTACGTGTCGCCGACGCAGACGCTGCAGGTGTGCAATGTGTACGTGATCCGAGGCGCCACCTGGGAACGCGTTGACCGGTGGTCGGAGCAGGCCGGGATGGTCATCGAACCGGCAGGCGCCCTCGAACGCGTCTACCACTGCAACCACATGTCGACCGATCCGCCGTCCTTCGCCGACCTCACGTTCTCGCCCCGGCTGACGGCCGGGTGACCGTCTATGGATGGAAGCCGGCTCGCTGGGCCACGAGTTCGGAGCGCACCAGCTCGAGCAGCCGGCCGAGCCAGTTGCGTCCCTTCGCGCCGCCGCTCCAGTACGCCGAGCTGAGGCTGTAGTCGATGCGGGCGTCGCCGGTCGCCACGAGCACGTCGCCGAGCCGCGGGTGCTGGGCGAATTTGGCCCGCAGGACCGCGTGCATCGCGGCCAGCCTGACTTGGGGCCAGTCCGGCCTGAGCGGCGCCCTTCCCACGGCACGTTCGACGCCGAGCGCGCTGGCGACGAGCCGGATCGCGCCGCGGGCGGCGGGTCCTGCGCTCGCTCGGCGGCACCAGCGCTCGTAGGCTGGCGCTGTGATGCGCGAGATCGTCGAGGTCCGCCCGTGAGCGCGGGCGCGGTCGACTACGACGCCGAGCTGAGCAGGTTTCGTCCGGTGTTGCACCGGGCCTGGGCGGTCCAGCCCCGCGACCGGGTCCTCGACGTGGGATGCGGCGCCGGGCAGACGACCCGGGACGCCGCGCACATGGCCTCGTCGGGCAGCGCGTTCGGCGTTGACGTGTCCGCGGTGGCCATCGAGCGTTCCTGCGACCTCGCCCGGGCCGAGGGGCTGCGCAACGTCACCTTCGAGCGGGCCGACGCGCAGACGTACGACTTCGCGCCGGGCTCGTTCGACCTGGCGATCAGCCGGTTCGGCACGATGTTCTTCGACGACCCCGTGGCCGCCTTCGGCAACATCGGGCGGGCGCTGCGCCCGGGCGGGCGGCTGGTGATGCTCGTCTGGCAGGCCGCCGACCGCAACGAGTGGGACGGCGCCATCCGCGCGGCGCTCGGCGGGCCCGCGACGGTCGCCGGCGGCGGGCCCGATCCGTTCTCGCTCGCCGATCCCGCGACCGTGGAGGAGATCCTGGGCTCCGCGGGGTTCGACGACGTCGGCCTCACCGACGTCCACGAACCCGTCCACTACGGTCCAGACCCGGCCGCGGCCCTGGCCTGGGTCCGCCGGTTCGCGTGCACCGGCGACATCCTCGGCCGGCTGGACCCCGCCGCCGCGGAGCGCGCCCTCGCCCGGCTGCGCGACGTCCTCGCGGCGCGCGTGAGCGGCGAGGGCGTCTGGTTCGATGCCCGCGCCTGGATGGTCACCGCGCGCCGCCGATGACCACGGGCACGAGCTCGTCGAGGCAGGTGATGACGCCGGCCGGGGTCGGGGGTTCCGCGTCGCGGTCGAGGGTGAGGCCGCGGTACCCGAGTGCCTCCGCGGCGGCCACGAGCGCCGGGTCGTCGTCGATGAACAGGCACTCGTGCGGCTGGAGCCCGAGCAGGCGGCTGCCCTCGGCGTACATGCGCGGGTCGGGCTTGCGGCAGCCGAGGACCTCGGAGATGGCGAATCCCGCGAAGTAGTGCTCGATGTCGAGTCCGGCGAAGGTCGCCTCCAGACCGGCCCACGCGTCGAGGAAGCGTTGCCCGGCGTCGATCGCCGCCGGGAACAGGTCCGGACGGACGTCCGGGTGGTGCGCCGTCACGATGCTTTCGAAGTCGTGCCGCGGATTCCACCGCCCGCCGATCGGCCGCGTCAGCACTCCCCCGGCATCGAACAGCACTCCCCGGACCGGCCCCCCGTCGCGCATCGAAGCAACGGTACTCGTCGGGGCGCGGTCGGGCCGCCCCCTGGGCAGCGCATCCGGTCAGCCGAAGGTGAGCAGTGCGAGGATGACGAGCAGGAGCAACGTGGCGGCGGCCAGCCACCAGCGGCGGGCGTGGCGTCGCCGGCGAGCCTTGAGTCGCCGGCGGGCGTTCTTCCGTCGGGGGCGCTGACCCACCGCCGCCGGCGTCGCATCCGTTGCCCCAGGCCCGGTTGACGGCCCGGTCTCGATCGGCAGCGCGGGCTCAAGCGACGCAGGCTCAAGCAACGTGGGCTCGATCGGCGTGGGCTCAAGCGTGGGCTCAAGCGTGGGCTCAAGCGGCACGGGCTCAAGCGTGGGCTCAGGCGTGGGCTCGAGCGGCGCAGGCGTGGGTTCGGCAACGGTGGGTTGGGTCAGCGGTGCGGCCTCGGTGCGTTGCGCCGGCAGGAGGAGCGTGTCGGCTTCGGCGCGGGCGATGAGCTTCGCGACGCGCATGCTGGCCGCCCGCATCCGCGCGGCCTTCTTCGCGCTCAGCTTCCGGCCCGCGAGGATGCCGCAGGCCTGCGCGACGGCGACCACCAGGACCGGGTTGCTCACCAGGTCACGGTGGCCGATGAGCAGCGCCGCGACCACGTTGCGGTCCACGCGCACCCCCGGCGCGAGCTTGTGGGCGCGGACGACCTCGGCGATGCGCCGGCGGGTGCTCTGCGGCCGGCGCTGCGTGCGGCTCCGGCCGCGCGGGCGCTTACGGACGCTGCGGTCGGCGGTCAGGGCGGCCGCTTCCACCAGGGTGGCGACGAGCGACTCCACCGCCTCGTCGGCCTCCTGCCAGCGTGGCGTCATTGCCTCTGTCAAATCAAGCGTCCCCTGCCGCGAGCCTGTGATCACCGGCGACTGCCGGGCGAGCCACCCGAACCGTACCCGGTCGGCCTTCCGGCGAATCGCACGGTGCTGTGGTCGCCGCGGTTTCGACGGCAGCCGAGGTGGTATCTGAGCATCGCCACGCTGCGGAAAGGGGCACTGCAATGGATCCCGATGCTCGGACCAGGGCCACGATCGAGGAACACTGGCGGGCATCGGAGTCCGGGGAAAGCGCCGCGGAGCACGCCATCTACGCCGACGACGCGATCCTCGAATACCCCCAGTCGGGTGAACGGTTCCGGGGCCGCGCGACGATTCTGGCGCAACGTGGCGAACACCCCGCCAGCCGGCACTTCACCGTGGTGCGGATCGTCGGTGGCGGGCATCTGTGGGTGAGTGAGTGCATCATCACCTACGACGGCGTGCCGACCCATTCGGTGAGCATCATGGAGTTCGCCGGCGAGCACGTGGTGCATGAGACGCAGTACTTCGCCGACCCCTTCCAGGGTCCCGCGTGGCGGGCGGCACTCGCGGAGCCGGAGCCCGCCACGGCATCCGAGCTCAGCGGACCTCGATGACGACCTTGCCGAACGGGTTGGTCGACTCGTAGTGGCGGAACGCGGCACGGGCGTCCTCGAACGGGAACGTGCGGTCGATGACGGGCCGCAGCCGGTGCGCGGTGACGAAATCGGCCAGCTGGGTGAACTGGGCGTGGCTGCCGACCGCGACGGCCCGCAGGGTCGCGACGGCGCCGAACACCAGGCGGGGGTCCAGCGGCGGCCAGTTCCCGTCGACGGAGCCCACGAACGCGACGTGCCCGCTGACGGCGAGGGACCGCAGGGACTGGTCCAAGGCGCCGGCGGTGTGGACGACCCGGTCGGCGCCGCGCCCGCCGGTGAGGTCGCGGACCGCCGTGTGCCAGTCGGGGACGGTCCGGTAGTTGACGACCTCGTCGGCGCCGAGGTCGCGCAGGCGCTGCTCCTTGTCCGGCCGGCCGGTCGTGGCGATGACCGTCGCACCGAGGAGCTTGGCCAGCTGCACCGCGAACAGCGACACGCCGCCCGACCCGGTCGTCACCACCGTCTGTCCACAAAGGACGCCGGCACCGATACCCGAACCGTCGCCGGTGAGGGCGTTCCACGCGGTGACGGCGGCACACGGCAGGGTCGCGGCCTCGGCGTACGAGAGGTGTTCCGGGACCGGCACGAGCGCCTGCTCCGGCAGGATGGCGACCTCGGTGAGCAGGCCGTCGAGCGAGCCGCCCAGCTGCGGCAGGAACTCCGGCCGCAGCGGACCGTCCTGCCATTGCGGGAACAGCGTGGCGGTGACCCGGTCGCCCGGCCGCACCCGCTGGACGCCCGGCCCGACGGCGACGACCTCCCCGGCCCCGTCGGAGACCGGGATGACGTCGGGCTTGACCGGCAGCACGTACCGGCCGCGCAGCACCAGCAGCTCACGGAAGCTGAGCGACACGGCGTGCACCGCGACCGCCACCTCGCCGGGCCCGGGCGGCCGCGACCCGTCGACCCGCAGCGACAGCCCGTCGATGCCGTCCCCGCTGTTCACGTGGTAACTGCGTACCTTCACGGCGGTCACCCCTCGATGAACTGGTAGTCGCTGACGATGCGCCCGTCCGCGCCGAGCACCAGGATCTCCAGCCCCACGCCGGCCGCGGCGCCACCGTCGCGGGGCATCATCTCCCAGCGGAACTTGACCACGTCGCGGAGCCGGTCGGCGTCGCCGCGGGACCGGAACACGAAGGTGCCCGGCGCGACGAACTCCTGGTACGCGCGGGCCACCCGCGACTCGAGCTCGGCGTGCCCGCGTGCCTCCAGAACGAGCCGGTCGAACCCGAGCCCGGCGGCGGCCTGCCGCAGCTCCTGCGGTGGTTGCAACACGTGGACCGCGTCGTCGGACCACAGTTCGCGGATGGCGGTGCGGCGACGGTCCGCGTCGGGCTCGCCCCACACGGCGACGTACCGATCGGTGAGGTCCTGCAGGTCGATGTCGGCCATGATGATCCTTCGGTCGTGAGCAACGGTGCCGGCAAAGTCGTGAGCAACGGTGCCGGCAAGGTCGTGAGCAACGGTGCCGGCCACGACTCTGCTGCGCCGCCGGTCGGCCGGCAATTCCTTCAAGGGAATCGCCGGGCGGCGGCGGACCCGGTACACAGGAGCCATGACGACCGAACCGGCCGGCGGCGGGCTCGCGGGCGCGTTGCGGACCTGGCGCACCCGCCGGCGGGTCAGCCAGCTCGAGCTCGCGGCCCGCGCCGGCACCACCCAGCGGCATGTCAGCTTCATCGAGAGCGGACGCTCGGCGCCGGGCCGGTCGATGATCATCCGGCTGGCGGAGTCCCTGGAGGTGCCGATCCGCGAGCGTAACGAGCTGCTCCTCGCCGCGGGGTTCGCGCCGGCGTATCCGCAGCGCGACCTCGACGACCCACAGCTCGCGCCGGTGCGGGCGGCGCTCGACCGCATCCTGCACGGGCACCTGCCGTTCCCGGCGGTGATCGTCGACCGGTACGGCGACCTCGTCGCGGCCAACGCCGGCTTCGACCTGCTCACCCGCGGCGTCGACGCCGGCCTGCTCGCGGCGCCGGTCAGCGTCCCCCGGTTGCTGCTGCACCCCGGCGGTCTCGCGCCGCGCATCGTCA
The DNA here is from genome assembly GCF_040676755.1 of Dactylosporangium sp. NPDC049525. Taxonomy (NCBI): domain Bacteria; kingdom Bacillati; phylum Actinomycetota; class Actinomycetes; order Micromonosporales; family Micromonosporaceae; genus Dactylosporangium; species Dactylosporangium sp. NPDC049525. Next base: position 101,695 of record NZ_JBFAPO010000011.1, on the reverse strand, counting down.
ACCTCGACGAGTGGGCCTGGCACATCATCGACCGGGTCCACGCCGAGAGCCTGCGCAACCCGAGCGACCGGCTGCGGAGCCTCGCCGAGGAGCTCACCACCCTGGCGCCGCCGCGACCGCGGCAGCTGTCGGCGCAGCACCTCGGCTTCGCGGTGCCGTTGCAGCTGCGGATGGACGACCGCGAGCTGCGGCTCATCACGACGCTCACCCACTTCGGCACCGCCACCGACGTCACGATCGCCGAACTGCGCCTCGAGGCGTTCCTGCCGGCCGACGACGCGACGAGCGTGGCACTGAACGAACTCGTCAGGTGACCTTCCGTGGGCCACGATGGGGGCATGGCAGTGGTGATACGACGCGTGCGGGCCGGTGACGGCCCCGGCAGGGCCCGGCTGTGGCAGGAGACCGGGGAGTTCTTCGCGGCGCTGGACCCGCACACCGCACAGGAGCCGTCGGCGCACGGTCTCGTCGACTGGCACGAGGAACACTTCGAGCGGTTCGCGGCGGATCCGTCGGTACTGATGCTGGTGGCCGAACTGGACGGCGAGATCGTCGGCACGGCGGTCGCGCGGGTGCACGAACCGCTGCCGACGGCCGGCTGGCAGCTGCAGCGGGACCTCGGGCACCGCCGGGTCCACGTCGACGCGCTGGCGGTCGCCGGTGCCGCCCGCCGGTCCGGGGTCGGCTCGGCGCTGATGGTCGCGGTCGAGCAGTGGGCGGTCGACCGGGACGCCGTGGTCATCACGCTGGAGACGGGCCTCGACAACCCGACGTCGATGCCGTTCTACGAGCAGCGGATGGGCTACGCCCGGCACGAGGTCGTGTTCCGCAAGCAGCTGCGCTGATGCCGCCCGACCCCGGACTGGCCCGGCTGCTGGACGGCCTGCAACCGGCGGAGCTGGCGCTGCGGGACTGGGTGCGCACCCGGCTGAACGCCTCGATCGTGCGGGACATCGCCGCCCTCGACCACGGCATGCGGGTCGAGGAGTACCAGGACGGCATCGAGGACCTGCTGGTGGCCCGGCGCCTACCGGAGAAGCTGCCGTGGAACCCGGGCGAGGTGCTGGAGCTGTCCAGCTTCACCAACCCGGACGCCGCGGCCCGGCGCGAGCACGTCGCGCGGCTGTTCTCCTGCCTGATGCTGGTCCGCGGCGGCGACACCGTCTACCCCGCCGGCGCCCTGGCGGGCCTGGTCGACTCGGCGCTGGCCCTCGGCCCCGACGCGACCGCGCCGGCGCTGCGGTTCGTGGCCTGGTGCCGGCGGCACGAACCGGGCGGCTGGCGCGACGAGCCCGAGGCGCGACCGTTGCTCACCCTCGGGCTGCTCCTGCTGTACACCGCGGCGCCCGGCCACGATCCGGCCGTCGAAGCCGGGCTGCGCGAGGCCTGCGCCGGCGAGGTACGGGCCGCGACGCCCGCCGGGCAGGAGCCGTCCGCGTCGTTCAAGGCCGCGGCCGGCGGCGAACGGCGGCGGACCTGGCGGGCCTTGTTCGCCCGCTACCTGACCGGCCAGGAGCCGGCCGGCGCGTCCGTCGCGACCCTGCGGGCCTGGCTCAAACTGGACGATCCGCCCCTCAGCTGACGATCACGGCGTATTCGCCGGATACTGCAGCACCTGGGTGGCGACCACCGTGATCACACCGAACTCCGCCTCGACACCGAAGCGCTGCAACGCCGGCGCGTCCATGAGCGCCACCGTCCCGGTGACCGTGACGAGGTCACCCACCGCCACGGTCACCGGCGTGGACACCACGACGAGCTGCCCGGCCGCCGGCAGGTCGGCGTCGGTGAGGACGAACGCCCGGTCGGCGCGGACCTCGGTGACGACGGCGGTGACCGTCACGGTGCTGCCGGGCCGCAGCTGCCGCACCGGCGAGGACACCACCGGACGCACCGGTGCCGGCGGCTCATCCGTGCAGGCGGCCGGCAGCATCGCGCCGACACCCAGCCAGCACACCAGCAGGGCTCGCATCGATGACCGGTTCACGGCTGGCTCACCTCGCCGTCGCTGTGCGACCGCCTCCTTCCAGCGTGACCGGCACGGGTCACGGATGGGTTGCGGGGCGTGACGGAGTCGTCCGGAAAGTCCGGAGGCGCGACGGTCGCCGGCGGGCCGCACCGATACCGGGGCAGGACGACTACCGGGGCAGGACGACGAAGGCCCGCCAGCGTGGACGCTGGCGGGCCTTCAGTGCGTGCGACTTGAGGCTAGGCCTCGGGCTCCTCGCCGCGCGGCGCGGCCACGAGCTCACCCGGCACCGCCTCGGCCTCCTGGAAGTCGGCCTCGACCTGCGGCTGGCTCACCCACAGCGCCCGCATCTGCTGCTGCATGAACGAGGTGAGGCGGGAGCGGTACTCATGGTCGAAGCCCTCGAGGGCCTCGATCTGCTGCTGCAGCGCCTGCCGCTTGGAGGTCAGGCCACCGACCACGTCCTCGTAGATCTGCTCCGCGCGCTGCTTGATGTCGTGCGCGTTGGCCCGGGCCTGCTGGATGATCTTGTCCGCGCGGCTCTGCGCCTCGGCCAGGATGTCGTTGGCGTTCTGCTCCGTCTCGCCGGCGAACGCCTCCGCCGCCTGGGCGATGCTCTCGCCCTGCGCGCGCGCCTCGGCGATGATCTTCTCGGCCTCGTTGTGCAGCGCGTCGGCGTGCGCCTGCGCCTTCGACACGATCTGCGCGGCGTCGGCGTGCGCCCCGGCGCGGATCTGCTCCGCCTCGCGCCGCGCCCCGTCGAGGTGCTCCTCGGCCGTGCGCTGCGCCATGGTCAGCACCTGCAGCGCCTGATGCTGGGCGTTCACCTGCTGGGCATTCACGTCGTGCCGCGGCAGCTGCTGCTCCGCGGTGTTGTTGAGCGACGCCTGACCGTTGGCGAGGCGTTCGTCGTACGGCCGCATCCCGTGTTGTGTCATGACTCCTGCCCCTCCTCGGCGGCGGTTTGCGATGGGTCCGTCCGGGGAAGCTCCCACGACGCCGCCAGCGCAGAACGCCACGCGGACAGTACCGGAGAAGCCGCCGGAAGTCAGCATCGCAACCTGCCCGTGCCGACCCGGTCACCACGTGTCGCTGGGCGTAGGCTGACGCATGTGGATCAGGAAGACCGGATCGCGCTGTTCCTCGACTACGAGAACCTGGCGCTCGGAGCCCGCGACAATCTCGGCGGTATGACGTTCGACTTCCGCCCGATCGCCGACGCCCTCGCCGAGCGGGGGCGGGTGGTGGTCCGCCGGGCATATGCCGACTGGTCCTATTTCGACGAGGACCGCCGGATGCTCACCCGCTCGCACGTCGAGCTGATCGAGATGCCGCAGCGCATGGGCGCCTCACGCAAGAACGCCGCCGACATCAAGATGGCCGTCGACGCCATGGAGCTGGCCTTCGAACGCGACTACATCTCGACGTTCGTGCTGTGCACCGGCGACAGCGACTTCACCCCGCTGGTCCACAAGCTGCGCGGCCTGAACAAGCGGGTGATCGGCGTGGGCGTGGAGAAGTCGACGTCGGCGCTGCTGCCGCCGGCCTGCGACGAGTTCCTGTATTACGACCGCCTCGAAGGGGTCGAGGTCCCCGCGGCCCGCACCCGCGGCAGCCGCACCGGCCGCGCCGCCGAGCCGGACCACCGCCGGGCCGGGCCGTCCCACGAGCCACCGCCGGAGCCCTCACCCGAGCCGGCACCGCAGCCGGTCGGCGACGGCGACGCGCTCGCGGTGCTCGTCGCCCAGACCGTCGCGGGCCTGCAGGGCTCCGGTGGCGAGGTCACCGCGTCACGGTTGAAGCGGACCCTGCTGCGCAAGGACCCGACGTTCAACGAGTCCGACCACGGGTTCCGCACGTTCGGCGAGCTGCTGCGTCACCTCGCCGAGCGCAACGTCGTCGAGCTGGTCGCCGGCCCCGCCAAGGGCGACCCCGAGGTGGCGCTGCCCGAGCACGGCGACCAGGAGGCGGCGTTCGCGCTGCTGCGGTCCGTCGTGCAGGACGCCGCCGCCGGCAACGGCGGGGTCGCGCTGTCTGGCCTGAAGAACCAGGTCCGCCGGGTCCGCCCCGACTTCAGCGAGAAGAAGCTCGGCTATCGCACCTTCCTGCAGTTCTGCAAGGCCGCCGCGACCGCCGGCGCGGTGCAGCTGCGCTGGAGCCCCGAGGCCGACGACTACCTGCTCGCCGCGTAACCCGGGCCGTCCTGAAGGTGCCGTGACCCGGCGGCCCTGCCTCAGCCGACCTCGACGAGGAGGTGGCGCGGGCCGCGCAGCTCCGGATTGGGCCGGTACGGCGGCGGGTCGGTGACCAGGCGGGGGTTCTCCAGCCGGCGGGCCAGCGCGGGCAGCGCGATCTGCGCCTCCAACCGGGCCAGGGGCGCGCCGAAGCAGTAGTGGATGCCGCTGCCGTAGCCGAGGTGCTGATTGTCGGTGCGGTTCGGGTCGAAGCGGTCGGGGTCGGGGAAGCGGCCGGGGTCGCGGCTGCCCGCGGCGAGCATGAGCGCGAGCGGTGAGCCGCTCGGGATGGTGGTGTCCCCGACGGTGATGTCGGCCAGGGTATTGCGGCTGGTGATCATCTGCACCGGCGGTTCGTAGCGCAGCAGCTCCTCGACCAGCGGGAAGATCAGGTCGGGTTCGGTGCGGAGCCGGTCGAGGACCTCGGGGTGGCGCAGCAGCGTGAGCATGCCGTTGGTGATGAGGTTGACGGTGGTCTCGTGGCCGGCGACCAGCAGCAACGCGGCGGTGCTCAGCAGGTCCTCGCGGGACATCCGCCCGTGCGGGCCTGTGTCGGTGAGCATGCCGGAGAGCAGGTCGTCACCGGGCCGGCGGATCCGCTCGTCGACGAGCCCGTCGAGGTACTGGCCCAGCTCGGCCGTGACCCGTGCCCGCTGGCGCACGCGTTCGGCGAACGTGCCCGCGCCCGGGTCGAGGGTGTCGGTGATCGCGTCGGCCCAGTGCTGGAAGCGCGGCTGGTCCTCCAGGGGGACGCCGAGCATCCGGCAGATCGCGGTGACCGGCAGCGGGTAGGCGAAGTCGTCGACGAGGTCGACCTGCCGCCGGCCGGCGAAGCCGTCGATCAGGGAGTCGGTGACCTCGGTCAGCCACGGACGCATGGCGGCGATGCGGTCCGGGGTGTGCGGCGGGCCGAACGGCCGGGTCGCCTGCTCGCGGAGCCGGTCGTGCTCGGGCGGATCGAGGTTGAGGAAGAACAGCGGCAGCCCCGGCGGGCCCTCCTCGGTGGTCGGCGCGGCGCCGGCCATTTCGGTGTGGCTGCGCGGGTCGGAGCTGATCCGCGGGTCGTGCAGCAGCGCGACGATCTCGTTGTAGGTGCTGACGATGTAGGTGCCGTCGGCCTCCCGGGTCACCGGGTCCTTGCGCAGCTCCGCGTAGAGCGGGTACGGATCGGCCCGGTTGGCGGGTTGGAGGATCTGCTCGAAGATGCTGGCCTGTGCCATGACGCTGCCTTCTGTGTGCCGTCGGCGCTCCGGGGTCAGTGATGGATCAGGTCGGCCCGGCGCTCGCTGGGATCGTGGCCGGTCACCACGACGGTGGCCTGCAGGTCGCGGGTCTTGCGATCGGGCATCTGGGCCGGCACCGGCTGCCGGTCGGCGGGCTGGTCCACGGCCCGGAACTCGGGCGGGAACGGCGCCGCCCCCTCGATCAGGCTCCGGTAGAAGTCCAGCCACTTGGCCTGGTTGAACCCGACCGCCGCGGTGATCCGCCCGGCGTGGCCGTAGACGGCGACGAACCGGCCGTCGGCGACCGAGCCCTGCGCGACGACGATCTGGTCCGCGAACGTCGGTACGCCGACGGTCTTGATGTTGGTGCCGAACTGCGTGGACCAGAACACCGGGGTGGCCAGGTGCGGCCACCGGCCGGTCGGGCTGCTGATCATGTTGTGGGCGGCGATCTCGGCCTGGGTGACCGCGTTGCCCCAGTGCTCCAGGGCCAGGAACTCGTAGTCGTACAGCGGGTGCGGGAACCTGGCCACGTCACCGGCGACGAAGACGTCATCGGTGGTCACGCCGTTGGCGTCGAAGGCCCGGCAGCCGGCGTCGCAGCCCACGCCCCAGGCGCCGGAGGCCAGCCCGGAGCCGGCCAGCCACTCGGTGTTGCGTACCGCGCCCAGCGCCACCACCGCCACGTCGGCGTCGACGGTGGTGCCGTCGGACAGGTGCGCGCGGCGCAGCCGGCCGTCGCCGTCGCCCTCCAGCTCGGTGACGGTGGTCCCGCATCGCAGGTCGACGCCGTTGGCGCGCTGCAGGTCGGCGGCGATCTCGCCGATCACCCCGCCGAGCGCGCCGACGAGCGGTGCCTGCGCGCGTTCGACGACCGTGACCGGCAGGTCGCGTTCCCGGCACACCGAGGCGACCTCCGAGCCGGTGAACCCGCCACCGATGACGAGCACCCGCCGGGGGCGGCTGGCCAGCCGCTGCTGCAGTTCAACGGAGTCCTCCAGGCTCCGCAGCACGAACACCCCGTCCAGGGCGGCCTCGGCCTCGTTGAACCAGGGCCGGGCCCGGGTCCCGGTGGCGATCAGCAACCGGTCGTATCCGACAGTGCTGCCGTCGCCGAGCCGGACCTGCCGGCCGGCCAGGTCGAGCCCGGTGGCCGGCACCCCGAGCAGCCACCGCGCGTCGAGCTCGTCGCGGCGCGGCAGCGCGGTGTGGTCGGGGGGAATCCAGCCGTCGAGGACCTGCTTGGACAGTGGCGGGCGGTCGTAGGGCCGGTGCGGCTCGTCGCCGATGATGGTGAGTGCGCCGGTGAAGCCCTCCCGGCGCAGCACCGACGCGGCGCGCAGGCCCGCCAGCGACGCCCCGACGATGACGACGTGGCCGGTCCGCCGGAACGCCTCGGCCTCGGCGTCGGCCGGGCCCGATCGGGCCGGTCGGGACGGCTGCGGCGCTCGGGGCGGCTGGGTCTGCGTCAGCAGCGGCGCCATCGCGGTGTTCTCGCTGGCGCCGAGCTGGTCGACCAGGATCGCCTGCACCGGGCACGCCGCCGCGGCGCCCAGGACCCGGTCCCGCTGGGTGTCGTCGGGCTGTGGGTCGTACAGCAACGCCTCGCTGCCCCGCATCCGGAACATGTCGGGGGCGAGGAAGGCGCACTGCGCGTAGCCCTGGCACCGCGTGAGATCTACGACGACCCTCATCAGCTGGCCCCTTCCGACAACACGACCGGGCCGCACTTCCCCGCCCGCCCGACCGGCAAACCTCGGGGCCGCGGCCGTGGATCCGAGCCGCGCCCAATCTGTGCCTGGATGGCCTGCTGGCACGCTCGCACGCTCGAGCCTGTGACAGGGCACCGATCCAGCCCCGTCACACCGCTGCGACGTGGAGGAGTTGACGATGTCCGAGAAGAAGATCATCGCGGTGCTGGGGGCCACCGGCGCGCAGGGCGGCGGGCTGGCCGGCGCCATCCTGGCCGACCCGGACGGCCCGTTCACCCTCCGCGCAATCACCCGACGGGCGGATTCGGACCGGGCCCGCGCGCTGGCCGAGCGCGGCGCCGAGGTGGTCGAGGCCGACCTCGGCGACGAAGCCGCGCTGCGCCGGGCGTTCACCGGTGCGCACGGCGCCTACGTGGTCACGAACTACTGGGAGGGCATGTCCCCGCAGGTCGAGCTGGCCCAGGCCGGCAACGCGGCGCGGGCGGCGAAGGATGCGGAGCTGGCACACGTTATCTGGTCGACGCTGGAGGACACCCGCGCGCACCTCCCGGTCACCGACCCGCGGGTGCCGGTGCTCGAGGGGGCCTACACGGTCCCGCACTTCGACGCCAAGGCCGAGGCGGACCGGTTCTTCATCGACCTCGGCGTGCCGACCACGCTGCTGCGCACCACCTTCTACTGGGAGGCGTTCCTGCAGGGCTTCGCGCCGCGGCGGGACGACACCGGGCGGCTGGTGCTGGCCCTGCCGATGGGTGACAGCGCACTGGCCGGGATCGCCGCCGAGGACATCGGCCGGGTCGCGCTGGCGATCTTCGCCCGCGGCGAGAAGTTCATCGGCGCGACGGTCAGCATCGCCGGTGAGCACCTGACCGGCGAGCAGCTGGCGGCGGCGTTCGCCGAGCTGCACGGCGAGCCGGTGGCCTACCGGCCGCCGACCCACGACCAGTTCCGCGCGCTGGGCATCCCGGCCGCCGCCGAGCTCGGCAACATGTTCCAGTACTACGCCGAGGCGGCCGACGCATTCACCGGCGCCCGCGACCTGGGCCTCGTCCGGGAGCTGCACCCCGGGCTGCAGACCTTCCGCGGCTGGCTGGCCGCGCACCGGGACGCCTTCACCACCGCCTGAGCCCACCGGGACTCGAATGTCCACTGTGGATAGCAGCAACCATCCTCCGACGCAAGGAGAACCACCGTGTCCGAAACCACGCCGGCCACGAGCCGGCGATCGTTCCTCACCCGGACCGCCGTCGCCGTGGCCGCACCGTCGATCGCCACGCTGGCGGCCGGCGCCTTCGCCGCACCCGCGTCCGCCGCCGAAACCGCACTGCCCGACTACGCGCCCGTCCCCCCGTCGGCGCTCGGCCCCGCGCTCAACGAGCAGGGCTACCACGTCGGGCGGGTGGAGCGGAACCTGTACTGGGTGACCGACGGCACCTACCAGGCGGCGTTCCTGACCACCAGGGACGGGGTGGTGCTGTTCGACGCGCCCCCGAGCATCGGGCACAACCTGCAGCGGGCCATCGACCAGATCGCCGCCGCCAACGGCGTGTCGAACAAGGTGACGCATCTGGTCTACTCGCACCATCACGCCGACCACCTCGGCGCGTCGTCGCTGTTCGGCAAGACGGTGGTGCGGATCGGCCACGCCGAGACCCGGCGGCTGCTGCTGCGCGACAACGACGCGACCCGGCCGGCCCCGGACATCACCTTCAAGGACCGCTACACCCTGCGGGTCGGCGGGCAGCGGATCAACCTGGCCTGGCACGGCACCAGCCACTCCGCCGACACCATCTACATCCACCTGCCCGAGCACGACACGCTGATGCTCGTCGACATCGCGCTCCCCGGTTGGGTGCCCATCTACAACCTCAACGTCAGCGAGGACATCCCAGGCTTCATGGCCGCACCGGCCACCGCCCTGTCCTACCCGTGGAAGCACTACATCGCCGGGCACCTGGGCCGGCTCGGCACCCGCGACGACGTCGTGCTGCACCAGCGCTACGTCGCGGACATCGCCACGAACGTGCGCACCGCCCTGGCCACCGTCGACCCGACGCCGTACTTCGTCAAGTACGGCGTGAACACCTGGGCCGCGGTCAAGACGTACCTCGACGCGGTGACCGACTACGCCGCCGCGCCCGTCGTCGCCAAGTACACCGGTGTGCTGGCCGCCGCGGACGTGTTCACCGCGAGCAGCACCCTCGTCGTCCTCGAGTCGATCCGCCTCGACCTCGGCGTGGGCTCGCAGGTCCACCCGTAACGCGCCGGCGTGTCCTGCCAGGTACAACCTGTGCCTGGTAGGACGCGGCGCACGCACGATACTGGCAGGCATGGACCGCAACGACCTGGCCGCCTTCCTGCGCACGATGCGGCAGCGACTCCTGCCCCAGGATGTCGGGCTGCCGGCCGGCACCGCCCGCCGGACGCCGGGCCTGCGCCGCGAAGAGGTCGCCCGGCTCGCGCACATCTCGGTCGAGTACTACGCCCGCCTGGAGCAGGCCCGGGGATCCAGCCCGTCCCCGAAGGTCCTCGGCGAGCTGGCCCGCGCCCTGCGGCTCAGCACCGACGAGCGCGGTCACCTGTTCGAGCTGGCCGGCGCCGCCCCGGCGACGCCGGCCGGACCGCGCTCGGACGTGCCGGACACGGTGCTGAACCTGCTGGCGCACATGACCGACATCGCGGCGTTCGTAGTCAACGCCCGCTACGACATCATCGCCTGGAACCCGCTCGCCGCCGCGCTGTTCGAGGACTTCTCCGCGGTCCCGCCGGCCCGGCGCAACCTCATCCACCGGCACTTCATGCACCCGGACCCGGCCGCGCGCCACTACGGGATGAGCGGCGCCGAGGAGTTCGGCCGCCTGGCGGTCGGCCAGCTGCGCACCGCGGCCGGCCGGTACCCGCGCGACCCGCAGATCCGCACCCTGGTCAAGACCCTGCACGAGCACAGCGCTGAGTTCGCCGCGCTGTGGGACGGCCATCACGTCGAGACCGGCGCCCACCATCACAAGACCATGCGGCACCCGGTGGTCGGCACGCTCCGGCTCAACTGCGACACCCTCGCCGTGCCCGCGCGCGACCAGTACCTGGTCTGCTTCACCGCCGAGCGCGGCAGCCCGTCGCACGAGGCGCTGCGGCTGCTGTCCGTGGTCGGCACGCAGGACATGACGGCGAGCATGGACGAGGGGTGACCGGTCCGGTCACTGCTCGTCGGACGCGAGGGTGTCCAGCGCGTCGCGGAGCGCGGCGCGGGAGGTGATGCCCAGCTTGGGGAAGATTCTGTGCAGGTGGGCGCCGACGGTGCGGTGGGACAGGAACAGCCGCTGGGCGATCTGCTTGTTGGTCATGCCGGTGGCGGCCAGCGTGGCGATCTGCCGTTCCTGAGCGGTCAGCCCGGCCGTGCGGGTCTCGGGCCGGTTGTCCACGGCGACCCCGGTGGCGCGCAGCTCGTTGCGGGCCCGCCGGGCCCACGGCGCCGCACGCAGCTGGTCGAGGATTTCGATGGCGGCGCGCAGGTGGAGGCGGGCGCGGTTGGTCTCGCGGGTGCGGCGCAGCCACTGCCCGTACGCGAGGTGGATCCGCGCGTACTCCCACGGCCAGCGCTCGGCCTCGGGCAGGGACAGCGCGGCCTCGAACAAGGCGCCGGCGTGCTCGTCGTCGGCAGTCAGCGCCGCCGCCCCGGCCACGATCAGCGCCGTGTGGGAGGAGACCTGGGCGACGCCGGACCGCCGGGCGGTGGCGACGTGGGTGCGGGCCTCCTCGACCCGCTCGGTGCGCATCTCCGCCTCGACCAGGTCCAGGACCATCCATCGGCCGGGAATGCCCGTCGCAGGGACGCACGGCTGGCTGATCCAGGCCGCCTGGGCGTAGGCGTCCTCGTAGTCACCCGTGCCGAGCGCCGCGACGGCGCGGGTGTGCAGCGCGAGCGCCCGCGTCAGCCCGAGCCCCCGCGGCACCGCCCAGGTCATGACCTCACCGGTCAGGGCGTGGGCGAGGCCGGCGTCGCCGCGGGCGGCCGCGACGAACGCCGGTCGGATCCGAAGCTGGGCCTTGAGCAGGTGGTAACCGTAGGCGACCGCCAGGTCCAGCCCCTCGCGGGCCAGGTCGTCGGCCTCGTCCCACTGCCCGTGGTGGCAGGAGTCGACGCTGAGCAGGAGCAGGCCGGTGAGGACCAACGCGATCGTGCCGCCGTCGCGTTCCTGTTCGATCATCCGCCGGACCAGGTGACGATGGTCTGCCAGGACGTCCATCCGTACGGCGGCGAACGCCAGCGGGATGAGCCCGTGGGGTGCCGCTTCGTCGGGAAGGGCGGCGAAGGCGCGGTCGAGGTCCTCGCGCACCGCCGCCGAGGTCCGGGCCGGATGGGTGAACGCCTCGTAGGACATCCGCAGCGCCGTCGCCGGGTCCGGGTCGAACCGGGTCAGCGCACTGCCCAGCAGCTCCCAGAACGTGGGCCGGGCGGCGTAGACGCACACGAACAGCAACGCATACAGCAGATCCTCGACCCACTCGCTCGTGGGGTTGGCGGTCTCCGCGTCGTCGAGCGCCCGGGTCAGCAGGCGGTACGCGCCGTCGGCGTCGCCCTCGGCGTGGAACAGGTAGACCGCCGTGGCGGCGGCGAAGACCGAGCCGCTGCGGGTGTCCGAGTCCGACCGGGCGACGTCTGCCTTGCGGGCGTCGGCCAGCAGCCGGGGCACCTGATCGAGCGGGCCGGTGCTGCTGGCCAGGTAAGCCGCCTCGATCAACCGGCGGGACCGGTCGGCCGGTCGCGGGCTCAGCTCGGCGGCCCGCACCAGCGCCGTCACCGCGCCGGACGCCCCGCCACGCCGGAAGTCGGCGAGGAACGCCTGCTCCAGCGCTCCGGCGACCGTTTCGTCCGGGGCCGTGGCGGCCTCGGCCAGGTGCCGGGCACGCGCGCACGGGTCGTCGGCCACGGCGGCCAGCACGCGGTGGGTCCCGTGGCGTTCGCCGGGTGAGGACAGCTGCACGACCACCGAGCGGACGAGCGGCGGCCGGAGCGACATCCGACTGGCGAGCGGGTCGGCGACGACGACGCCGGCCCGCCGGGCCGGCTCGAGGTCGTCCACGTCGGTGCGACCCGTGGCGCGCAGGAGCAGTGCCACACTCGCGTCGGGTTCCAGCGCGGCCAGCAGCAGCAGGCGCCGGGTCGGTGCGGGCAGCCGCTCGATCGCCGGGGCGAAGGCGGCCTCCAGGCGGGTCGACAGCGGCAGGAGCACCGGCAGCGGCTCGTGGCCGCGGCGCTGCCGGTCGGTGAGTGTCACGGGCAGCTCGCGCAGCGCGAGCGGGTTGCCGGCGGCCTCGTCGAGCAGCCGCCGGCGCACCGGCGGTGCCGGTCGCGGGCACGAGGCGGCCAGCAGCGCGGCCGCCGGCTGATCGTCGAGTGGGCCGACGTCCACTTCGGGCAGGCGGACCTCGTCGAACCGGTTGACGGCACCGGTGCGCGCCGCGGCCAGGAACACCGCGGGGGTGTCGGCGAGCCGGCGGGCCACGAAGCCCAGCACGGTGGCGCTGGCACGGTCCAGCCACGGCACGTCGTCGACCACCAGCAGCGTCCGCCGCTGCGCGCCGGCCTCGCCGAGCAGGGCCAGCACCGCCGTCGAGACCGCCACCGTGTCCAGCGACGCCGCCCCCGCCAGGTCGAAGAGCCGGCCGAGGACGTCCCGCTCACCCGCCGCCAGCCGGTCGGCACTCTCCCGCAGCGGGTACAGCAGCTGGTGCAGCGCGGACAGGCTGATCTCCGCCTCCGACTCCACCCCGGAGGCGCGCAGCACCCGCCACCCGGCCGCCGCGGCGCGGGCCGCGGCGGCGTCGAGCAGTGCCGTCTTGCCGATCCCCGGCTCGCCCCGCAGGAGCAGGCAAGGGCCGGTCCGGGCGCGGTCGGACAGCAACGCCTCGAGCAGCGCCAGCTCGTCCGTGCGCCCCAGCAGATCGCCGTCGACCGGCCGTCCCATTGGCTGTCCCGGTGTGCTGTGCCGTCCGCGGGCTCACTTGGACGGGCAGGCGGCGCCGGCGGCGGCCAGGATCTGGTCGGTGACGGGCCCCGGGTGGGAGATGAGTGTCAGGTGCGACCCGCCGCGCACCTGCAGGACCTTGGCGTTCGCCCGCTTCGCCATCGCCTGCTGCGACTCCGGCGTGATGATCTTGTCGGCGGTGCCGATGACGTACCACGACGGGATCGTCTTCCACGCCGCCGCCTTCGACGGTGTCGTGAACGCGCTCTTCGCCGCCGGGCGCTGACCCGCCCACAGCACCGTCGCGACCGGCTTCGGCAGGTCCGGCCCGAACGAATCCAGGAACACCGGCTGCTTCAGGTACAGGTCGGCGTCGCCGGCGGGCGCACCCGCGTAGGGCACCTGGTCGTACAACGTGCTCGGCTGCCCGCCCAGGGCCGACGTCTTGCCGCTCAGCTGCCCCGTGGTCTCGCCGACCGCGGGTGCGGCGGCGTCGACGTACACCAGCTGCTCCACGTCGGGGTTGCCGGCCGCGGCGTTGGTGATGACGGAACCGCCGTAGGAGTGACCGACGAGCACGATCGGACCGTCGATCGTCTTGAGGAACGCGGCCAGGTTCGCGGCGTCACCGGTCAGCCCGCGCAGCGGGTTGGCGAACGCCCGCGTGGTGTACCCCGCGCGCTGCAGCCGCTCGATCTCGCCGCTCCAGCTGGAGGTGCCCGCCCAGGCGCCGTGCACCAGGACGACGGTTGGTTTCGCGGCACAGGCGCCAGCCGACGGCACCGGTGCCGCGACGGTCTGTGGCCCGCTGGCTCCCCCGATCACGCCGAGGCTCACGGCAAGGACCGTGGCCATCGACGCCAGCATCGGAGCGGTCCGGAACGTCTTCATCTCAAGTCCCCCGCTTCCGGCGGTGCATCCGTGATGAATCCGTGTTGCCAATGGTGTTCTCACGGTTGTCCGGAGCGGGGTGAGGCGCGAGGTGAGATGCCCGGAGGCTAGGCGGCGGGGGCGGTCTCGTAGGTCATGAAGGTCTGTGAGTCGGCGGCCTCGCTGCGGACCCGGCCGTTGGAGATCCGGCGCAGCCACGTGGCGATCGCGCGGTCCAGCCGGTACGCCTCGATGTTGTGGCGGCAGATGTCCAGCGAGATGACACCCTCCTGTTCCTCGGCGTGGCGGTACATCGCCTCGATGAGCTTGATGAACACGCCGTGCTCGTGGCCGGGGACGGCGACGAAGCCGCAGTACCAGACTCTGTTGTCGGCGTACTGCGCGGGCCAGCGGCGGGCGAAGTACTCCGGTGAGATGAGTGGCCATGCGTTGAGCTGATTGGTGTAGGTCGCGAGCCCCAGCAGGACGCCGTCATCGGAGTAGGCGAGCCATTTCTCGATGCGGCGGTCGGTCATCACGTCGTCGAATTCGGTGCGGTACATGAGGTGGCGCTGGACGGTGAGCGCATTGAGGTGCCGGAACGCGGCGCCGTAGAGTTCCCACGCCTGTTCGAGCTGCTCATCGACGAGATCCGTGCGAACATCGATCTTCATCTGACGCCTCCCGAGTCACCTTCGGTAAGGACCATGTCTACAGACCGTACGCACGTATCGACATGTCGACAATCATCAAAATCACCGCCATAAGGGAGGCCCTAACCGCGCGTTCAGTACTCGGAGTCCTACACTCCGAGCCTGGTCAGGGCCGGTCCGCAGGTGATGACACAGCCGACCGACACCGGGGCCATCCCCCGGTGCACCACGCATCCTGCATGTTTCAGGGCCCCCCGGCGCGACGGTGTCGCTCCTGTGTTCCGTCCCGGCGGTCTTCCACCCTCACACCGTGGATGCGCTTCGCCCGCAGCTGAGCAGCGACCTGGTGGTCGTCGTGCCGGGCATCATGGGCAGCGAGCTGACCGACGCCGTCACCGGCGAGACCCTGTGGGGGCTGCGGGACCCTCGATGACATGTGCGGGCACAACACGGCCCAGCTGGCGGAGTTCATCGACGCGCGGCTCGGCGAGTGGCGCGCCCGGCCCGCCCGCGCCGGGCGAGGTGCGCGCCGTCGTCGCCCACTCGATGGGTGGGCAGGGCGAGGGCGGCCCGTTGCCGCTGCCGAAGGCCCGGCCGCGGGACCTTGCCAGGACCCTGCCGGGCGACGAGGCCGTCGTCGACGCGCTGACCGACCGCCGCACCGGGCCGCGGCTCGGCGGCGGCGACCTCGGGCTGGACGTGCCCGACCTGGTCGGGCCGCCGTGCCGTTCACCGTCGCGGTCAGCGGCGTCGACCATCCCCTCGACACCGCCCCCTTCGGTGTGAGAGTGAGTGCCGCACATCGATGCTGCCGCCCCCGGCCGGACCGGGTCAACGCCGCCGCACACCCAACGGTCAAAGCGACATCTCGGCCCGGCCGCTCAGGCCGCGGACGCCGGCGAGAACGGGCGGACGCCGACCCGCTCGGCCTCGCCGATGACGTCCCACAGGATCCGGGGTGCCCGGGTGCCCTGCACGGTCGTAACCGTCTTGCGGGCGCCGCCGCGGAACGACACGGTGACGCGGTAGGCGTAGCGGTCGCAGCAGGGGTTCTTCGGTTGGTACGAGCTGCGCAGCCACCTGAACGAGGGGCTGCCGGCCATCCGCAGTGCCCGCTTGCCGCCGACGGTCGTGCGGTCGACGACGAAGGCGTCCTGTTTGCCCGCGAAGCCCCCCGAACGGTCCAGCACGATCCTGGTGGCCGAGCCGAACGGGACCGGCGCCGCGGCGGCCGGCGCGGCGGGCGTGAGCGCCGCGATCCCGCACACCGCGACCAGTGTCACGAGGCTGTTGCGTGTGGTGTTGCGTCCCATGATGTTCCCCCGTGTCCGGCGTCGCCGTCGACGCCTCCCTCGAGGACACCACGCACCCGTGGCCCGATATGCCTGATGCGCCGGAATTAGCACTTACGTGCCGATGCGAGGGGCCGGACGGCCGATCCGGCCCTTGCATCAGATCCGTTCGGGCGGGGACTCCGTGGACAGGGCGCGGGCCTCGGCGGGCTCGGGCTCGCGGGCCACCGGGACGAAGGGCTCCCGCTCCTCGGCCCGCGGCGAGGCCGGTTCGGCGACGGAGGCGGGTTCGACGGCGGAGGCCGGTTCGACGGCGGAGGCCGGTTCGACGGCGGAGGCCGGTTCGGTGGCCGAGGCGGGTTCGGTGGCCGAGGCGGGTTCGACGGCGGAGCCCAGGACCGACAGCAGCATCGGCGCCAGCAGGGACCGCACGATGAAGGCGTCGATGAGGATGCCGACGGACAGCGCGAACGCGAGCTCCCGGAACGGCCGCAACGGCACCAGCGCCAGCAGGCCCAGGCTGACCGCGAGCGTGACCGCGGCGGTGCGGATGGCGTGCGCGGACTGCGGCAGCGTGATGGCGAGGGCCTCGCGCAGCGGACGGCCGCGCGCCTCCCGCCAGGCCGGGCCGATGCCGAAGATGTTGTAGTCCGAGCCGAGCGCGACCAGCAGCACGGCCGCCGCGAACGGCACGTAGAAGGTCAGGCCGTCGTTGCCGTACACGTCCTGGAACACCCAGGTCGTCAGGCCCAGGGTGGCGCCGATGGCGAGCACGCTGCAGGCGAGCAGGCCGAGCGGCGCGACGAACGCGCGCAGGAAGAGCATCAGGAACAGCAGGTTGGCGATGAGCGCCGCGACGGCGATGCGGCCGAGGTCGCTGACGGTCTGATCGACGATGACCTTGGCGACGGCGGTGTCGCCGCCGAGGCTGGCCTGCGCCCCGTCGAGCCCGGCGGCCCGCAGCAGGCCGGGCAGGTCGCGGTCCAGCCGGGACACCGACTCGATCGCGGTGGCGCCGAGCGGCTCGTCGGACAGCACCAGCAGGAACCGCACGGCGGTGCCGTCGGTGGACCGGAACACGTTGAGCCCCGGCGGGACGCCCGGGGTCTCGGGCCCGAGCACGCCGGCGACGCCCGGCGCCTGGGTGAGCGACTGCTGCAGCCGGGCCAGCTCCGCGGCCCGCCCGGCCACGCCGGCGCCCTGCACCAGCAGTTCCGTCGGCGACAGGATCCCGTCGGCGAAACCGGTCTGCGCCTGGTCCGCCGCCACGCGGGCGGGGTGCTTCGTCGGCAGCGCCTCGACGAACGACAGGCCGAGCCGCAGGTGCAGCACCGGTGCGGCCATCGTGATCATGGCCGCGGTGAGCAGGAGCAGCATGGGCGCGGCGAACCAGCGGCGGGTGAGCAGCCAGGACCAGCCGCGGCGGGGCCGGTCCGGGCGTGGGGCGGCCGGCGCGACGGCCCGCCGGCGCAGCGGCGACCAGAACGCGCCGGAGCCGAAGATGGCCAGCAGCGCGGGCACCAGCGTGACCGCCACGAGCATGCCGATGACGATCGCGAGGGCCATCCCCGGCCCGAATGCCCGGAACGCCGGTGAGCCGGCGACCAGCAGCGCGCCCGTGCCTGCGGCGGCGGTGGCCCCGGCGGTGGCGATGATCGGGGTGAATCGGGCGGTCGCCTGCCGGGCCGCCTCGAGCCGGTCGGTGCCGGCCGCCAGCTGGGTCCGCACCGCCGCGAAGTAGAACACCACGTAGTCGGTCACCACGCCCAGCAGTAGCGCCACCAGCAGTGGCTGGGTCTCCTGCGGCACCGGTACCCCGAGCCGCTCCGCGACCGCGCCGCCGATGGACAGCGTCAGGACGATCGCGACCCCGGCGACGGCGAGCGCCAGCAACGGTGCGACCAGCGAGCGGAACACGAACGCGATGATCAGGAACACCGCGATGACCGTGATGAGCTCGAGCCTCGGCAGGGACGACAGCACGATGCGGGTCTGCTCGACCCGCGCGGGCACGGAGCCGGTGATGCCGACCACGGCGTCGTCGGCGTCGTAGTGCGTGGCCACGAACTGCTCCGCCGCCGCCTGCTGGCCGCCGAACGTCACGCTCGGGTCGGTGAACAGCAGCGTCACGATCGTCGTGCCGTCCTCGGCGGAGCCGGGGAACAGCCCGAGGGTGTTCATCACCGGCACCGCCGCGACGATCGGCTTCGCGCCCGGGTCGCTGCCGTCGCTGACGGCCTTCGCCCGCGCGACCGCCTTCGCCTGCGTCGCGGGCGACAGCCCGCCGGGGTTGCGCTGCACGACCGCGACCCGGCTCAGCACGGGGAACCCGAACTTGTCGATGGACTGCAGCTCGCTGCGGACCGCCGGGTTGTCCGCCGAGATCAGCTGCTCGAGGTCGTTGCCGCCGGTGCCGTACGCCGGGATGTAGGCGATCGTCACGGCGGCCGCGGCCACCCAGAACGCCACCACCAGCCAGCGCAGCCACACGACGGTTCGGGCGTACCACTCGAGCAGCCGGCTCGGGTACCACCGGCTCCGGGGCGTCCTGGGCTCACTCACCGGTCGTACTCCGATCCGTCGCGTGTCGCGTGTGGCACGCGGTTACCCGACCCCCGCGGTCCGGAAACGACGGATCATCCCGGACGGTTCAGGTGGCGGGGCCGTACAGCCGGGCGATGTCGGGCGAGTCGAGCCACCGGCTGTACGTCGGCGACTGCGGCCAGCCTTCCGGGGAGTCCTGCCACTCCTCCTGCCGCCCGTAGGGCAGCACGTCGGCCAGGGCGAACGTGAACGTCAGCTGTTCGACGCCGCGACCGCTGGTGTGCCAGGTCCGGTAGACGGTGTCGCCGTCGCGCAGGAAGACGTTCAGCCCGAACCCGCCGGCGGGTGGCGCGTCGACGTCGGCGCCGAACGGGCTGCCGGCGGTGGAGTACCACGGCATGGTGTTGCCGACCCGTTCGGCGTACGCGAGGGCCGCGTCGATCGGGCCCTGGGTGACGATCACGAAGCGGGCGTCGTAGTTGGCGAGGAAGTCCAGCCGGGTGAACGACGACGTGAGACTGGTGCATCCGCCGCACTGCCACTCGGCGTCCGGGTTCCACATGTGGTTGTACACGATCAGCTGCGACCTGCCGTCGAAGACGTCCACGAGCCGGACCGGTCCCTCGGCCCCGACCAGGGTGTAGTCGGGCATCCGCACCATCGGCATCCGCCGTCGCTGCGCGGCGATCGCGTCGAGCTCCCTGGTGGCCGCCTTCTCCCGGGCGCGCAGCTCGGCCAGCTCCTTGCGCCAGGTGGCTTCATCGACAACGGGTGGCAGCGTCATGATCCATCTCCTTCGTTCGGGTCGAGTGCCCCGAAGCATCCGCCGGGGTCGTACGTGGACTTGACCTGGCGCAGGCGGTGCAGGTTGGCGCCGAAGTACGCCTGCGCGCCGTCCGGAAGATCCGGGTCGGGAAAGTTCTGGTATACACCGCCGGACCGGCACCCGGCAGCCAGTCGGTGGGACCCGTGCAGCCACCGGCGGGCGGCGGCCGAGTCCCGCGGGTCGGCGGTGGTGAGGTGCTGCAGCAGGAACCGTTCGGCGCGGTGGACGAACGCGGTGGCGCCCGCCGGCACGCGGTTGTAGGCGCCGCCCATCGGCATGAGATCCAGCATCCGCGCCTGGCCCGGTCGGCGCCGCGCGGTCAGGTGCCGGGTCAGGGCGACGATCGCGGCGCGGGGCAGCGGCTCGGCGACGAACCCCGACCTGCGGAAGGTGTACGCCCCGGCACGATCCGGGCCGTCGCCGGCCAGCAGCCGCTTCGTCTCCCGGTGGGAGGCGGCTCGTCGCTCGTCGGAGGTCGGCGCGGCGCCGACCCGGGCGATGCAGTCGCCGAGCACGGCCGCGGCCGCGGACGGCGGGCCCACCATGGTGCCGACCACCGACGCGCTCGGTGGCGTCGCCGGATCGGCCGGGACGGTCAGGTGCAGGCTGGCGGCGAGCCCGTCCGGTGCGGCCGGCGCCCACGCCTGCCACGCCTCCACGAGCGCCACCGCGCACCGGTGCGGCCAGGTCAGCCGGAAACTGACCATCGCCGGCGCCGGCACCGTGGCGAACGTCAACGCGGTGACGGCGCCGAACCGGCCGGTGCCGCCGCGCAGCGCCCAGAACAGGTCGGCGTGGGTGCGCTCGTCGCAGGTGACGACGCGCCCGTCGGCCAGCACCACCTCGGCGGCGCGCAGGCGGTCGCAGGTGAGCCCGTGCAGGCGGCCGAGGACGCCGAGCCCCCCGCCGAGGGTCAGGCCGGCGATGCCGACGCTCGGCCCGCAGCCGGCCGGGACGGTGCGGCCGTGCCCGGCGAGCGCGTCGTACACCTGCGCGAGGTTCGCCCCGGCGCCGACCCGCGCGGCACCGTCGGCCACCGACACGGCGCTCAGCGCCGTCATGTCGATCACCACGCCCGCGGTCGTGGAGCGGCCCGCGAAGTCGTGCCCGCCGCCGCGCAGCACCGCGGGCAGTCCCGCGCGCCGGACGAAGGCGATCGTCTCGGCCACGGCCGCCGTCGAGGCGCACCGCACCACCGCCAGCGGGCGCACGTGGTGGAACCGGGGATCGACCGGCCGGCGCAGCGCCTCGTAGCGGGCCGAGTGCGGCAGCACGACCTCCCCCGCGCTGCGGGCGAGCACCGCCCAGTCGGCCTCCGTGACCTCCGTCATGGCTGTCGACGCTACGGGCGCGGGCGCGGACGGCGCTTGAACAAATCGGCCAGTACGGTGAGCGGATGCAGCACAGCTACGTCGAGCGGCTGCCCGTGCCGGCGCTCGCCGACCTGGTCTCCGCCGTGTTCGTCCAGCGGGTCGACCCCGGCGGCGCCGCGTTCCGGCACCGCAGCGTCCCCACCGGCAGCGCCGAGCTGACCTGCCGGATCGGGGCCACGCCGGCGGTGCTGGGCCCGCGCACCGGCCCGGTCACACAGCTGCTGGCGCCCGGGACGACCGTGGTCGGGCTGCGGCTGCGGCCGGGCGCCGCACCGGCGGTGCTCGGCCTGCCCGCGTCCGAGGTCGCCGGCCGCGAGCTCGACGCCGGCGCCGTCTGGGGCCGCGGCGCCGCGCAGCTGGTCGGCGAGCTGGTCGCCGCCGCGCCGTCACCGTGGCACGCGCTCGCCGTCCTGCAGGCGCACGTCGTGGACCGGCGCACCGACGCCGACCGGCCGGATCCGCTGGTGGCCGACGCCGTCCGGCACCTGATGCCCGGACGTGCCGGCAGCGTGACCGAGCTGACGTCCACACTGCGGGTCTCCGACCGCAACCTGCGGCGCCGTTGCCTGGCGGCGGTCGGCATGCCACCCAAGACGCTGCACCGGCTGCTGCGGTTCCAGGGTGTCCTGGCCGCCACCCAGCGCGCCATCGCGCAGGGCCGGCGACCGGCCGAGGGTGGCCTGTCCCGGCTGGCCGCCGACGCCGGGTACGCCGACCATTCGCACCTGGATCGGGAGTGCCGGCGGCTGACGGGGACGTCCGTGCGCGCGTTCCTGCTGGAGACCGCCGGGCAGTGCGCGGCCGGGCACGACCACGCCGCCTCCTATACGGCGCTGCTGCCCGACGTCCGGCATTGACGCCCGCCACACGCGTCCACTGGTGACCGTTCACGGTCCGGCGCTGGCCTGTGAGGGCGCCGGGGCGACCGGCCAGGCGGCTGCGGCGCTCGTCTGCCAGAGCCGGATCGTGTGGTCCTCGCTGCCGGTTGCCAGGATGGCGCCGTCGGTACGGTAGGCCAGGCTTCGCACGGTGGCGGTGTGGCCGCGCAGGGTGGCTGTCAACGCGCCGGTGACCGTGTCGTGGATGCGCACGTCGTCGCCCTCGGCCACGGCCAGGGAACGGCCGTCGGGGCTGTACCGGACGGCCTCCGAGGTCACCTCGAGGGAGATGGCAGCGCGGGCCGGCGTGGCCGTCGCGGGGTTCCAGAACCTGATGCCGACCGCCTGCCCGCCGGCGCCGACGGCGGCGAGCGTCGCGCCGTCAGGGCTGTAGGCGACGCTGTAGACGCCCGACCAGCCGGTGGTGATGGTGCGCAGGCCGCGGCCGGTGGCGACGTCCCAGAGCCGGAGCGTGCCGTCGCCGCCCGCGGTGACCAGAGTGCTGCCGTCCGGGCTGAAGGCGAGGTCGTACACCACCTGCGAGTGCCCCTGCAGGACGTTCTTCGCCTTGCCGGTGTGCGCGTCCCACAGCCGGGCGGTCGTGTCGAACGACCCGGTGGCCAGGGTGTTGCCATCGGGGCTGAACGCGATCGCGCGGACCCAGGCGGTGTGGCCGGTGAGCGTGGCGGTGTTCCGGCCGCCGTCGCCGCTCCACAGCCTGGCGGTGCGGTCGGCGTTGCCACCGGTGGCGATGGCGCCGTCGGGGCTGACGGCGACGCAGTACCCGCCGTGGCCGGAGCTGAACGGCGCGCCGCTCGCGCCGCTGGCCACGGTCCATACCCGGGAGGTGCTGTCGTTGCTGCTGCTGACGAGGCCCGTGCCGGTGGGCAGGAACGCCAGGCCGGTCACTTCGCCGTCGTGGCCGGTCAGCGTGCGGATGAACGCCGGGGCAGCGCCACTGCCGACCCCGCCGTCGGCGGCGCCGCTGATCCCGCCCGCGGCGGCACCGGCGACCGTGACCGAGCCGCCCGTCGACGCGCTACCGGTGCTCGCGGGTGCGCTGCGGTCCTCGCTGCGGTCGTACCAGACGGTCGCTGCGACCACGGCGACGACCAGCGCCGCGGCGGCGCCGGCCAGGACACCCCGCCGGCGCAGCCAGGATCGTGCCGGCGCCGGCGGGACCGCCTCGACCGCCACCGCCACCGGCGCCTCGGCCGGTGTCAACGCTCCGGACGGCGGCGGCGCCGCGGCGTCCGCGACCGGCTGCGCCGCGACGGAGGCCGTCACTGTGGTGTGCTGGCCGGCCAGCAGGCTGCCCTCGGCGACCACGAGCTCGGGCCGCTCCACCACGGTGGGGGTCACGCCGAGGTGGCGGTGCAGCAGGGTGGCGGCCAGCGGCATCCGGGAGGCGCCGCCGACCAGGAACAGCCCGGCCAGTTCGCCCGGGCCGACGCCGGCCTCGCGCAGCGCCGTGTGGGTGGCGCGCATGGTGCGCTGCAGGATCGGCAGCGCCAGCTGCTCCAGCTGGACCCGGGTCAGCAGCGCGTCGTCGTCGAAGATCGGCACGTGCAGCAGCGTCGACGCGGTCCGGGACAGGATCTCCTTGCCGATGCGGACGTCCTCGCGGAACGCGTGCGCGGCGCGGCGGTCCGCCGGCGTGGACGGGCGGGTGAGCCGCTGCCACGCCTCGGCGTCACGCTGGGCGTACGTGGCACCGAGGTGCGCCACGATCGCCGCGTCGATGTCCAGGCCGCCGGCGTCGGGCAGCCCGTGCTCGGCGAGGACGTCGAAGCCGTCGCCGGTGCTGCGCACGACGGAGGCGTCGAACGTGCCGGCGCCGAGGTCGTACACCAGGATCCGCGCGCCGGCCGGTGCGGCGCCGGCGAGGCCGGTGAAGGCGCAGCCGGCCGCGACGGGCTCGGCCAGCAGCCGGGGGTTCGGCAGGCCGGCGGCCTCGGCGGCGGCGGCGAGCACCGCCTGGCGGCGGGCGCCCCAGCCGGCCGGGCAGGTGAGCACGGCGCCGGGGACCGGCCCGCCGGTGACCCGTCCCGCCTCCACGGCGACCCGGCGCAGGACGGCGGCGAACACGTCGGGGACCGGGAACTCGCGGCCGCCGAGCAGCAGCGTGCCGTCATCGACGCTGCGTTTCGGGTGCGGCTCGTATCCGCCGGGGTAGGCCCGCGCGGCGTGCACCGCGTCGCGGCCGACCAGCAGGCTGCCGTGCTCGTCGGCGCACACGGCCGACGGGAGCAGCTCCGTGCCGTCGAAGAGCAGCGGCCTGGGCCGGCCGTCGGGCCCGGCAAGCACCGCCACCGTCGTGGAGGTGCCGAAGTCGACGCCGAGGCCACACTGGTCCTGGATCACGTGATCGCCTTTCTCAGGTCACAACGAACGCGGGCGCGACGGTGTGCGCGCGAGGACGAGCGCCGCGAGGGCGCGGTGCCCGGCGGCGCTGGGATGGCTGTCGTTCTCGGCGCAGATGAGGGTGAGCCGGCACAGGACCTTCCGCCGGGCCGTTGCGTCACCCGGCGGGTTGAAGATCGGCGACGGGTCGGCGAAGCGCGCACCGGCGGCGGCTCCGACGGCCGCCATGGCCGCGTTCAGCGCGGCGATCAGCCGGTCGGCGGCCGCGAGGTCGGTGAGCTGGACCGTGAACGCGCCCACCAGCACGATCCGCGCGTGCGGTGCCGCGGACCGCAGCCGCACCAGCGCCTGCCGGAGACGTCCGGCCAGGGCGGCGATCTCGGCCGGCGCCCGGTCCAGCACGCAGGCGACGTCCGGACAGGACGCCAGGAACAGCCGGATGTCGTTGCCCCACAGGGTGAGCGTGATGAGGGTGTGCGCGTCGCGCCGGTGCCCGGCGAGGAACGCCTCGGCCGCGGCGAGCTGGCTGCCGGGGTAGTCGTCGTGCAGCCGGAAGCCGGCGGCGCGCCAGCCGCACGGGCCGGCGATGAACGTGCCGGTGGTCTCGCCGGGGCACGAGTAGTTGACCGTCCGCAGCCCGGCGGCCCGTGAGACGAGGTCGGTGAAGCCGGTGAACGCGGACGGTGGCAGGCCGGCCAGGGCGCCGGCGGTGGTGAAGCCGTAGGGCAGCGAGTCGCCCAGGGCCAGGTGGTAGCGCAGCGGCGGGTGGGCCGCCGCGGGGGCGGGCGTCGCCGCGGTGACCGAGGCGACGGCCAGCGCGGCGGCGAGCAGCCGGGTCAGGTGCCGGTTCATGGTCTCGATGCTCGGCGCCGGCCCCCGCCGGGCGCGTCAGTAGTTCTACGCATGTCCGGTACTGACCGCGGGTGCCATCCTGAGCCGGTGAGAACCCGTGTCGTGCTGCTCGCGGTCGCCGCGCTGCTGCTCGCGTTCCGCATCTGGTACTTCGAGCGGCTCGGCAGCTGGCTGTGGCTGATGCTGATCACGGCCGCCGTGCAGTTCACGGTGATCGTGGCCGGTGTCGTCGCCCTCAGGCGCCGGCCGGACAGCCGGGTCGGCGTGATCCTGCTGGCGTGGGGCCTGTTCGTCGTGCTCAACGGCCCCGGCACGGCCGAGAGCGGGCTGCTGCTCGCCGTCGAGGGCGCCCTCCAGCCGCTGTACTGGACGCTGCTCGCGCACGCCATGCTGACCTACCCCGACGGCCGCACCCACAGCCGCCGGGAACGGGTCTTTCTCACCGTGACGTACCTGTGGCCGCTGTTCTGGCTGGTGCCGTGGTTGTTCGCGGAGCCCGCCTGGATGGTCGTCTGCCCGGCCGACGGCTGCCCCGCCAACCCGTTGCTGATCTCACCGGAGCGGGCGTTCGTCGTGCACTGGTACGACGTCAACGACATCCTCGCGGTCGGTCTCGGCGTCTGGTTCCTGGCCCTGGTCGTCCTGCGCCGGCGCGGGATGGCCGCACCGCAGCGCCGCAGCGCCGCGCCGGCACTGTGGGCGATCGGCGTGCTGTCGGCCGCCTACCTGATGCACGTCGGCCTGGGGTTGTTCAACGTCACCGACGGTCATCTCTGGGCGGTGATGTGGTGGGTGCGGCGCCTGGCGACGCTGCTCGTGCCGGTCGGGCTGCTGATCGCGCTGGTGAACACGAAACTGGCCCGGGCGGACGTGGCGGCGCTGCTGGTCCGCCTCCGCACCGCCGACATCGCCGAGCTGCAGAGCGGCCTGGCGGCGCTGCTGCGCGACCCCAGCCTGCGCATCGTCGCGGGCGCGGCGGGCGAAGCCGACGGCACTGATCTGGGCGACGGGTACACGATGCACCACCACCGCAGCGCCCGCACCGAGGACCCGGAGCTGTTCGAGGCGGGTGTCGCCGCGGCCCGCATGACCATCGAGAACGCGCGGCTGCACCGGCAGGTCCACGCCCAGCTCGCCGAGGTGCGCGCGTCGCGGGAACGGCTGGTCCAGGCCGCCGACGCGGAGCGCAGGCGGGTGGAGCGGGACCTGCACGACGGGGCGCAGCAGCAACTGCTCGGGGTGGGCATGGCCCTGGAGACGGCCCGCCTGGAGGTCCCGGACACCCATCCCGCCGCCGCGATGCTCGACGACGCCAGCGGCCAGCTGCGCCACTCGATCGACGAGCTGCGCGCGCTGGCCCGGGGGTTGCGGCCCGCCATGCTGACCGAACGCGGCCTGCCCACCGCCCTCGCGGAGCTGCGCCGGCGCGCCAGGGCCGATGTGGCGCTCGATGCCGCAGGGGTACCGAGGCTGCCGGCCGACGTCGAGACGGCCGCCTATTTCGTGGTGAGTGAGGCGCTGCAGAACGCGGTCCGGCACGCGCCCGGCGCCCGGGTGCACATCCGGGTGACCTTCGGCGACGGCGAACTGACGGTCCAGGTGCGCGACGACGGCCCCGGCGGCGCCGATGTGGACCGCGGGTCCGGGCTGCGCGGCCTGGCCGACCGGGTCACCGTGGCCGGCGGGGTGTTCAGCGTGCAGAGCCCGCCCGGCGGGGGGACCACGGTCGAGGCCCGCATCCCGGCGGCGCCGATGGCAAGGACGGAGTGAGTGATGCGCATCGTCGTCGCCGACGATTCCCTGATCGTCCGGGCCGGCCTGACCAGGCTGCTCGGCGCGATCGACGCCGTCGAGGTGGTGGGTGAGGCCGCCGACGTCGAGCAGTTGCACCGCGTCGTCGCCCACGAGCGGCCGGACCTGGCCATGGTCGACATCCGCATGCCGCCGACCTTCACCGACGAGGGCATCCGCGCCGCCGGCCGGATCCGGCGCGAATACCCGGCCGTCGCGGTGCTGGTGCTGTCGCAGTACGTCGAGACCGCGTTCGCGATGGAGCTCCTCGACGGCGGCCGCACCCACGTCGGCTACCTGCTGAAGGACCGGGTGATGCAGCGCGCCACGCTGATCGACGCGGTGCGGCGGGTCAGCGCCGGCGACGTGGTGGTCGACCCGGCCCTCGTCGAACTGCTGCTCGCCGCGCCCGCGGTGCCGGAGGCGCTCGCGGTGCTGTCCGACCGCGAACGCGAGGTGCTGGTGCTGATGGCCGAGGGGCTCACCGACCGTGGCGTCGCCGAGCGGCTCGGCGTCTCCCCACGCACCGTCGGCACGCACATCCAGCACATCTTCGACCGTCTGGGCATCGCCGACACGGCCACCGACAACCGTCGCGTCCGCGCCGTGCTGTCCTACCTGGACGCATCCTCCGAACGCCGGCGCCCAGGGCAGTAGGCGGACACGTCAGCCGCCGGTGCAGGTGGCCAGGGCGGTCTTCAGCTCTGTGCCGGCGGTGGTGGAGGTGGAACGGCTACGCCAGGCGACATGGCCGTCCGGCCGGACGAGGACCGCGCCGTCGGGTGCGATGCCATACAGGTCGGGCCATCCGGGCTCGGTCAGGACGTGACTGGCGACGGGCACCGCGGGGCACTGCGCGGCGGCGTCGCGCCAGGCGCCGCCGGGTCCGGCGGTCAGCAGCGTGAACGTCCGGTCGAACAGGTCGACGGTGGAGGTCCCGTCGGCCAGCCACAGGTGCGGGGCGCGGCAGCCGGGCGCGGCGCTCTGCCGGTAGTCGGCGCCGGGTGGGTCGGCGTCCGGGCCGCCGTCGCCGGCGACGACCGGCGAGCGGTACTGGTAGCCCATGTCGAGCTGGGCCAGGCTGCGCCCGCTGAACGGCGCCCCGTCGCCGCTGAAGAGCCGGGACCAGGCGGCGCCGGTCTCCTCGGCGTTGCACCGCCCGACCGGCTCCCGCTCGGCGGCGTAGGTGTCCAGCAGCGCCTCGCCGGCGTGGCCGTGCACGACGGCGGCGAGCTTCCAGGCGAGGTTGTGCACGTCGTGCATCGCGGCGCTCACGCCGGTCGCGCCGGCGGGCGGGAAGCGGTGGGCGGCGTCGCCGGCCAGGAACACGGGGCCGTGCGCATAGCGGGCGGCGGACTGCGCGGCGGCCGTCCACGGGCCGCCGGCCAGCACGTCCAGGGTCAGGTCGGGCAGGCCCAGCACCTCACGGACGGCCCCCGCCGACAGGTCGGCCACCGGGCCGGGCCGGCTGATCACCCAGCGGTCGTCGGCGTGGGTCCAGATCAGCGCGGCGCCGGTGGCGGTGAGGAAGTAGATCCCGCGCGGGCGGGCGCCGGTCCAGGCGCTCAGGTCGGCCCGGAACGCGATCATCGTCTGCCGGCCGAGGTCGTCGGGGCCGTTCATGTCGATGCCGAGCTGCTGGCGTACGCCGCTGCGGGCGCCGTCGGCCGCGATCATCCAGCGGGCCCGGACCTGCGTCGTGCGGCCGGTGTCCACCGACGTCACGGTCGCGCGGACGGCGCCGTCGACGATCCGGAACGACTCCAGCCGCGCGCCGGTCCGCAGCTGCCCCGCCGGGTGGCCGCGGGCGTGGTCGCGCAGCACCGACTCGAACACGTCCTGCGAGACCGACAGCCCCTCGCACGGGCTCACCGTGGTCCGGCCGGCCGACGGCACGTCCTCCCGCAGCGGCGCGCCGGTCAGGTCCGTGCGCCACTCCGCCCCCGGCGTGATCGGCAGTTCCACGGCGCGCAGGTCGGGTTCGACGCCGCAGACCCGCAGGATCTCCATCGCCCGGGAGTGCACGCCCCTGGCCCGCGGCAGCGGGGACCCGGCGGTGCGCTTGTCGATCAGCAGCGAGTCGACGCCGTGCCGGGACAGCAGCAGCGACGCGGTCAGCCCGGCCGGTCCACCGCCCACGATCAGCACGGTCGTCTCGGCGACTTCCTCAGTCATAGCGACGCTCGTTTCGTCATAGTGCGACTATGACTACAAGAGTGATACTCTCCCGGCGTGGTTGTCAAGAAGGAGGCGTCGAGCCACCGGCAGCGCCAGGCGGCGGCGACGAAGGCGCAGATCGCCGCGGCGGCACGGACCCTGTTCGCCGCCCAGGGCTATGTGGGGACGACGATCGCCGCGATCGCCGAGGCCGCCGACATCCCGGCGCCGACGATCTACTCGGCATTCGGTGGCAAGGCCGCGATCCTGCGGTCGATCGCCTGGGGCGTCGCCGGCACCCTCGACGTCGACCGGGCCCACGAGGAGGCGCTCGCCGAGCCGGACCCGCGGGACGCCCTCCGGACGTGCGCGAACCTCCAGCGCCGGCAGTTCGAGCAGATGTATGACGTGATCGACATCTACCAGGAGGCGGCCCGGACCGATCCGGACATCGCCCAGGACGTGCGCACCATCGCCGGCAACCGGGAGCGCGCCTTCCGCCGCCAGGTCGAGGCCATCGCCCCGGATCTCGCGCCCGGCGTCAGCGTCGAGGACGGCGTCGCCATCTATCTCACGCTGGTCCTGCCCGAGGTGTACCGCACCCTCGTCGTCGAACGCCGCTGGACCGACGACGGCTACGAGCGCTGGCTCGCCGACGCCCTGATCACACAGCTCCTGCCGTAGCGTCCTGGCTCGACGCGTCCTGCGGAAGGCGGCGGGCGAGATGCACGATGACGTCGGCGACGAGCTCGACCGTCTCCGGCAGGACCCGCTCGATCCGGCGGAACACCTCCTCCTGCGCCGAGGCCGGCAGTTCGAGGTAGGCCGAGAGCGTCGAGAGGTGCCCGACGTAGTCGGGCGCGCGCATCGTCACGCGCCGCTCGATCACCTGCTGCCGGACGTCGGCGAACCACGGGGTCTGCTGCAGCTCCGTGCCGGGCCACTGCATCGCATGCCCCTCGGGGGTCCCGTCCGGCGAGGGGATCTCGTCGGTGTCCAGGAACGGCGCGCGGGCCGCGCGCACGGCCTCCTCCGCCGCCGGGTCGGCCAGCCGGACGGGCCCGCCGCACGAGGCGAGCACGCCGCCGGGCTCCAGCAGCGCCGCCATCCGTGACCACCGGCCCTGCGGGCTCGTCCAGTGCAGCGCCGCCGCCGCGTAGACCAGGTCGTAGCGCTCCCCCGGCGGCAGGTCCTCGAAGGCGGCCCGCACGGTCCTGACGTCCGCAGGCACGTGCTTGCGCAGCTCGGCGAGCATGGCCCCGTCCGGGTCCGTCGCGGTGACGACGGTCCCCGGCCGGGCGAACAACCGGGTCGCCTTGCCCGTCCCGGCGCCGATCTCCAGGGCGGTCCGCACCGGCCGGCCGGCGTAGGCCAGCACCGTGTCGCGCAGCGCCTCGGGATATCCGGGCCGGAACCGTTCGTATGCTTCCGCGACCGCTCCGAAGCTCAACGCGCGACCAGACATGCCGGGCATCCTGCCATAATTCCCGCCGCCGACGCCCGGGTTTTACTGGCGGCGGAGCCGTTCGCACGCTGCCAGGGCCTGGTGCAGCGCGTATTCGACGCCGCTGAGATCGTGCCGGTCCAGGGCGTGCCGGCCGCGGGCGAGGCACGCGGCGAGCAGCCGGGTCTCGCCGCGCGGCGGCGGCGGGCGGGTCGCCCCGCCGTGGATCCGGGTGAGCGCGCCACTGCGGGCGAGGCTCGCCAGGTCGCGCTGCGTGGTGGCGAGGGAGGCGCCGGTCGCCTCGCGGATGTCGGTGATCGTCACGTACTCCCGCTCGGCCAGCAGGTCGATGATCCGCTGGTGCCGGACGGACGGCAGCATGGCAGGCGACATGGCGTCACGAGATGGGGTACAGCTGACCGCCGGTGTCCGCGGCGACGGCCGGGCCGAAGTCGACCTCGCGGCCGTCGACGGTGAACCGGTAGCGGCCGAGACGGCGGATCGCGGGGGTGGCCTCGAGGTAGTCGCGGAGGTCCTCGAGCTCGGCGGGGGTCAGCCAGCTGGGCGGGTCGGACACCGCCCGGAAGCGGCAGATGTCGGCGAGGTCGCGCAGCCAGCGCAGCTGCTGCGGGGTCAGCAGGTTGAGCTTGCTGCGGAAGTAGATGACGTCCGGGTCGACCTCGACGAGGGGCGCCTGCCACAGCCGGTGCAGGCTGTTGACGACGGCGTTGCGGGCGGTGGCGTCGGACGGGTCGACGGAGGCGTAGTTGTCCCACATCGGGGCGACGTCCGGGCCGCTGCGCAGGCCGTCGAGCAGGCCGAGCGACGGCAGCAGCATCGCGCCCGAGCCGAGCAGGTAGACGTCGTCGCCGGCGGTCTCGCGGATGACCTGCAGCCCCTGCCGGTAGAGCGCTTCGCGCGGGCGGTCAGGGCCGGCGCCGGGGACGGGTGCGGCGCCGGCGTTGACGAAGTCCAGCTTCAGGTAGCGGAAACCCCACTCGTGCACCACGGTCCGGATGAGCGCGGCGACGTGGTCGAGGGCGTCGGCGCGGGCGAGGTCGAGCGCGTAGTACGGGCCGCCCCAGTTGTACCCGGCGACGACCGGCTGCCCGTCGGGCCCGCGCAGCAGCAGCTCCGGGCGCTCGGTGGCGACCCGGGAGTGCGGCAGCGCGATGAACGGGGCGAGCCACAGGCCCGGGGTGAACCCGGCGTCGGTGATGCGGTCGGCGAGGCTGCGCATGCCGCTGGGGAACTTGGCGTTGGGCTGCCAGTCGCCGACGAGCTCCTCCCAGCCGTCGTCGATCTGCACGACGTCGAAGGGCAGCCCGGTGAGGTCGGCGATGTCCTTGGTCAGCTGGGTCTCGGTGATGTTCTCGTAGTAGGCGTACCAGCTGCACCAGACGTTGCCGGCGCGGCGGGTGGTGGCGCCGAACCTCGCCGCGAGCTGGTCGGTGTAGGCGCTGAACACGTCGTCCTCGGTGCCGTAGGCGAGGAACCAGTCGGCGCCGGCGCCGGCGTACCAGCCGGTGAGCGTGTCGTGGTCGGCGACCAGCCGCGGGGTGTCGAGGCCGAGCGCGCCCAGCAGGAGGGTCCGGCCGCCGGCGTCCTGCAGGGCGGCGACCGCCGAGGAGTGGTGCCGGGCGGGGTCGTCGAACGTGGGGTCGTCGGCGGTGACGAGCCGTTGCGGGTTCGGCACGCGCAGGGGAGGTTGGCTCAGCCGCCGCCAGCCGCACGGGCTCCACGAGTTGTACCCGTGCCGGTAGAACGACGCGTCGCCGAGTCCGTGCAGGATCGCGATCCGGCCCGGGGGTAGCAGGACGCCACCGGGGACGGGACGTGGTGTGCCGTTGGCGGAGTGCTGGAGGGCGAAGTGGTGTCCGCCGACCTCCACGAGCTGTGCCATGGTTCTCCTTTGCGGGTGCGGTGCGGCGGGGCGGGACAGACCCGCCCCGCCGCGGTCAATAACCGGGGAACGGCTACTTGAACAGGCCGTTGACCTGGTCGTTGGCCTTCTTCAGCGCGTCGGCCGGGGCGGCCTGGCCCAGCGCCACGGACTGGATGGCGTCCTGCACGATCTGGCTGACCTCGTTGCCGTGATCCGTGATCGGCAGGAAGAACGTGCCGCCGGACGCGGCCGCCTGGTCGGTGAACGCCTGCACGTTGCGGCCGGCGGCCTTGTGCGCGGCGAGGGCCTTCTCGGTGCCGGACTTCACGGCCGGGAAGACGACGGCCTTGTCACCGACGATGTCCTGGCAGGCGGACGAGCCGAGGAACTTCACCCACGACCACGCCTGGTCCGGGTGCTTGGTACCGGCGTAGATCGCGTCGGAGAGGCCGTTGATGGCGGTCTTGCGCCCGGACGGGCCGGCGGGCAGCGGCGCGAACGCGTACTGCTGCTTGGCGCCGGTGCCGAGGTAGGTGCCGATGGTCCAGGAACCGACGATGGTGTACGCGGCCTGCCCGGAATCCATCGTGGCGTCGCGGCCGATGGTCGACTGCTTGTCGAACTTCGGGGCGTAGCCCTTGTCGATCAGGTGCTTGAACCAGCCGATGGTCTCGGCGAGCTTCGGGTCGTCGTACTTGTACTTGGTGCCCCACGGGTTCTTGTCGAGGTAGCTGAAGCCGTTGGCGACGGCGAGGTCGCCCCAGCCGTTCTGGCCCTGCGAGCCGTCCGCCCACTCGGGCAGGAAGCCGTAGACCTTCACGGTGTTCTTGTCGAAGGCAGGGTCCAGGCCGTTGCGGCCCTGCGCGTCGACGGAGGCCTTGGCGATCGCCTGCTCGAAGCTGCCGCCGTCGGCCGGGTTCCAGGTGAGCTTGTCCAGCCCGG
Organism: Dactylosporangium sp. NPDC049525; assembly: GCF_040676755.1. Classification (NCBI taxonomy): domain Bacteria; kingdom Bacillati; phylum Actinomycetota; class Actinomycetes; order Micromonosporales; family Micromonosporaceae; genus Dactylosporangium; species Dactylosporangium sp. NPDC049525. Next base: position 68,717 of record NZ_JBFAPO010000011.1, on the reverse strand, counting down.
CGGTGTCGGTGACGAGCTTGGTGTTGTAGACCAGGGCCATGGTGTCCCAGTCCTTCGGCAGGCCGTAGCGCTTGCCGTCCTTGACGAACAGGTCGGCGAGGCCGGCCTGGTACTGGTTGAGGTCGACCTTGTCGCGGTCGACGAACGGCTGGATGTCCAGGATCTGGTTGCTGGTGACGAACTGCGGATAGTAGGACGCGTGGTCGGTCCACACGTCGGGGGCGCTGCCGCTGGCCAGCTGGGTGGTGAGGTTCTGCCAGTACTGCGCCCAGGCCGTCTGCGTGAACTTGATGGTGGTGTTCGGGTTGGCCTTGCTGAACTCGTCGGCGCAGGCCTGGTAGGCGGGCAGCTGCTTGTCGTCCCACAGCCAGTAGTTGAGGGTGACCTTGCCGCCGCCGTCGCCGGACTCCGAGGAGCAGGCGGCGAGCGACAGGGTGGCAGGCAAGGCGAGCGCCGCGGCGGTCAGCGCAGCCGCCGTGCGGAGGCGTGTGTTCACGGGGGTTCCCTTTCGCAACAGGGGTGTCATTTGATGCCGGTGAAGTTCAGCGACTGCACCAGCCGCTTACCGAGGAAGATCAGCAACAGCAGGACGGGCAGGACGGACAGGGTGGAGGCGGCCATGAGACCGGTCCAGTCCGGCTGGGTGTTGGGTGACTGCTGCAGGAACACGCCGAGCGCCACGGTGAGCACCCGGTTGTCCTCCCCGCGGCCGACGAGCAGCGGCCACAGGTAGTCCTTCCACGCCCACACGGAGGTGGTGAGCGCGATGGTGATGAGCGGCCCGCGGCTCATCGGCAGGATGACCCGCCAGAAGATGCCCCAGCGGCTCGCGCCGTCGATGATGGCGGCCTCCTCCACCTCGGCGGGCACGGAGAGGAAGAACTGCCGCAGGAAGAACACGGCGAACGGGGTCATCAGCAGCGCCGGCGCGACCATGCCGGCGAAGGTGTCAATGGCGTCGAGACTGCGCACGAGGGCGAAGTTGGGCAGCAGGGTGAAGATGGGCGGCACCATCAGCGCCGCGATGACGGCGCCGAAGAGCAGGTCCCGGCCGGGGAAGCGCAGGCGCGCGAAGGCGTATCCGGCCATGGCGCAGCAGAAGGTCTGCACGCTGGCGATGAGGCCGCTGTAGATGATGGAGTTGAGGGTGTACCGCAGGAAGTTGATCTGCGCGCCGGAGCCGCCGGCGTCGCGTGCGGCCTGCTCGTCGACGAGGCCGAGGATCCTCCAGAAATTGATCATCGTGGGGTGCTGCGGCACCAGGCCGGAGCTGTCGGAGTAGATGTCGGCGGCGGGGGTGAGCGCCGTGCGGAGCATCCAGTAGAACGGCAGGATCGTGACGACGAGGAACACGATCAGGGCGGTCCAGGCCAGCAGCCGGCCCGGCCGCGGACGGCGGGTCATGTCAGATCCGATCGCGAGGCGCGCAGCAGCCACATCTGCACGGCGGTGAGCAGGCCGAGGATCAGCACGAGCGCCATGGCGACCGCTGAGGCGTAGCCCATGTGGAAGTACGTGAAGGCCTGCTGGTAGATGTAGTAGTAGATGACCCTGGTGGCGCCGACCGGCACGACCTTGTCGGTGACGGCGACGGTGTCGAAGATCTGGAACGAGCCGATCAGCGACACGACGAGCACCAGGGCGAGGATCGGGCGCAGCAGCGGCAGCGTGATCCGGCGGAACATGCGCAGCTCGCCGGCGCCGTCCAGGGCGGCGCTCTCATACAGGTGCGGCGGGATCTGCAGCATGCCCGCGTAGAGCAGCAGCGCCGTGTAACCGGTGTAGGCCCAGGTGTTGATGAGCGCGATGGACGGCAGCGCCAGGTCCGGCGAGCGCAGGAAGCCCTGCGGCTCCACCCCCACCGCGGACAGCAGGTGGTTGACGAAGCCGAGGTTGGCGTCCAGCAGCCACATCCACAGCAGGCCGACGGTCACGTTGGGCACCAGCCAGGGCAGCAGCAGCGTGGCCCGCAGCACGACCGAGCGGGTCAGCCGGTGCATGAGCGCGGCCACGCCGAGCGCGAGCACCGTCTGCGTGCCGATGTTGACGACCACGTAGTAGGCGGTGATCCGCAGCGACTTCCAGAACTGCGCGTCACCGGCCAGCTTCGCGTAGTTGTCGGCGCCGACGTAGGACGGGGTGTTGAGCAGGCTGTAGTCGGTGACGGAGTACCAGACGCCGCGGACCGTCGGGTACAGGTAGAACACGGCGAACCCGACCAGGACCGGCGCCAGGAACAGCCAGGCGACCCGCCGGTCGTCGCGGTGACGGCGCGGCCCCCCACCGGCCGGTTCGGCGGGCGGGCCCGATGCCGGCGGGGCGGTCACCGCCAGGGAGTTACGCATCGTCACGATCCGAGCCTCGATTCGTCCATCGAAAATCTTCGAGTTTTGCGTCTTGCGGCGAGGGGTGGGCGGCCGTTAATAATGATGAAGCTCAGGGAAACTTTGTCAACACCTCCTCGTATCAAATCGAGGTACGGGGACCGCACACCCCACGTCCCGGAGGCCCATCCATGCGTACCGCCCTGCGGCGGCGAAGCATCGCGTTCGCCGCCGCACTCTGCACGGCCGCCGCTACGGCCGTGCTCGCCGTGGCCCCGCCCGCCGGCGCGGCCCCGGCCGGACCGCCGGCCAGACCGGCTCCGCCCGCCACGCCGAGCCCGTCGCTGACCGACCACCCGCTCACCGCCGCCCCGAGCCCGCTGGACAACCCGCTCAAGGGCTTCGCCCGGTTCTACTTCCCCGGCGACAACCAGAGCCTCGGCTACCCGCGGTCCCTCGCGTGGAGCTACTTCGGCCTGTCCGAGGTGATGACCAGCGCCACCAGCTGCGCCACCTACGACTGGTCCATTGTGGACAACGCGCTGAACGAGATCGCCTCGTACGGCAACCAGGCCGCCATCCGGCTCTACATGGAGTACCCGGGCGGCACCGGCAGCCACCCCGGCAACGCCATCCCGCACTGCTTCGACGGGCACGTCACCTACCGCAACAACACCTTCTGGGGCACCGTGTCCCCGGACTACGACAGCCCCTACCTGCTCAGCGCGGTGTCGAACTTCATCGCCGCGTTCGGCGCCCGCTACGACGGCGACCCGCGCATCGGCTTCATCAACCTCGGCCTCGTCGGCCTGTGGGGCGAGTGGCACACCTGGCCGTTCGACACCGACACCGCCGACGGCTACCCGAACCTGATGCCGACCGACGCGCACGGCGCCCAGGTCATCCAGGCGTTCGACACCGCCTTCAACAAGACCAAGCTGGAGATCCGCTACCCGGACTCCGCCGGCGGCGCCGCCAACACCCGCGACATCGGTTACCACGACGACTCGTTCTGCTACAAGGAGGGCTCACCGCTGGCCGGGGTCACCCTGCCGCAGTCCATGGGCGGCGCCGACTACGCACAGCTGCAGCGGGCGCTCAACATGGGCGTGGAGAACAAGTGGATCACCAACTCGATGGGCGGTGAGGTCCGCCCCGAGATCCAGAGCTCCGCGTTCACCGCCTGGCCCGGCGGCACCGGCCAGGTCGACAACATGAAGGCCTGCATCGAGCTCGAGCACACCACCTGGAAGATCAACCAGACCAGCCAGAGCTACTCCCCCACGGACGCCAACGTCGCCGCCGCCGTGCGGCTCATGGGCTATGACCTCAGCGCCACCCACGCGTACTTCCCCAACACCGTCACCGGCAGCAGCGCCACCGTCGGCGTCACCCTCGTCAACAACGGCGTCGCCCCGTTCTACTACCCATGGACGGTCACGCTCGGCCTGAAGAACGCCGCCGGCACGGTCGTCAAGACCTGGGACACCCCCTGGGACCTGCGCACCGTCCAACCGCTGAAGATCCGCGCGTTCCCCGACTGGGGCGTCGGCGCCGACCCCACCTACCGAGACTTCGGCTACCCGCAGTACTTCCAGGCGGGCGTCAGCCTCACCGGCGTGGCGACCGGCTCCTACCAGCTGGTCATGCGGGTGAAGAACCCCCTCGAGGCGCTCAGCCCGGCCGCGAAGAAGCTCCGGTTCGGCAACACCACCCAGAACGCGGACGGATGGCTCGGCCTCGGCGGCATCGGCGTCGGTACCGGCGGCGGCACCGACACGACACCGCCGTCCGTGCCGACCGGGCTGGCCTCGCCGGCGAAGACGGCCAGCAGCGTGTCGCTGACCTGGAACGCGTCCACAGACAACGTCGGCGTCACCGGCTACCGTGTCCTGCGCGGCGGCACCCAGGTCGGCACGGCGGCGGGCACGTCCTACACCGACAGCGGGCTGTCCGCGTCGACCGCCTACACGTACACCGTCCAGGCGTATGACGCCGCCGGCAACAGCTCGGCCGCCTCCGGCCCGCTGACCGTCACCACCAGCGCAAGCGGCGGCGGGGGCGGCGGCGGCATCGGCCTCGACGACTTCGACGGCAACCCCGCCTACCCGTCGGCGGCGAAGAACGACCTGGCCAAGTGGACCGGCGGCAACTGCTTCCTCAACGGCGGCGGCAACGGCGTCGTCTCCGGCGGGGCGCTGACGTTGCAGTACAACAACTGCGGCTGGTTCGGCAGCGACGTCGGCACCGACGTGTCCGCGTACACCTACCTCGTCGTGCGGATCAAAGGCAACGCCGGCGGCGAACAGACCCACTTCAACCTGAGCCTCGGCGGCACCACAAAGGTGTTCGGCGACTACACCCTCGACGGCGGCGCCCACCCCGTCATCACCACCGCCTACCAGGACATCAAGATCCCCATGGCCGCCAACGGCATCAGCCGCACCAGCCCCGCCCAGCTCGCCATGGGCTTCTGGTACGGCGGCAACAGCAGCATCTCCATCGACCACTTCTCCTTCACCAACTGACGCACCCGCGCCGGCGCCGTCCACAGTGGACGGCGCCGGCCGCTTAAGGAGAACGATGCGCCTCACCCTCCGCGGGATCGCCGCCGCCACGGCCGTCCTCGCCCTCGCCCTGACCGGCGCGTCCGGCGCCGCCCACGCCGACCCGCCGACCACGACCGCCACCTACACCGGCGACCTCGCGAGCGTGTTCACCAACCCCGAACGCGGCTTCCACAACCGGTACGAGATCATCAACGACCCGGCCGTCAACGATTACGCCAGCAACACGATCCCCGGCTTCAACCCCGACATGCTCGACCGCACCTTCGCCCGCGCCAGGGCCAACGGCAACACGCTGATCCACAGCTACCTGCACCTGGACAAGTACCAGACCACCGACCTGCCACCGGCGCTGCTGACCAACCTCGGCAGCGGCCTGGCCGCGATCCGCGCGCAGGGCCTGAAGATCGTGCTGCGCACCGCCTACGTCTGGGACGGCTACTCCGCCGTCACCGAGCCGCAGATGGAGCGGCACATCGACCAGCTGGCCCCGGTCCTCGCCGCCAACGCCGACGTGATCCTGCACCTGGAGGCCGGGTTCTTCGGCGCCTGGGGCGAGTGGCACGAAAGCCCCTACACCGCCTCCTCCGAGGAGAGCCAGGCGCCGGTGCGCTACCGCCTGGTCAAGAAGCTGCTCAGCAGCACCCCGGCGACGATGCCGATCGCCATCCGCTACCCCATCTTCAACTACGAGTTCGCGCAGCGCACCACGCCCCCGCCCGGCTGCCCGCTGCCGGACAACTGCCTCATGACCCCTGCTGACCGCGACCGGCTCGGCTTCCACGACGACTGCTTCCTCGCCGACACCGCCGACATGGGCACCTACGACCAGAACTCCTGGCTCGGCTGGTTCGACGTGTCGGTCAAGAAGCAGTGGGTGTACGACATGGCCACCAGCACCGGCGGCAACACGATGATCGGCGGGGAGACCTGCAACGCCAGCGGCGCCAACGACGCGGCCGGTGTCAACGCCCAGTTCGAGCTGTCCCACCAGCACTGGACCGAGATCAACGAGGACTACGCGCCGGTCAACACCGACATCTGGAAGGCCGCGCACCTCGCCGCGTCCGGCAGCGACCCGGCCGAGACGCTGTTCACGCGTATCGAACGCAAGCTCGGCTACCGGCTGCGCCTCACCGACGCCACCTACACGGCGCAGGCCACGGCCGGCGCCCCGTTCACGTTCGCCGCGCACCTGTCCAACGACGGCTACGCCGGGATCATCAAGCCCCGACCGGTGTTCCTCGTCTTCGACAACGGCACGTCTCGCTACAACGTGCAGTTGCCCGGCCTCGACCCGCGCACCTGGCGGCCCGGCGCCGCCACCGTCCCCACCCAGACGGTCACCCTGCCCGCGATGACGGCCGGCACCTACAAGCTCGCGCTGTGGCTGCCGGACCAGGCCACCGGGCTGCGCGGCAACCCCGCCTACTCGGTCCGTCTCGCCAACACCGGCACCTGGGACGCGGCGAAGGGCTACAACGTCCTGGCCAACGCGATCGCGGTCGGCTCCTGCACCGCGGACTGCGTCGCGCCCACCGCGCCGACGCTGACCTCGACCGGCGTGACCGGCACGTCCGTCGGACTGTCGTGGACCGGCGCGACCGACAACGTCGCGGTCACCGGCTACCAGGTCCGCCGCGACGGCACCGTGGTCGCCACGGTGACCGGCACGTCGTACACCGACACCGCCGTGCCGAACGGTTCGCACGCCTACACCGTCACGGCCCGCGACGCGGCCGGGAACATGTCGGCGCCCAGCAACACCGTGACGGTCGGCGTCGGCTGCACCGACTGCGCGGCACCGTCGACACCCACCGGGCTGGCGGTCACGGCCACGACACCGACGTCGATCGCGCTGTCGTGGAGCCCCGCCACGGACAACGTCGGCGTCACCGGATACCTGGTGTTCCGCAACGGTACGCAGGTCGCCACGCCCGCCGGTACCTCGTTCACCGACGCCGGGCTGGCCGGCGGCTCGTACACGTACACCGTGAAGGCCCGCGACGCGGCGGGCAACCTCTCCCCCGCCTCGGCACCGCTGACCGCCACGACGGCAACCCCGCCGCCGGTCGGCCTGGTCCTCGACGACTACGACGGCACCCCCGCCTACCCGTCAGCGGCAAAGAACGACCTGGGCCGCTGGACCGGCGGCAACTGCTTCCTCAACGGCAGCGGCAACGGCGTCGTCTCCGGCGGGGCGCTCACGTTGCAGTACAACAACTGCGGCTGGTTCGGCAGCGACGTCGGCACCGACGTGTCCGCGTACACCTACCTCGTCGTTCGCATCAAAGGCAACGCCGGCGGCGAACAGACCCACTTCAACCTCAGCGTCGGCGGCGCCAGCAAGGTCTTCGGCGACTACACCCTCGACGGCGGCGGCCACCCGGCCCTGACCACGACGTTCCAGGACATCCGGATCCCTCTCGCTGCCAACGGCGTCAACCGCACCAGCCCCGCCCAGCTCGCCATGGGCTTCTGGTACGGCGGCAACAGCACCATCACCATCGACAGCATCGCGTTCACCAACTGACGCTCCTCGCCGGCGCCGTCCCCACGGGCGGCGCCGGTCAGGTGCGCTCGGAATACATGCGGCAGTCCCATTGACTGATTGACTTGTTTCAACCGCTTTGGTCATGTTGCAGCTATGGGTCTGCGTGGAAGCCCGGGATTGCTGGGCGAGCACGACTTCCGGCAGTTGTTCGTCGCCGACACGATCAGCCAGTTGGGCAGCCAGATCAGTGTGTTGGCGTTGCCTTTGGTCGCCGTGGTTGCGCTGGACGCCTCCAACTTCGAGGTGGGCGCGCTGACCGCCTGCGGCATGATCGCGTTCCTGCTGATCGGCCTGCCGGCAGGGGCGTGGGTGGACCGGATGCGCCGCCGCAAGGTGCTGATCATCGCCGACGCCGGTCGGGCGGTCGTGCTGAGCTCGGTGCCGTTGGCGTGGGCGTTCGACGCGCTGAGCATGCCACAGCTATATCTGGTGGCGTTGGCGGTCGGGGTGTTCAGGGTGTTCTTCGACGTGGCGTACATGAGCTACCTGCCGCACCTGGTCGGCCGGGAGCATCTGGTCGAGGGCAACGCCAAGCTCGAGGGGGTCCGGGCGGTCGCCCAGATCGGCGGCCCGACCATGGCGGGCCTGCTGGTCCAGGCGGTGACCGCTCCGCTGGCCGTTGCGTTGGACGCGGCCAGCTTCGCCGGGTCGGCGATGTTCGTGCGGCGCATCCGCCGGCGCGAGGACTCGCCGGAGCTCCGGCATGGCGCCGGCCTCGGCAAGGACATGATGGACGGACTGCGGTTTGTGTTCGGCAATCAGCTGCTACGCGCGATCGCGCTGTCCATTTCGTCCTACAACCTTCTGTCCGGGATCCGCAGCGCGATGCTCATCGTGCTGCTGGCCGGAGTGCTGCACCTCCCCGCCGGGACGATCGGCGTGTTCTTCTCGATCGCCTCCGTGGGGGCACTGATCGGCGCGCTGACCGCCAGACGGGTCGCCGCGCGGATCGGGCAAGGCCAGGCGATCTGGATCCCGGTCGCGGTGACCGTGCCACTGCAACTGGTGATTCCAGCGGCCCAGCCCGGGTGGCTGCTGTGGGCAGCGGCCACCGCGTCATTCGTCATCTACTGCTGTGTCTCAATCAACAACATCACCCAGGTCAGTTTCCGCCAAGGCCTCACCCCAGAACACCTGTTGGGCCGGATGAACGCCACCATGCGGTTCCTCGTCTGGGGCACCGCCCCGCTCGGCGCCCTCATCGGCGGTGTCCTCGGCCAACTTCTCGACGCCAGGACGGCACTGTGGATCGCCGCCGCAGCCGGGCTGCTGCCAGTATTGCCCCTGCTCTTCTCACCGTTGCGAACCATGCGCACGCTCCCGGCCCAGCCTGAACAGGAACGACAGCCTACGTCGCCGTCTCACGCCGCCAGTTCCGACACTGTCGGATAGCCAGCGCGACGGCTTACCTACCGCCCCGGCGACCTGGAAAGCTGGTGACGGGACCTGACACATGATCCAGAACCAGTTCTGAGAGTAGGCACAGGAGATGTCGCCACCGCCGCAGACGCCGTCTCGATGGTGTTGCGCCAATTGTGGGCGCATCAATGACTTCTCGAACCCACGGCGTGAGGACATTGCCCGACCGTCCTCCGGCTTCACCTATTTCGACTGTCCCGGTTGTGGTTCCGATTTCGCGGCAGGCGGCGAGGTCCAGCACTGCAGCCGATGCGGGTACGCGATGTACAAGGGGTTGAGAAGGCCGGCGACGTGTGCCAACTGCGCACATGCAAACATGTGGGGATCATGTCCTGAGCACGGGACCTACAACTCCTCCGACCGCGAGAGGCCGATCGCGGCCAGGAACACCTGTCCCGTTTGCGGTGACGATCCAGGGTCGCGGTCCAGCAGTTTCAGGCACACCGCCTACAACAAGGGCCACCTTGAGATGCTCGGCACCATGAATGCCGACTCGTGGAACGAGTGGCGGCAATCGCATGGCCCACCGAATCTCTGGGATGCGGATCTGACCGGAATGAACCTGGCGGGTCGTAACCTCGCACACGCTGACCTGCGGCTGGCGAACCTTGAAGGCGCCGACCTCAGGAGCGCCGTCCTGCGCAAGGCGAAGCTCCGAGGAGCGCGACTGACGCATGCGGATCTCAGAAACGCCGATCTGTCCGGAGCGGATCTCGGCAAGGCGGAACTGGAGATGGGCGACGGCGGACTCTATTACGTGCCGACCGTCCTCAGAGGAGCGAGGCTTGCCGGCTGCAACCTGTCGGCCGCGAGCCTGATCGGCGCGGACCTGAGCGACTGCCAACTCGTCCGCGTGGACCTTTCGAATGCAAACCTCGACGGAGCGTCCGTGTACGGGACGTCCTGTTGGGACGTCGACCTGAAGGGCGCAAGCCAGCGGAACCTCCGGGTGACGAGAGACGACCAGCCGTACATCACGATCGACCGGCTCGAGCTGGCGCAGTTCATCCATCTCATCATCGAGAACGCCAAGCTCAGAGACTTCCTGGACACGGTGTCGGCGAAGACCGTCCTGATCCTCAGCAGGTTCACCGACGCGCGGACGGAATACCTTGACGCCATCCGCGACGCGGTCCGCTCGAAGGGCGACATCCCGCTCGTCTTCGACTTCTCCCGGCCCGCCAGCAAAGACGTGACCGGCACCATCGAGGTGCTCGCGCGACTCGTGAAGTTCGTCGTCGTGGACCTGTCGGATCCGAGCTCCGTCCCTCACGAGCTGGCGACCGTGGTCCCCTTCATGCGCCGCACTCCGATCCTGCCGCTGCTGGACACCAGCGCCTCGACGTACAGCATGTTCAATGACATGTTCAGTTATCCCTGGGTCCTGGAGATCCGGAAGTACGAGAGTCACGCCGAACTGTCCGGGCTCCTCCCGCTCGCGCTGGAGAGCGCCGAGCAGACCGCCGTGGAGCTGCGGGAGCGCACCTGAGCTACAGGGTCACCACGGTGCCGGTGGTCCGGGCGCGTTCGGCGGCCCACACCACGCGGTGCGACGCCAGGCTCGTCGCCATGTCGGAGCTCAACAGACCCGGATCCCCCGCGGCGACAGCGGCGAGGAACGCCTCGACGAGGCCCGTATCGCCACCGTCGTGGCCTGCGCCGGCGTGCCCGCCCGAGCCGTGCGTGTCGATGCTCTCCGTGGCGCCGGTGCGGAAGTCGGTCACCCGCAGCAGCCGGCCGTCGCCGTCGATGCTGCCGTGGGTGCCGAACAGGCGCGTCTGGCGGCGCTGCATCGGTGTGAACGCGGTCATCGTGAACGTGGCCGTCACGCCGGTGTCGTACTGCAACGCCAGCACCTGGTGGTCGACCACGTCGTTGTCGCAGTCGTAGACGCACCGGCCGTAGGGCCCGTCACGCAGCGCGTCCAGCACCGCCTCGCGGGTCCTTTCCCGGGTGACCGCGTTCAGCGGCCAGTCCTCGCCGTCGTCGAGGCAGCGGGTGTACAGGCGGACCGCCGAATACGGGCAGGCCGCCTCCACGGCGCAGTCCACGCAGCGCTCGCCCGCACCCGCCGGGCGGTGCTCGGGGCGGAAGTGGGCCAGCCCGCCGAACGACGCCACCGACAGTGGGGTGGCGCCGACGACGTACGCCAGCCAGTCGAGGTCGTGGCACGACTTGGTCAGCAGCATCGGCCCGGAGTCCGCCTCGCGGCGCCAGTTGCCGCGCACGAACGAGTGTGCCTGATGCCACCAGCCGACCGGCTCCAGGTGCTGGACGCTGACCAGGGAGCCGATCCGCCCCGCGGCGAGCAGCGCCCGCAACGCCCGGGTGTAGGTCGTGTACCGCAGGACGTGGCAGACCGCGCCGATCACGCCCGCCTCGTCGACCGCGTCGGCGATGCGGCGGGCCTCGGCCTCCGTCGGCGCCATCGGCTTCTCCAGCAGCAGGTGATAGCCGAGCCCGGCCAGTGTCACGGCCGGCTCGACGTGCAGCCGGTCCTGGGTCGCGATCACCGCCACGTCGGCCAGCCGCCCCGCGGCCGCCAGGTCCTGCCAGTCCGTGAACACCGACGCGGGCCGGTGCGCCGCGGCGAACGCCGTCCGCCGCCCGGTGTCGGGCTCCGCGACGGCGACCACCCGGCCCGTCCCGGTCGCCTCGGCCAGCCGGGCGTACTCCTGCCCGCGCAGGCCCGCACCGACCACCGCGATCGTGACGGGCTTGCGATTCCCCCCGGACTTTGTAAACTCCATAGCAATATTGGTGGGGCTACCGGCCTCGCACGTCAAGGGGCGCACTGTGACAGATCAGGTCATCGCGGGGACCGACCTGACGCGCCTGCGCGAGCTCAACTCGCTGACGATCGTCAGTGCCCTGCGGGACCAGCCGCCGGCGACCGTCACCGAGCTGGCGAAACTGACCGGGCTGTCGCGCCCAGCGGTCGACGTCATCGCGCAGGGCCTCGTCACCGGCGGATGGGCCACCGTCGTCGAGCCCGACGGCAGCAGCGTCGTCGGCCGCCCGGCCCGGCGGTACCGGTTCCGCGCCAGCGCCGGGCACGTCATCGGCGTCGACGTCGGCGCCCACAAGATACTGGCGCTCCTGGCGGACCTCGACGGCAACGTCGTGCACACCGCCCGCCGGCCCGTCGCCGCGGACGCCGACCCGAGCGAGCGCCTCGCCGCCCTTGACCAGGTCCTCGTCACCTGCCTCGCCGAGTCGGGCAAGAGCACCCAGGACATCTGGGCCGTGACCGTCGGCGTCACCGGTCCGGTCGACGCCACCGGCAAGACCACCCTGTTCACGCCGCTGCCCGGCTGGCAGACCGTGGACCTCGGCGCGCACCTCAGCGACCGGTTCACCTGCCCGATCATCGTCGAGAACGACTGCAAGCTCGCCGCGCTCGCCGAGCGCTGGCGCGGCGCCGCCCGCGACGCCAACGACATCGTCTTCCTCCTCGCCGGCATGCGCATGGGCGCGGGCCTCATCATCGACGGCGTGCTGCGCCGCGGCTACGGCGGCGCGGCCGGCGAGATCGGCGCGCTGAAGGCGGTGCGCTGGCTCGCCGCGCCGGCACACCTGCAACGGTGCCCGGGCGTGCCGCCCACGGTCAGCCCCGACGACGCCGCCGCCTGGGTCTTCAACGCCGCCCGCGACCGCAACCGCGACGCCCTCGCCGCTGTCAACCGCTACGTCAAGGACATCGCCGTCGGCACCGCGGCCCTCGTGCTGGCCCTCGACCCGCAGATCGTCGTCTTCGGCGGCGGCTTCTCCCGCTCCGCCGACCTCGTCCTCGACCCGCTGCGCCGCGAACTGCAGAAGCTGTGCCTGCGGGTGCCGGACGTGCGCGCCTCGACGCTCGGCGCGGACAGTGTCGCGCTCGGCGCGCTGCGGCTGGCCCTCAACGAGGTGGACCGCCGCCTGTTCACCGTCGGCCTCAGCGCTCCCCCGGCCGCCCCCCGCCGCGACTGAGACCGCCGCCTGCCTCAGCCCGGCGGGACGGGAGTCGGGTTCAGCCCCCGTTCCCAGGCCAGCTCCTCGGCGTCCGCGATGATCCGGTCAAGGGCGGTCCCGTCATATTCGGGTGCTGTTCGGCACCGCATTTCCCGGGGACTTCGGGCGCCCTTTCAGAGCAGGGAATTGGCCGGGACGAAGGTGTAGCCCAGCTGCTGGATGCCTTCGACCAGTTGCGGAAGGTACTGCAGGCCCAGGAACGGGTGGTAGAAGAAGCTCGCCACGTTGTCGCGCACGACGAGCTGGCGGCGGGCCGAGGCGAGCAGGTCCGGGGTGAGCCGCACCCCGTGCTGGTTGAACCGTTGCGTCGCGACGTTGCCGAGGGTCTCCGGGATGACGGGCGTGCCGTAGGCGTCGTCGACCACGTACGGGAAGAACTGGCTCACCGACCGGGTGCCGGCCTGGTCGCCGGACAGGATGCCGGAGAAGTACAGGACCTGCTCGTAGCGGGCGCGGATCCCGGGTGCCGACGCGATCGCGCGGTAGTCCGCGGCGCTGGCCGTGTAATGCGGGAACTCCCAGATGTCCGGCGGGGTCAGCCCGGCCGCCGTCCACTCCTTGCGGGCCTCGGTGAGGCGGCCGAGCGCCCACGCCGCCGAGTCGTCCGGGACCGGGCCGTCCAGCACCACCACACCCTCGGCGTCGACGTGGGCGCGGTAGAACTCGTAGTCCTCGGCGCTGACGCCGTACGGGTTCTTCGCGCCGGCGAGCCCGTGCGTGTACCCGTGCATGATGAGCGTGCCGCCGTGCTCGACCATGTAGCGCAGGGCCTCCACGACCGCCGGCGCGCCGCTCAGCGTGTTGTGCACCGGCACCCCGCCGGAGTACACGCCGGCGGCATCGTCGTACACGGGAAACACCGCCACCGCGAACGGCACGCCTCGCGCGGCCAGGTAGTCGGCGATGCTCCGCAACTGCGCGGGGTCGGAGTGCGGGCCGACGTCCTCGATCCGCACCAGCGCCCGGTGCCGTTGCGGCGCCGCCGGGTCGAGCAGGTCGAACATCAGGTCGGCCAGGATCAGGTACCGGTCGTCGAATGTCACGTACGTCAGCGGCACCTCGGCGAGGTACGTGAGGGCGCCGACCCGCACCGCGTACGGCACGGCCGCGCCGTCCGGCAGGACCGCATCGGCGAGCGTCGTCGCCTTGGCGCCCGCGGCGACGCCGACCCGGACCATGGCGCCGGCCGCGGCATTGCGGGTGAGCTCGGTGCCGTGATAGCGGACCGTGGTCACCACGGCCTCGTCGATCGTCGCGGACTGCAGGCCCGTCCCGCCGTACTTCCCGATCAGCTGCCAGATGTTCGCGCCCATCCACAGCACCGGCGCGCCGCCGGCGACGTCGGCCAGGAACGCGTCGGGCAGCGGCTCGTCGTAGGTCGACCCGACGTAGATGGTCAGCCGGTGCCGCGCCGCGCTGCCGGCCGCGTACCGGGTCACGGGCAACGCCTCCCACTTGCCGAAATGGGAGGCGAGGTTGCCGGCCTGGACGGCATACAACTCACCCAGGTCGCCGAACTGCCCGGTGGTGTCGTACAGGACGAGCACCCCCGACGGCGGGGGCGCCGACGACGCTCCCGGCCCGGGACCGGTCCTGGGCCCGGCGCTGCAGGCGGCGAGCACCACCACGGCGACGAGCGCGGCACACAGCCGCCGGCCCACCGCCACTCGCTCGCCCATCGTTTCGACGGTAACGGCAGACCGGCCGGCCCGGCGCCGATTCGCCAACCTCGCACCGCCGGCCGGGACCCGGGCCGGCCGCGATCCCGTCGCCGGGTCCGCGCGCCCGGCCGCCAGCAGGCACACTGATCCTGCCGGCAGGCACGCTCATCGATGCCCGGCGAAGGGGCGGGCATGCTCGACGCGTTGCGGGTGCGCGACTTCAGGCTGCTGTGGTCGGGGAGGTTCGTCAGCCAGCTCGGCACGTGGCTGCTCACCGTCGCAGTCCCGGCGTACGTGCTGGAGCTCACCGGCTCGCTCATGGCCACCGGTCTGACCCTCGCCGCGGAATACCTGCCGCTGCTGCTGCTCGGCCCGCTCGCCGGGGTGCTCAGCGACCGCTGGGACCGGCGGCGGGTCATGCTCGGCACCGACCTGTTCCGGGCCGTGGTGGTCGCCGCGATGCTGGCCGTCGACTCCCCCGGCACCGTGTGGGTCATCTACGCGGCCCTCGCGGCCGAGAGCGCCGGGTCGATCCTGTTCCGCCCGGCGGCGCAGGCCTACACCCCGGCCGTCGTGGGCACCGGCCCCCTGCTCAGCAGCGCCAACGCGCTCACCTCGCTCACCGACGGCACGGTGCGGCTGATCGGCGCCCCGCTCGGCGCCGTCCTGCTGCTCACCTTCGGGTTCCCGGTCCTGATCTGGGTCGACATCGCAAGCTATCTCGTGTCGGCGGTCGCCATCTACCGCACCACCCGCCGCCCGGCGCCCGCGACGAGCCCCGCCACCGGCGCGCAGCTGCTCGCCGACCTGCGCCACGGCGTGCGGACCATCGCCGCGCACCGGATGACGCTGTGGCTGCTGATCACCAGCACCGTGTTCACCCTCGCCAACGGCTCGCTCGGCGCGCTGCTCGTCCCGCTCGGCGTCACCGAGCTCGGCGGCCCCCGCCAGGCCGGGCTGGTCGTGTCCGCGCTCGGCGTCGGGTTCCTGCTCGGCGCCCCGCTCATCCGGGCGCTCGTCGACAAGATCCAACCGCGGCCGCTGTACGCCGGGAGCCTCCTGGCCACCGCGGCCGGCTTCCTGCTGCTGTTCACCGCGCACAACCTGACCGTCGCGCTCCCGGCCGCCGTGGCCGTCGGCATCTCCGGCTCGATGACCTGGGCCGTGCCGCAGACCACGGTGCAACGCACCCTGCCCAACAACGTCCTCGGCCGGGTCAGCGCCGTCTTCTTCAGCGGCGAGGCGCTGGCCACCCTCATCGGCGCCGTCGCCGGGCCGGCCGTCGCCCAGGCGGCCGGGCTGGCCACCCTCGCCTTCCTCGCCTGCGGGGTCGCGGCGGCGAGCGCCGTGCTGGCGGTGACGCTGCTGCCCACCCTCCCACAAACAGACGATCAGTGACTACCGTCGATCTTTCAGGTCTGCCTACATTGCTCACCTGAACCTCGACAACGGAGGGGAGAACACATCGTGGTGTCTCGCTCGGTTCGCAGACTCCTCAGCGCGGCCACCGCCGCGGTCCTGGTGGGGTCGATCGGCCTGACCGGCCCGGCCCAGGCGCACGGCAGCTCAACCATCACCACCCCGAAGCAACTGACCAAGGCCGTGACGCTGCCCGGCGTCCTGCGGCACTTGCTCGCGCTCCAGCTCATCGGCGACCTCAACGGCGGCAACCGCGCGTCCGGCACCCCCGGGCACCGGCGCAGCGCCGACTACGTCGCGGCCCTCCTGCAGCACGCCGGCTACCAGGTGACCCGGCAGCCGTTCCAGTTCAACTTCTGCGACGAGACCAGCTCGTCGTTCGCGCAGACGGCGCCGGTACCGGCAACGTATGTCGAAGGCACCGACTACGACCTCATGACCTGCTCGGGTTCCGGGGACGTGACCGCGGCGGTCGTGCCCGTCGACCTCAACCTGGTCGCACCCCGGGTCGCGGTCACCTCCGGCTGCGAGGCGGCCGACTTCACCGCCACCCCCGTCACCGGCCGCGTCGCGCTCATGCAACGCGGTGGCTGCCCGTTCGGTACCAAGGTGGCCAACGCCGAGGCAGCGGGTGCGGTCGGCGCGATCGTCATGAACCAGGGCAACGGCGATCCGGCCACCGCACCCGACCGGTATTCGCTGCTGCTCGGCACGCTCGGCGCCCCCGTCGGCATCCCCGCGGTCGGGGTGTCCTACGCGACCGGCGAGGCGTTCTCCGCCACGCCCGGCCTCACCGTCCACCTGACGGCCTCGACCATCGCCGAGGTCCGCGACACGGAGAACGTCATCGCGGAGAGCAGGACCGGCAAGGCCGACACCGTCGTCATGTCCGGCGCGCATCTGGACTCCGTGCCTGAGGGCAACGGCATCAACGACAACGGCAGCGGCAGCGCCGCCCTGCTGGAGACGGCCCTGCAGCTGGCCCGCACCAAGCCGGTGAACAAGCTCCGCTTCGCCTGGTGGGGCGCCGAGGAGGCGAACCTCGTCGGCTCGACCTTCTACGTCGGTGGGCTGACCCCGCAGCAGCAGGCGCAGATCAAGCTGTACCTGAACTTCGACATGGTCGCCTCGCCCAACTACATGTTCGGCGTGTACGACGGCGACGACTCCGCGGCGCAGGGCTCTGGTCCTGGGCCGGCCGGCTCAGCGCAGATCGAGAAGCTCTTCGAGGCCTTCTTCGCCTCGCGGGGCCAGTCGACGAACGCCGCCGATTTCAGTGGGCGCTCCGACTACGGCCCGTTCATCGCGGCCGGCGTCGACATCCCGGCCGGCGGCCTGTTCACCGGCGCGGAGGGCATCAAGACGGCGGCCGACGTGGCGAAGTACGGCGGCGTCGCGGACGTCGCGTACGACCCGTGCTACCACGCCGCGTGCGACGACCTGTTCCGCGTCGTGCCGAAGGGCGGCGACGCGGCCCTCTACGGCCAGCTGCGCAGCCAGTACCTGCTGGTCGGCAACATCAACACGTTCGCCCTGGACACGAACGCGGACGCGATCGCGACCGCCGTGGTCACGTACGCCTTCGACACGTCCAGCATCCCGCCGCGCACCGCCGCGACGGCCGCAGCGGCCAGGTCTGCGGGCGCCGCGACGAGCCCGGCGGACGGCCGGTACCTGCAGTGATGACAGGCCGGGCACCGGCACGGTCCGGTGCCCGGCCCTCACGTGCTTGAGGCTCGAACGCCCGTCACGCCGGCGTCTCCGCCACCTGGATCTCGTCCCACGCAGTTCCGTCGACGCGACATCGCCGCAGGCCATCAAGGCCGGCGCCCGCGCGGCCGGCGCCCGCGCGGGCTGAGGGCTGCCGCCGGATCAGGCCTCCAGCAGCCACCAGGCGACCGGGAGCCCACCGGCCGGCGCGGCGGCGTTGAGGTGCAGGCGCAGTTGGCCGGTGGCCGGGTTCGGCACCGCCGCCTTCACCCACACGGCGGTGCTGCGCTGGGCGAGTGCGAGGGCCCGGGTCGAGGCGTAGACCTGCAGCCCGGCGATGGTCACGCTGTTGGCGCCGGCCGGCACCGTCGCCGTGCCGCTGCGGCTGAAGCGGGTCTGGCCGTGCACGACGAGGGCCGTCTTGCTGAACTCGTCGGGCGCGAAGGCGACGACGCCGACGCCGCCGAGGTCGCCGGCGAGGCCGATGACGCCGTAGCCGAGGTCGCTGCGGCCGATGAGGCCGTTGCCGTTCGAGGAGTAGCCGACGACACCCGCGTCGAAGCCGGTGGCCTCGACCGCGACGGTGGCGGTGTTGCGGACGTCGAGCGTCGCGGCGTCGGCGCTCGAGCGCAGGACGGTGGACGCGGCGCCGGCGTTGTTGTCGGCGCCCTGGACGACCGGGTCGCCGGGTGCGGCGGCGGCCGGGGCGGTGGTGGTGACGGCGGCGGCGACTGCGGCCACGCCACCGGCACCCGCTCCGGTGAGGACACCGCGGCGGCTGAGCCGGTTCGCTGGATTTTGCTGGGCCATGACTCGTGCTCCCCCTTGTGTCGTGGTCATCGAGACCCATTCAGCGTCGGGGCCACCGAGCCATTCGGCGAGCGCCAATCCGTCATCGATCGACGCGAATAGTGGTTGCTTCACCATTCAACGAATTGTGGGGGTACGCCATTCTCGGCGGTAAACAATCATTCTTATCCTAACGAGAAAGGAGCGGCTCGCTCGGGCCGGCGGCTCCCGCGGTGACGGTCACAGGTTGATTGCGTATGGTGTTGCGGTGACCGATCGCGTGGCGAACCCGCAGCGTGGGGCAGCGTCGAAGCGCCCCAGCTCCAGCATCCAGGTGGACAAGTCCAAGGCCGCGAAGCGCGCGGCGGCGAAGGCCGCCAAGGCCCGGGCCGTAGCGGCGCAGAAACGCCGGCGGGCGCTGAGCATCGTCGGCGCCGCCGTGGTCGTGCTGGCGCTGATCGTCGGTGTCACGCTGTGGATCCGGTCCGGGGACCCGTCGACGCCGGCCGCCAGCACCAGCAGTGCCGCCTCGGACGCCGCCTCGGACGCCGCCTCACAGAACGCCGCGTTCCCGCCGCTGCCCGCGGGTGCCGACCCGGCGCTGGGCACCAAGCCGGTCACCACCGCCGGCACCGGCACCGTGTCGAAGCTCGTGGTGACCACGCTGATCGAGGGCAAGGGCGCGGCCACGCAGAAGGGGCAGAACCTCAGCGTGAACTACGTCGGCGTCACCTACGCCGACGGCAAGGAGTTCGACTCGTCCTGGAAGAGCTCGCAGCCGCTGGAGTTCCAGGTCGGCATGGGCAGCGTCATCCCGGGCTGGGACGAGGGCCTCGTCGGGGTCAAGGTCGGCAGCCGGGTCCAGCTCGACATCCCGGCCGCGATGGCATATGGCGACAACCCCGACGGTGGCCGGCCGGCCGGCGCGCTCCGGTTCGTCGTCGACGTCCTCGCCGCCACGTAAACGACCGGGGCGCACTCCCGCCCCAGGACGCCTGCCGCCCGAGTCCCGGGCGGCAGGCGTACGGCTTCATGGCCCCGGTGAGACGCCGGTGCCGACCTTGTTGTCGCCGGTACCCTGCTTCGCCGGGAACGTTGCCATCGGCGTGTTCAGCGCGGTGAGCGCGCCGTCGAGGAAGTCGCGCCAGATCGTGCCGGGCAGGGTGCCACCGATGACGGTCCTGCCGTTCTTGTCCACGATCTTCTGTTCCTGGCTCTTGTTGCCGACCCACACCGCCACCGCGAGGCCGTTCGACCCGTTGGCGGGGTCGTAGGCGCTGTACCCGACCATCCACGCGTGGGCGATGTCGTCGGTCGACCCCAGGTGCCACGCTCCGGCCACGCCGGCGACCTGCCGGCCGTCGTGCATCTTCAGGCCGTAGTGCTGCGGCACGCCCCGCAGGACGGCGTTGAGGTCGTCGGCCATCGGCTCGGTGAAACCGGGGATCCGCTTCGGCTGGACCACCTCGCCGTAGGTCTTCTTGCCGTTCGTCCAGACCTCCTTGAGGAAGTGCGGCCGGGCCGCGAGCCCGCGCGCGGCGAACGTGGCGATGCCGGCGGCCTGGGCGAGCACGGTCACCGGATACTGGCCGATGGCGACCTCGGTGTTGAAGTACTTCGGGTAGACGGCCTTGCCGTTGTTGCCCGCGAGGTCGATCTTCCGCATGGCCCCGTTGACGCTCGTCCACATCTCGGTGATTCCCGCGGCCCGCGCCGTGTCGATGACCTTGTCCGGGCCGACCTTCTGGGCGAGGCCGAAGAACGGGGTGTTGAGCGACATGACGGTCGACTCGTCCAGGGTGCACCATTTCGCCGAACCCGACGCGCAGGCCGGCGAGGTCGCGGCGTTCTCACCGGCGTTGCGGACGGGGTTGTTGTTCCTGATGGTGCGACCGCTGCTCGGGAAGTCCTGCGGTGATTCGCCGTTCCAGTACGAGTCGGTCGAGTACCCGCTCATCAGGCCGGCGGCGAGCGTGTACACCTGGGCCGTCGCGCCCGGCGGGTGGCCGCCGCAGCAGCTGTCCTCGCCGTTGCTCAGCACCGGGTCGTTGTAGTAGCCGGCGTAGTCGCCGCCGTTGCCGGAGTCGCCGCCGTAGTAGGCCTTGACCGCGCCGGTGCCCGGCTCGACCGCCACGAGGGCGGCCTGCAGGTTGGCCGGCTGCTGGTCCAGGTTCGACTCGGCGTTGCGGCTCGCCTCGCGGACCGCGATCTGCTGCACGGTCCGGTCGATCGTGGTGACGATCTTCAACCCGTCGTTGCGGATCCTGCTGAAGTGCTTCACGCCGTCGGGGGCCGTGTTCTCGTACAGCAGCGTCCCGGTCCGCGGGTCGGTGAGCGCCGCGACCTCGGCGAGCACGTGGTGGACGATCAGCCCTTCCGGCTTGTCCATGCCGGCCCACACGGTGATCGCGTTCGCCCGGGCCTCCGCGGCCGTGAGCACCTTGGCCGGGTAGGCCGTCTTCTGCTCGGCCTCGCCCGGCGCCACGAAGTGCAGCTCGATCAGCTGACGCTTGATGTCGTCGAAGCGTGCGTGGGCCTGCTGCGCGTCGACCGTCGGGTCGAACGGGCTGCCCTTGCCGTCGTTACCCTCCGGGCTGTCGATCAGCCCGGCCAGGACCATGCCCTCGGCGAGCGTCAGGTCCTTCGCCGGCTTGCCGAAGTACGCCTGCGCGGCCGCCTGGATCCCGTAGGCACCGCGCCCGAAGTAGATGATGTTGAGGTACATCTCGAGGATCTTGTCCTTGGTGTACATCTCGTTGAGCTTCGTCGCGATCACCGACTCCCGCAGTTTCCGCGAGTACGACGCGCCCTCCAGGTCGGCCCACTGCCGCGCGTACTGCTGGCTGATCGTCGCCGTGCCCTTGCGTCCGTCGCCGGCGACGTGGTTCCACGCCGCGCCGACCGCGTCGCCGTAGTCCACGCCGCTGTTGGTGTAGAACGTGTCGTCCTGCGCCGCGACCACCGCGTGCTGGACGTCGACCGGGATCTGGTCGATCGCGAGCACGGTGCGGTTCTTGTCACCGATGCGCGCCATCGGCGTGGTGCCGTCGGCGTAGTAGATCGTCGTCGCCTGGTCCATGCTGACGTCCTCGGGGAGGGCGACGTTGTCGTAGTAGTACGTGCCCCCGACCGCGCAGAGCCCGGCGATGACGGCGATCGCGACGAGCGACCTGACCAGGATCTTCCGGCGGCGTCGCTGCCGCGCACCGGTGACGGCCGCCGCGGCTGCGGCGGCGGCACCCGCGGCGGCGGCGTTGGCGCCCGCGGCACTGGCCTTGGCACTCGCGGCATCGGCGTCGGCAACCGCGGCGCTGGACTTGGCGTCCGCGGCGCTGGACTTGGCGTCCGCGGCACCGGCCTCGGCATGCGCGGCGCTGTCCTCGGCGGCCGCGGCGCCGGCGGCGTCCTCCGAGGCGCCGCCGGTGACCTCCCGTGACGGCGGTGGGCTGCTCAGGTCGTCGCCGTCGTCCATGTCTGCCATTCCCGTCGTCGCGTCGTCATGTGATCGATCGCCACAGATACTACAAAGCCGGGCGACTCACCGTGACCCCGGTCACCGACGGCAGCACCGGCGACCTGGCCGCCGGTGCTCGACGCCGTCAGGCAGCGTCACCGTGGGTCACCCCACGTCGCGCCGCACGACGGCCGTCGACGTCGACGGTTCGCCGGCCGGGCCGGCGGACATGCCCTTCCGCACGGCCTCCAGCAGTGCGGTGCCCTGCGCGGCGAGGGAGGCCACCACGCTGTTGAGGCCTTCGGCACCGTCCAGCACGGTCAGGTTGGCACCCTGCAGCCCCTCCGCGGCGGCGCGGAGCAGCTCCGGCAGCTGCTCGATCATCATCTGATCGAGGGCGATGCGGTCCTGCGCGGCCGCCGCCTCGGCGGACAGTTTCGTGGCGTCGGCCTCGGCGCGCGCGAGCGTGACGATCCGCTCCGCCTCCGCCTGCGCGGGGCGGACGACCTCGGCGATGAGCTGGGCCTGGCGCAGCTCGGCGTGCTTCTGCGCGACGAGGGCCTGTTCGACCAGGACGTGCTGCTGGGCCTGCGCGGCGGCGAGCGGGCCGGCCTGCGCGGCGGTCTGCTGGGCCTGGTCGATCTCGGCCTGGTAGCGCGCCTGGGCGATGGCGGTCTGTCGCGCGTACTCGGCCTGGTTGCGCCGGCTCTCCTGCTGCGCCATGGCGCTGGCCTGGTCGGCGATCGCCTGGGCCACGTTGGCCTCCTGGTTCACCCGGGCCTGGTGCGGCGCGGCCAGGGCCTTGATGTACCCGACGCCCTTGTCGTCGATGCTGCTGATCTGCAGCGAGTCGATGTCCAGGCCGATGCGGGCCATCTCGGTCTTGCTGGCGTCCACGATCGCGTCGGCCAGGGTCTGCTGCTCCCGGATGATCGCCTCGACCGTCATGCTGCCGATGATGCTGCGCAGGTGCCCGCTGAAGATCCGGCCGACCAGGACCGACATCTGCGACTGGTCACCCTGGAACCGGCGGGCCGCGGCGGCGATCGACTCGTGGTCGTCGCCGACCTTGAAGGCGATGACGGCCCGCACGAACAGGGTCAGCCCCTGCTGCGTGTAACAGTCCTCCTCGACCTCCGCCTCCTGCATCGCCAGGGTCAGGCGGGACGCCCTGGAGAAGACCGGGACGACGAACGCGCCGTGCCCGGTGACAATCTTGAACGGCAGCGCATCGACCCCTCGTTGCCGCCTGCCGCTGATCAGCAGGGCCTCGTTGGGGGCTGGCACACGATAACCGAACATTGCTTTGGCCTCTCTCAGCCAGTGGTGGTGTGGTCCCCGGGCATCGGCGACCACGGTTCGACGTCGACCTGGCGCGCACCGCGAAAATGAACGACGAGCACGTGGGCGCCGGGCGGCAGGGGCTCAACGGCATACGCGAGGTAGTGGTGCGGCACGCCCTGGACCACGACCCTGATCTCCCCGGGCCGCTCACCCCCGCGCACTGCGGTGACCACCACGCCGACCTTGCCGACCAGCGACTGACCGCGCACCGGCTGCTCTCCCAACCCCGCCGCCCGCTCCGCGCACTCCCGCGCGTCGTGACGTGTGCGATCCAGATTGTGCACCCGCCGCGCCAACACGTGTGCCCCGCCGCGCACACCCCGGCAGGACGACGCAGTGCTCTGGCTCACACGGTGCTATGGTCCGCCGGATGTGGTCTCGGGTCCTGTTGGGCATGGCGTTGCTGTCGGCCGGCTGCGGCGCCGCGCCCGAGCTGCCGGAGACCAGGCGGTACACGATGTCGACCGACGCCATGCAGCCGCTGCTGACTTCCGGCCAGACCTTCACCGCCAAGGTGGTGGCCGAGGGCACCTACCGACCCACGGTCGGCGACGTGGTGGTGTTCCGCGCCCCGGACTCCTGGGGACGCGGGTCCGGGCCGTCGGTGGCGCGGGTGGTCGCGGTCGAAGGGTTCGTGGTCGCGTGCTGCGACGTTGACGGCCGGGTGACGGTCGACGGGGTGGCGCTCAACGAGCCGTACCTCGGGGAGAACTCCTCGATCGACGCCCCACCGGACGCGGGCAGGTGCGTTTCGCGCCGGTTCGGCCCGGTCACGGTCGAGGCCGGGCGCGTGTTCGTCATGGGTGACAGCCGGGGCCTGTCCATGGACTCCCGCTGCCTCGGCGCCCTGCCCACCGACCGGGTCATCGCGGTCATGGTCCCGTAGGCGAGATCGATGCTCATTCGATGACCGGCCAGTCGGTCCCAGCTTGACCGCTTCGTCAAGGGCCTATGCGTCACGATGCTCGGGCATGCGGAGCATGGACGCGGCCCGGTGGATGGTTGAGCATTCCAGGTAGGTGTGGAGCGCTGTCAGCCGGCCAATGTTCGAACGCTGCGCGGGAGGAGCCGCCATGAGACGGGCCTCCTTTGTCGTCGCAAACGTCGTTCCGATATTGCTCGGCCTGATCGGCAATGTCGCGACCGGCACGATCTCGGTGACACGGCCGTGGATCACCTGGCTGTGGGTCCTGACCGCGGCCCTGATCGTCGTGTCCATCATGTCGAGATTCAGGGGTCGGGCCACCACGACGCCACCCCAGCCGAGCGGTGACCCGCAGCTCGAGGACCTGGAAAGCGCGGCCGATCAACTCGCCCGAGCCGTCCGTCACCAATGGCGCGCCGAGGAGGAGCGCAGGAGAATCCGTGATCCGTTCCCGCTGCCGGTCCGCTGGCACACGGTCGACGACGATCTCCTTGACAGTTGGTCGAACATCCGCAGAAGTCCGGCCGGTGTGGACGGCGGTCCCCTCATGCTGACCGGAACGGTCCGGCACATCGCCGACACCTTCGCGAGGATTCCCTCCTCACGGCTGTACATTCTCGGCAAGGGCGGGTCGGGAAAGACCGTTCTCGCCTATCAGCTGGTCCTCGACCTGATCCAGACCCGGCACGCAGCGCAGCGGGTGCCCGTGATGTTCAGCCTGGGCTCCTGGGATCCGTCGGTGCAATCGCTGAGCGAGTGGCTGGAAGCCGAGTTGATCCGCGACTACCCCGGCCTCGACACCTTGACCTCCACGGGTGGAGCACTGGCGCAGCAGCTCATCGCGGAGGAATTCATCCTGCCCGTCCTCGACGGGTTCGACGAGATCGCGGACGGTCGGCGGGCCCAGGCGCTTCAAGCGCTGAGCGACACATCCACACCATTGGTGCTGACCAGCCGGAAGGACGAGTTCGTCGCCGCGGTGCACGAGAGCGGAGCCGTTTACGCCACAGCCGGAATCGAGCTCGACGACCTCGACCTGCAAGACCTGCTGGACTACCTGCCGCGGACCGAACGAACCACCCAGGCCAGAACCAGCGGCGACGCTTGGCTGACGGTGCTCGACCAGGTGCGGGAATCGCCGGCTGCGCCGTCCAGTCGCTGGATGCTCGAGGTCCTCGCCACGCCGCTCATGGTGGCGATGGCACGCGCCGTCTACAGCGACGCGACGGACGCGAGCCCAGTCGAACTCATCGACGCGGCGCTGTTCCCGTCGGCTCAGGCGATCCAGGACAGGCTCCTCGACGGCTTCATCCCGGCCGCCTATCGCTCCGGTCACCTGGCGCACTCCCGGCGGCCCAGTTGGCCGGTCCGCCGGTCACTGGTCTGGCTGCGCAATCTCGCGGCGTTGCTGAAGGTGATGGACAGGCGCAGCATCGCGTGGTGGGAACTGCGCGACGCGGTGCCGCGGCCGGTTCGACTGACGCTGTTCGTCGTCGGCAGCGGTGTCGTCGCTGCGGCCGTCTACGGTTCCGTGGGGCTGGCCGCTCTTGGCGCCGGTCTCGGCGCCGGGGTAGGCGCGGGCTCGGCCGTCACCACCACCGGTCCCCAGCTGCGGTATGCCCGGCTCCGTCTGCGGGGCAGGGTGACCGTCGTCGGACGGACGGCGCTGCTGGGCACGGCGGGAGGGGCGTTCGGTGGCCTGGTCTCGGGCATGATTTTCGGTCGGGCGGAGGGCTTCATCACCTCGACCCTCCGCGACGGGAGCCACCCGTCGGCGCTCGGATCGCTCGGGCTGCTCGCGGCGGGTCTTCTCGTCGGCGGTGCGCTCGGGGCGATCGCCGCACTGTATCCGCCTGAGCCGGTGTCGCACGGCCGCGGGCCGGGGCGCGGCGCCGCCGGGGGGCTGGTGGCGATGCTGAGGATCATCGGGCCCGGTCTGCTGGCCGGCCTCGTCGGAGGGTGGGCGCTGGGCTTCGAGGGCGGCGTGGCACTCGGTGCGACCAGCGGTCTTGCCGTCGGGCTGGCCACCGGCCTCGAAACTCCGGCCGACATCGACGCCGCCCCGAACCCGCTTCGATTCCTGGCAGGCACCCGCACCGAGACGGTCGTCAAGACCCTGACGTTCGCGGCGGCCATCGCGTTGCCGGCGGCACTCGCCGGTGCCCGCCAGATCAACCTGACGACCGGAATCGCGCTGGGCTTCGTCGGTGCGGCGACGAACCTGCTGGGCTTCGGGTTGCTGATGACGCCATGGGGGCATTGGCTGGTGTTCACCCGTTTCTGGCTGCCCCTCACGGGGAAGCTGCCCTGGCGGTTTCCGGCCTTCCTCGAGGAGGCCCACCGCGTCGGGGTGCTCCGGCAGGCGGGCGCCTTCTACCAGTTTCGGCACGCGAGACTGCAGGACCGCCTGTGCGACGCACCCGCGCCCCCGCCGTAAGCGTGGCCGCGGCGGGGGTCAGCGCAGTGGTGGGAGGCGGTGCCGGAGCGGGGTGCCGGGGCCGGCGCCGACGAGGCGGCCGGCGTGCCCGGTCAGGGTGCGGCTGGCGCCCGCGGCGCACACGTCCGTGAACGGGTGCGGGCGGGCCACGGGTGGGCGGCTGACGATGCGGTCGTCGCCGGTGATGCCGTACAGGCGGCCGCCGAGCGTGGTCAGTGCGACACTGCCGCCCGCGGTGCCGATCGGCCGCCACCCGCCGGTGCCGAGCTCCAGTGCGGGCAGATACCACAGGGTGTCCCCGGCCGCGCCGGCGAACAGGCCGGCGTCGCACAGGGCGAGGCTGCCCGTGCCCGGTGGGGCGTCGGTCACATCGGTCCACGGTGCGGCGTCGAAGGCCGGGTCGCGGTAGCACAGCCGGGCCGCGGCGGTGACCGCCCACAGGCCCTGCCGCATCGGCCCGGCGGCCTCGCGCGGGGACGCGAGGCACAGCACGTCCGGGGCGTCGCCGATGCGGCGCCAGGGCAGGTTCTGCGCGCACGCCTCGCGGGCGAGCAGGCCACCGTCGGCGGCGACCGCGTAGAACGAGCCGTCGCAGGTGGTGAGGGCGTGCAGTTCCGCGGGCGGGCCGATGACCGTCCAGTCGCCGGCGGGTCCGCGCGGCCCGGGCGGGCCCACCGGACCGGCCGACCGGGCGGGCCCCACGCCGCCGGACCACGCAGGCGGCGCGACGGGCAGCGGGGCGCAGAAGCGGTCCAGGACGTTGCGGGTGATGCGGTCCACGACCGGGTCGCTGAGGCCCTTGCCCCAGTTGACGGTCGCGGCGGTGAACACGGTGCCGGCGCCGTGGTCGAAGACGCCCATCGTGGCGGCGCCGCCCTGGCCGTAGCGGCGCCAGTGGCGCAGGTCGGCGGTGGCGAGCACCACGAACGACGGCGGGGTCCCGTCCCGGCCGGTGGCCCGCGGGACGCCGTCGACCTCGGCGATGTCGGCGGCGTCGGTCTCGTAGCCGAGGGTGCCCTGGCCGAACTTGTCGCCGTCGCTGAGGCCGGTGCCGTCGAAGACCCAGTGCGAGGCGAACCTGGCCGTGAACGCCTCCTGCCCGATGACGGCCATCCCGTCGCCCCAGGCGCCGGCGCCGCGGCGGAAGCTGACGCCGGTCATCGTGTTCTCGGGGCGGTTGACGGGGGCGCTGGACCATTCGACGGTGACCCGGCCCGGGTCCACTGTAGACATGGGGTCGGTGGTGGCGTCGCGGTGGCAGACCATGGTGCGGCCGCCGTCCTCGAGGCGCATCTGCCACCAGGCGGTGTTGGCGCCGAGGACGGCGAGGTTCCCGCCGCGGCGGACGAAGCCCTCGACCGCGTCGCGCTGCTCCCACGTCCAGTACTCGTCATGGGCGCACACGATGAGCGTCCGGTGCGCGTCGAGGATCGCCGGGTCGAGGTGCAGGTCCAGGTTGGAGCAGTACTCGACCGGGTACCCGGCGGCGCGCAGCCACCGCAGCAGCGGCTCCTCCCACCGTTCCGGGGGTGGCCCGCCGCCCGGCCGGTCGAAGGTGACGGCGGTCGCCCGGGTCGGCTCCTCCGCGTAGTAGAGGCCCTCCGCCGGCACGCCCGCACGGTTGTACGCCTGCCAGGTCGCGAACGGCACGGACACCAGGATCGGGGCGACCGGCGCCGCGGCGCGCACCACGAACCAGGCCTCGTCGTCACCGGCGCCGTCGATGCGCGGCACGGCACCGGCGGCGGCGAACGTGGCCCGGTACAGCGACGACGGCCACGACACAGGCACCTGCAGTGTCCACGTCGGACCGTCCACGTCGGACCGGAGCATGACGAGGCCGGTGATCGCGTCGGTGACGACGACCCTGGCGGCGCCCGTGACGGCGAACGGCAGCGGGGTCCCGGCCACGCAGGACGTGGCCCGCGCGTACGCCCGCGGGGTCACAGCAGTCCGGTCAGTGCGGTCATCGGCACGTCTTCCCCGGCGGCGCGGACCAGCAGCTCCTCCAGGGCCCGCAGCTGGCCTTCGATCGCGCCCGGCGGCAGGTAGGCGGTGTCCGCGGTGAGGGTCACGACCAGGGCCGGCCCATCATTCGTGATGTGCAGGCAGTAGCGGCACGCGACCCGGTCCTGCGTGGCTGGGAAGTCGAAGCGGGTGTCCCGGGGCTCGGTCGCGGCCTGGGTGGGGCGGCCCTCAACGAGCCGCATGTCGTTGAAGCAGGTGTACGGGTGGACCTCGACGCCCCGCGCGGCCGCCGCGGAAGCGAGCATCGCGTCCCAGCCGGCGGGGTCGTAGGCGGCGGCGCGGTAGCCACGCAGGGCCGCCTGCCAGCCGGGGCGCAGCAGCGCGCCGAACGTGGGCCGGTCGACGTCGAGGACGAACAGGCCGTCCTGCGACAGGGTGCTGACGAGGTCGCGGTGCGCGGTGGTGAACCGGTTGCCGACGATCGGCATGACGGCGGTGGTCGAGTGCCCGCCGGCGACCGCGGCGAGGGCCCCGGCGGCGGTGAGCAGCACGGTGGAGCCGCTGACGCCGTGCTGGGCGGCGAGGGCGTCGACGGCACCGCCGAGCGCGGTGGAGACGATCCGGCCGGTCCAGTAGCGGGGCGTCTGCGGCGGCGCGACCGGCGTGACGAACATGGTCGGGGGGATGCGGGCGAACTGTTCGGCCCAG
Source organism: Dactylosporangium sp. NPDC049525 (assembly GCF_040676755.1). NCBI lineage: Bacteria > Bacillati > Actinomycetota > Actinomycetes > Micromonosporales > Micromonosporaceae > Dactylosporangium > Dactylosporangium sp. NPDC049525. Next base: position 39,427 of record NZ_JBFAPO010000011.1, on the reverse strand, counting down.
TACGCGAGGGCGGTGGCGCCACGGCGGTGCCCTTCCGGGGAGTGCTGCTCCTCGGCGAGGTCCAGCGGCGTCGTCTCGGGGTCGCGCAGCCCGCGGGTGCCGCGCCGCACCAGCAGCCGCAGGTCGCGGGCGAGGACCTCGGCGCCGTGGCCGTCGGTGGCGAGGTGGCACAGCACCAGGACCAGGTGGCTGACGTCGGCACCCGACGCGCCGGTGGTGACGACGGCGGCCCGCACCGGCCACTCGGCGCGGTAGTCGAAGGCGGTCCCGGCCAGGAGGTCCCGGACGCGGGCCGCGGCGGCGGCCGGGTCGGCGCCGCCGTCGAAGACGTGCACGTCGAGGACACCGTCGGCGGCGAGCACCTGACGGGTTGCGGCCCCGAGCCGGGTCCGCAGCGCCTCGTGCCGGGCGACCAGAGCGGCCAGGGCGGCGAGGGCGGTGTCGACCGGCACGGTGCGCGCGCCGAGGTCGACGATCCGGTCGAGGTTGAAGTAGTGGTCGTTCGGCACGGTACGGCCGATCGCGTGCCAGATGGCCCGCTGTCCCCAGGTCAGCGGGCCGGTGCCGGACCGTTCGCCGGCGAACGGTACCCGGGCCGGGGCGAGGAGCTCAGTCATCGCGGACCGCCCGCTCCTGCACGGTGCGCACCAGGGCGTCGAAGTCGTCGAGGTGGCTGCCGGGCGCGTCCAGGTCGAGCTGGACGCCGAGCTCGTCGTCGAGGGCGTCGATGAGCCGCAGCACCGCGAGGGAGCCGACGCCGAGGGCGGCCAGGGATCCGCCGCCGGCCAGGATCTCCTCGGTGCTGACCTCGCCGTCGGTGGCGGTGCTGACCAGCGTCGCGACCCTGTCGCGCAGGTCGGGGGCGCTCATCGGGCGGCCAGCCGCTGCCGCAGGCTCAGCGGGCGGATGTCGGTCCACACCTCGTCGATGTGGGCGACGCACTCGTCCCGGCTGCCGGTGAACCCGGTGCGCCGCCAGCCGGCCGGCGGCTCCTCGGCGGCGTTCCACAGCGAGTGCTGCTCCTCGTCGTTGACGACGACGGCGAACGTGTCCGGCGTGCTCATCGGGCCTCCCGCAGTTCGGCGATCGCGGCGACGACGCCGTCGATCGTTGGGGTGTCGAAGAAGACGTCGAGCGGCACGTCGACGCCGAGGCGTTTGCGGATGCGGACCGCGATCTGGGTGATGGTCAGGGAGTGCCCGCCGAGGTCGAACAGGTCCTCGTCGGGACCGATGTCGTCGATGCGCAGCACCTCCTGCCAGATTCCGGTGACCGTGGCCGTCGTTTCGTCGCCGGTACCGCCATCAGCCGCCGCTGTGGCACCGGCGGGCTCGGCCGGACGCTCGCCGGCGGGGACGGGCAGGGCCGCCCGGTCGAGCTTGCCGTTCGGGGTGAGCGGAAACCGTTCCAGTGTCACGACCTCGGCCGGCACCATGTACCCGGGCAGCGCCTGCGCCACGTGTCCGCGCAGCGCGTCGGCGTCGACCGGTGCGGCGGGCACCACGTAGGCGATGAGGCGGGCCCGTGGCCCGTGCGGGTCGGCGAGGGTCACCGCGGCCTGCGCCACCGACGGGTGCGTGGCGAGGCGGGTCTCGATCTCGCCGGGTTCGATCCGGTGCCCGCGCAGCTTCACCTGGTTGTCGACCCTGCCGAGGAACTCCAGTCCGCCGCCGGGCCCGCGCCGCACCCGGTCGCCGGTGCCGTAGACGCGGGCACCTGGGGCGCCGAACGGGTCGGGGCGGAACCGGTCGGCGGTCAGCCCGGACCGGCCGCGGTAGCCGTGGGCGACGCCGAGCCCGCCGATCCACAGCTCCCCCGCGATGCCGTCCGGCACCGGCCGCAGCGCGTCGTCCAGGACGTGCAGGGTGGTGTTCGCGACGGGCCCGCCGATGGTGACCGGGGCGCCGGGCGCGATGTCCGCGAGCGCGGACCACACCGTGGTCTCGGTCGGCCCGTATGCATTGACGAGCCGCTTGACGAGGGGGCTGAGCTGCGACGCGAGGTCGGCGGGCAGCGCCTCGCCGCCGGTGACGGCGACCAGGTCGCCGCGGGTCAGCCCGGCCTCCAGCAGCAGCCGCCAGCCGGACGGGGTGGCCTGCACGTGGGTGACGGCGTGCCGGTCGATGAGCCGCAGCTGCGCGGCGGCGTCACGGTGCCGGTCCGGTGGCACGAGGACGATCCGGGCGCCGACGGTCAGCGGCAGCAGCAGTTCGACGGTGGAGATGTCGAACGACAGCGACGTCAGCCCGAGCCACGTGTCGCCGGCGTGGGCGCCGAGGTGGTCGCGCATCGAGTCGACTAGGTTGGTGAGTGCGCCGTGCGGGACGGCGACGCCCTTCGGCCGCCCGGTCGACCCGGACGTGTAGATGACGTATGCGAGGTCATCGGGGGACGGCGCCTCGTCCGGCGCGGCGTCGCCGGTCCCGTCGAGCGACACGCCGTCCGGGGTGAGGACGAGCGCGGCGCCCGCGTCGTCGCGGATGAACGCGATCCGCTCGGCCGGGTAGGACGGGTCCAGGGGCAGGTAGGCGGCGCCGGTCCGCAGCACCCCGAGCACCGCCACGAGCAGCTCCGCGGTGCGCGGCAGGGCGATCCCGACGAGCGCGCCGGGCCCGATCCCCTGCCGCCGCAGCCGCTCCGCGAGGCCGTTCGCGGCGGCGCCGAGCCGGCCGTAGCTGACCTGCCGGTCCCCGCACACGACCGCGACGGCGCCCGGGGTCGCCGCGGCCCGGGCCAGGAACCGGTCCACCACCGTGTCGCGCGGGCCTGGCCCGACGGCGGCGGCGTCCGAGAGTCCCGGCAGCGGCAGGTCGCCGATGGCGGTGTCGGGGGCGGCAACCGCCGCGGACAGCAGTGCCTGGAACTGCGCGGCGACCTGTTCGGCGGCGAACGAGCCCGCGACGAGCTGGAGGCTGCCCTCCACGACCGACGGGCCCTCGACGAGTTGCAGGTTGGCGGTGCCACGCACGGCACCGCTGATCACCAGCCAGTCGACGGTGCTGTCCATGCCGGTGAACGCGGGTGCGTCGGCGCGGCGCCGGTAGCTGACGGTCAGCGGGGCGAGCGCCGCCCGTGGGGTGAGCCGCACAGCGTGGCTGAGCGGGACCCGGCGATGCGCGTAGACGTCGCGCAGCTGCGCTCGCAGGGATCGGGCGAATTCGGCGAATGGCTGCGCCGGGTCCGGGGCGCTGCTGATGGGGAGCTCGTTGACGTGCAGCCCGATCCGGGGCGCGTCCCGGTCCGCGGTCGACAGTTCGAGGGCGGTGGTGACGGTGGCGTTGCCGTACCGGCGCAACAACGCGTGCCAGGCGGCGAGCAGGAGCTCGAAGTGGGTGACGCCGACGGCGGTGGCCGCTGCCGCGAGGGCCGCCGTGCCGATGGCGAACGGCACCGCGACGGCGCCGGCCCCGGGCGGGGTGTGCCGCTGGCCGGGCAGCTGCGGCGCGGCGGGCTCCTGCCACCGCGCAGCCCAGAACGCCGCCGCCCCGGCAACGTCCACTGTGGACTCTCCCGGTGGGGCGTCCGCTGTGGCCAGGGTGCCGCCGTTGTACGCGGCGGCGAGGTCGGCGACGAGGACCTGCTTGGAGGTGCCGTCGAAGACCAGGTGGTGCACGACGACGCACAGCAGGTGCTCACGGTCCCCCGTGCGGAGCAGGGTGAACCGGGCGAGGGGTCCGCGCCGCAGGTCGAACGGCGCGGCGACGAGCGAGGGCAGTTCTGCCGGGTCCCCCGGGCGGACGGCGAGGGCGACCGGGTCGGCGGCGGGGACCAGCGCCGGCAGCTCGCCGTCGACCGCGGCGCCGAGGACGGGGTGGCGGGCCACGACCGCGGCGCAGGCAGCGCGGAGCCGGTCGACGTCGAGGGTGCCGCTGAACCGGATCGTCACCGCGAGGTGGTAGGCGGCGCCGACCGGCAGGGTCTGCTCGGTGATCCAGACCCCGTGCTGAGCGGGGGTGAGCTGGTCTGCAACGGTCTGGGTGGTCACTGGGTCGCCCTGTCGTCGAGGAGCTGGCGCAGCTCACGCTTGAGGATCTTGCCGTTGTCGTTGCGGGGCAGCCGGTCCAGGAACAGCATCCGGCCGGGCACCTCGTGCCCGGCGAGCCGTTCGAGCAGGAACGTGCGCAGCTGCGGTGCGGTGAGGGGGCCGTCGGTGACGACGGCGGCGGCGACCGCGGTGCCGAGGACCGGGTGCGGCACCCCGAACGCGGCGGCCTCCCGCACGAGGGGGTGCTCGTGCAGGGCGTGCTCGACCTGCAGCGTCGACACCTTGTGCGCGCCCGACTTCACCACGTCGCTGTCCCGGTCGACCAGGTACAGGTAGCCGTCGGCGTCGAGCCGGCCGACGTCGCCCATGCGCACCCACCGGCCGTGGAACACGTCCGCGGACGCCTGGCCGTCCCGGTAGTAGGACCGGGCGGCGGTCGGGGACCGCAGCCACACGTCGCCGGTCTCCCCCACCGGCAGCGGCTGCCGGTCCGGCCCGGCGATCATCAGGTCGGCCGCGACGGTCGGGCGGCCCAGCGCGCCGGGTCGTTCGGGGTCGAACACCATCGAGGTCTGCGCCGGGGCGGCCTCGGTCGACGTGTAGTAGTTGACGATCGTCGCGGCCGGGAACGCGGCGGTGAGCCGTAGCGCGACCGCCGGTGGCAGGGCGGCGGCGGTGGAGCCGATCAGCCGTACGCCGGACAGGTCGTGGGTGGTGTGGACGGCGGCGTGCAGCATCTCGATCGCCATGGCGGGGACGAGGAAGATCGTGCCGGCGGCATACCGCTCGATGAGTTTCGCGAACCGGCCGGGCGTGAACGTGCCGGCGGTGAGCGCGGCGGCGCGGGCGTTGAGCGCGTTGACGAGCATCGTCTGGCCGGCGTTGCTGCCGACGGGGAAGGCGTGCACGAAGTGCGTCGAGTGGGCGAGGGGGCGGCGGCGCGGGTCGAGGGTGCAGCCGTACGCGAGGTTGGCGTGGGTGGCGCCGACGCCCTTGGGGACGCCGGTCGTGCCGGACGTGTAGAGGATCTGCGCCAGGTCCCCCGGCGACGGCGGCGCGACGGCGGGCTCGGTGGCCGTCCGGCCGCCGGCCTCGACCTCGGCCAGGGTGGCGGGTTGCAGCACGGTGGCCGCGCCGCTGTGGGCGAGCACGTGCCGGACCTCGGCGGGGGCGAGCCGGTCCGACATCGGCACGGCCACCAGCCCGGCGCGCAGCACGCCGGTGAACGCGACGGCGTAGTCGTTCCATCCGGCGGTGCCGTAGTGCAGCGCCACCCGGTCGCCGGGGCTCAGGCCGCGGGCGCGGAGACCGGCGGCGACGGCCTCGGCCCGGGCATGCCAGGCGCCGAAGGTGACCTCCTCGTCGCCGGCGACGAGCGCGACCCGGTCCGGTTCCCGCTCCGCCCGGTGTGCCAGCAGCGCGGGCAGCGTCGCCGGCACCGCGGGGGCGCGGGCGGCGGCACGTGCGGAGGCTTGGGCCGTGGCCGCCGGGGTGGTGGTCATCGGGCCGGCTCCAGGGTGCGGGTGTCCTCGCGATCCCGCTGCTCGCCGGCGGGGACGCGCCGGCGCAGCTCCTGGATGCCGACGAGGTCGTCGGGCAGCGCGTCGGGCACGTCGGTGTCGAAGCGGCGCAGCACCGGGATCCGCAGCCCGACCGCGACCATCGCCGCCATGGCGAGGCCGAACACGACGTACATGAACGCGATCCCGCGGCCCGGGCCGGTGCCGATGACCGCGCCGACGGTGCCGGACAGCGCGCCGCCGGGTCGCAGCAGCGGCTCGAAGAACCTGGTGCCGAGCGGCGCGACGATGCCGTGCCCGATCGGCAGCGTCGACCAGGCGACCATGGTGTTCAGCGCGAAGACCCGGCCGTGGTACCGCTGCGGCACCTTCACCTGCACGATCGTGGTGTAGACGCCGTTGACCAGCGACAGCGCCGCGGACAGGCCGAACGCGCACGCGCCGACGATCCACACGCTCGGGTGGGTGCCGCCGAGGACCGCGGCGACGGCGAGGAGCGCGGCGAGGCCGAGCATGCCCCGCAGCCGCTGCCGGCGCGGCCCGCCCCAGAAGCCCATCGCGATGCCGCCGACGATGACGCCGGCCCCGCCGCACATCGCGACCCGGGCCGCGGCGTCGAGGTCGGCGAAGGACAGCACCAGCGGCGTCATGAGCAGGAACAGCGGGGCGAGGAAGATGTTGAGGCCGGCGAACCACAGCAGCATCGCCCGGAAGCCGCGGTGGTGCCACGAGTAGGCGAAGCCGTGCCGGATCTCCGCCAGGAGCGTCTCGCGGCGCCGCCACGGCAGGGTCCGCGGGAACTTGACGGCGGCGAGGACGGTGATCGCGACGGTGTAGCTGAGCACGTCGAGGATCAGGATGCCCTTGAGGCCGATGCCGGCCATGAGCCCGACGGCGATGAGCGGCACCACGAACGCGCTGACGCCGCCGGCGAGCTGGACGATGCCGTTGGCGTGGCCGAGGTATTGCTTCGGCACCAGCTGCGGCACCGCGGAGGCGTATGCGAGCCGCTGGAACGTCAGCGCGATCGACAGCGCGGCGAGCAGCGGGTAGATGTGCCAGGGCACGAGCACGCCGCTGACGAGCAGGGCGAGCAGGGTGGCCTGGGTGGCGCCGGCGGCGACGTCACCGGCGAGCATCACCTTGCGCCGGTCGAACCGGTCGACGATCGCGCCCGCGAGGGGTCCGGCGAGGATGCCGGGGAGCATGCCGATGACGGCGTACAGGGCGTACCTGGCGACGGACCCGGTTTCCAGGTAGATCCAGATCGGCAGGGCGAACTCGGTGAGCGCGGAGCCGGTGATGGAGACGAGCTGGCTGAGCGCCACGATCAGGAACCGGGCCATTCCCGGCTGCGCGACCGGTTGCGCGGCGGCCGGGTCGGCGGGTGCGGGCGCGGCGGTGCCGGTGCCGTGCAGCCACCACGACGTCTCCCCCGCCGTCGAAGGAAGGGTCTCTGAAGGTTCGGGGCCGCCGGGGACGAGGGTCGGGTGGGCGCGGCTGACGATCTCCGCGAGCTCCTTCGCCCGGTACTTGAGGAAGAAATGCCCGGCCTCCTCGAGCAGCACCAGTGCGACCCGGTCGGAGACCAGCAGCCATTCCCGGTACCGCTCCTGGTAGAAGTCGGCGGCGGGGTCGCGGGTACCCATGACGGAGACGATCGGCGCGCGCAGGCGGGTGCCCGCACTGTCGAGGGTGGCGGTGAAGTACTCCTCGGCGGCCACGGAGTCGCGGCGCATGTTGCCGATGATGAACTGTTTCTGGGTGTCGTCGAGGTCGGCGACGTCGGCGCCCATCGAGGTGAGCCAGTTCTCGTAGACGCGGTTGCCGAGCAGCGGTTCGAGGGCGGCGAACCGGCTCAGGGCGCTCAGCACGCGGCTGCGCGGGCGGGCGAACGGGAACTGGGCGCCGATGTAGACCGCTTCGAGGTCCCGGCCGGCGTTCTCGAGGCGGCGGGCGACGGCGACGATGAGGGCGCTGCCGACGCCGCAGTGCCCGTAGAGCGCGATCGGGCCGCCGACGCGCTCCTGGATCTCGGCGGCGACCCGGTCGGCGAGTTCCTCGAACGGCAGCCGCTGCTCGGTCAGGCCGACGTCGTGGCCGGGGATGGCGACGGACCACAGGGCGTGCCCGGCCGGGAGCGCGTCGGCGAGAGGCTGGTAGACCACGGCGCTGCCACCGCCGTACGGGACGCAGACCAGCGTCAGGTCCGGCGCCGTCGCGTCCTTGGTGAGCCGGTGCAGCAGCCGGCGCGGGCCGCGCTCCTCCTCCGACGTGGACGCGAACGCGGCCAGCTCGCGGATGGTCTTGAGGGTGAACACGTCCATGACGCTGACCGGCTGCCCGATGCCGGCGAGCTGTTTGCGGGCGCGGGCGACGACCTGGGTCGCGAGCAGCGAGTGCCCGCCGAGGTCGAAGAAGTCGTCGTCGATGCCGACGGACGGCAGGCCCAGGACCTCGGCCCAGATCGCGGCGAAGACGAGCTCGGCGGGGGTGGTCGGCGGGGCGGCGTCGGCGCCCGCGGCCGCCGCAACGGGGGCCGGCAGCGCGCGGCGGTCGAGCTTGCCGCTGGGGCCGAGCGGGAGCCGTTCCAGGCCGACGAACGCGGTCGGCACCATGTAGTCCGGGAGGGACTGCTTCAGTGCCGTCTTCAGGGCCGCCGGGTCGGGTTCACCGGCGCCGACCAGATAGGCGACGAGGCGTTTGTCGCCGGGCCGGTCCTCGCGGACGGTGACGGCGGCCTCGGTGACGCCCGGCTGCGCGCGCAGCGCGGCCTCGATCTCGCCGAGCTCGATCCGCAGGCCGCGCAGCTTCACCTGCTGGTCGATGCGGCCGAGGAACTCGATCGTGCCGTCGGTGCGCCAGCGGGTGAGGTCGCCGGTGCGGTACAGCCGCCCGCCGGGTGGGCCGAACGGGTCGGGGACGAACCGGGTCGCGGTGAGACCGGGCCGGTCGTGGTAGCCGAGGGCCAGGCCGACGCCGCCGATGTGCAGCTCGCCGGGGACGCCAGGGGGCACCGGCTGCCCGGCGGGGTCCAGGACGTAGAGGCGGATGTTCTGGATGGGCGCGCCGATCGGCACGGTGCCGAGGTCGCCCGCGCATTCCCAGGCGGAGACGTCGACGGCGGCCTCGGTCGGCCCGTACAGGTTCCACAGTGGCGTCGCCGGCAGCGTGGCGGCGAAGGCGCGGGCGGTGTCCGGCGGCAGCTCCTCGCCGCTGCAGACGACCCGGCGCAGGCTGGTGCAGGCGGCGACGCCGTCCTCGGCGAGGAACATGGCGAGCATCGACGGCACGAAGTGGGTGGTGGTGACGCCTTCGCGCACGATCAGGTCCCGCAGGTACGCGGCGTCCTTGTGCCCGCCGGGTTTGGCCAGGACGAGCCGGGCGCCGGCGATGAGCGGCCAGAAGAACTCCCACACGGACACGTCGAAGCTCGCTGGGGTCTTCTGCAGCACCACGTCGGTGCCGTCGAGCCGGTACGTGCGCTGCATCCAGTCGAGGCGGTTGACGATGCCGCGGTGCGTGTTGGGCACGCCCTTCGGCTTCCCCGTCGACCCGGACGTGTAGATCATGTAGGCGACGTCGCCGGCCTGCGGCGCGTCGGGCACCGGCGGCAGCTTCCGGGCGAACCCTTGCTGGAACTCCGACGGGTCGTCGAGGAAGATGACCCTGGCCGTGGTGTCCGGCACCGGCAGCCGCGACTGGGTCAGCAGGACCGGCGCGCCGGCGTCGGCGAGCATGAACGCGAGCCGGTCCGCGGGGTAGTCCGGGTCCAGGGGCACGTAGGCGGCGCCGGATTTGAGCACGCCGAGGAGCCCGACGACGAGATCCGTGGAGCGTTCGGCGCTGACGGCGACGAGCCCGCCGGGGCCGGCGCCCTCGGCGCGCAGCCGGCGGGCGACGCGGTCGGCGGCGGCCTCGAGCTCGCGGTAGGTGAGGCGCCGGTCCTGGAACTGCACGGCGACGGCGTCGGGGGTCCGCGCGGCCTGCGCGGCGATGAGACCGGGCAGCGTCTGTCCGGCCGGGAATTCGGCGGCGGTGTCGTTCCAGCCGCGCAGCACCTGGTCGCGCTCCGCCGGCTCCAGCAGGTCCACTGTGGACACGGGGGCGTGCGGGTCGGCGACGACGGCGCGCAGCAGCTTGTGCAGGTGCCGGCCGAGGCGGGCGACGGTGGCCTCGTCGAACAGGTCGATGTTGTAGTTGAAGGCGCCGCGCAGCCCGCTCGGGTGCTCCATGACGAACAGCTCGAGGTCGAAGCGGGTGCCGGTGGCCCGCAGCCCGAACGGCGTGACGTCAAGCGGCCCGGCGGTGTCGCCGGCGGCCGCGGTGGCGTAGTTCTGCACGGCGAGGACGGCCTGGAAGACCGGTGAGCGGCTGACGTCGCGGGGCACGTTGAGCTCGGAGACCAGCTGCGCGAACGGCAGTTCCTGGTGTGCGTACGCGGACAGGCACGTCTCGCGGGTGCGTTCGACCAGTTCGGCGAACGTCGGGTCGCCGTCGAGGCGGGCCCGCATCGCCAGGACGTTGACGAACATGCCGATGAGCCGTTCGAGCTCCGGTTCGGGCCGGCCCGCGATCGGTGAGCCGACGGCGAAGTCCCGCTGGCCGCTGTGCCGGGACAGCACGACCTGGAACGCGGCGAGCAGCACCATGTAGACGGTGGCGCCGTGGGTGCGGGCGAGGCGGGTGAGCCCGTCGAGGAGTTCCCGGTCGACGTCGAAGCCGTAGCCGGCGCCGTCGAACGTCTGCTGCTTCGGGCGGGGCCGGTCGGTGGGCAGCGCGAGGGGTTCGACGCCGGCGAGTTCGGTGCGCCAGTAGTCGACCTCGCGGGCGAGGGCGTCGCCGGTGAGCCGTTCGCGTTGCCAGGCGGCGAAGTCGCCGTACTGCACCGGCAGCGGCGGGACCGGCGACGGGACCCCGGCCGCGTGCGCGTCGTAACCGGCGAGGACCTCGCCGACGAGGACCTCGCTGGACCAGCCGTCGCTGATGCTGTGATGGGTGACCAGCAGCAGCACGTGATCGTCCGGCGCCGGCTGCTCGGCGGGGCCGGCGATGCGGACCAGCAGCGCGTGCAGCAGCGGGCCGTGGACGAGGTCGAACAGCCGGCCGACGGCCTCGTCGACGATGCGGGCGGCGGCGTCCTCGTCGGCGGCGTCGACGACGGTGAGCGCCGGCAGTGCGCTCGGGCTGCCCGGCTCGGCGATGTCGAGGACGGGCTTGCCGTCGTCGGTGACCGGGTAGCGGGTGCGCAGCGACTCGTGCCGGGCGACGACGTCGTCGAGTGACCGGGCGAGGGCGGCCTCGTCGAGGACGCCGCGCAGCCTGCGGGCGACCGGGATGTGGTACGCGGCGGTCCCGGGCGCGAACTGCTCCATGAACCAGAGCCGTTCCTGGGCGAACGACAGCGGCGGCGTGGTGCCCGCGGGCCGGGCCGGGATGGTGACCGCGGCGGCGGGTCGCCGGCGTAACCGGGCGGTAAGTAATGCCCGCTTGGCCGCGGACAGGTCTTCGACGGTCATGAAAGATCCCCCGTGAGCAGGTGCTGTGCCGTCTCCTCGCTCATCGCCTCGATCTCGGCGACGAGCAGCGCCTCGACGGCCGCGGCGAACCCGGCGACCGTGCGGTGGGTGAACAGGGTGCGGATCGGCACGGTCAGGTCGACGGCGGCGCGGATGCGGGCCACCATGCGGGTGGCGAGCAGCGAGTGGCCGCCGAGGTCGAAGAAGTCGTCGAGCGCGCCGACCTTCTCCACCCCGAGGACCTCGGCCCAGACTCCGGCGACGAGGTCCTCGGCGTCGGTGCGGGGCGCGACCCAGCCGGTGGCCGACCGGACCTCCGGGTCGGGCAGGGCGGCCTTGTCGAGCTTGCCGTTGACGGTGAGCGGCAGCGCGTCCAGGGTGACGATCGCGTTCGGCACCAGGTGCGCCGGCAGGGTCCCGGCGAGTGCCTGCCGCAGCGCGGCGGGATCCAGGTGCGCCGGCACGACGTAGCCGATGAGGGCGTCGGCGCGGGCGACGACGGCGGCCTGGCCCACGCCCGGCAGGGCGAGCAGCGCGGCGGTCACCTCGCCGGGCTCGATGCGGTACCCGCGGACCTTGACCTGCTCGTCGAGGCGGCCGAGGAACTCCAGCTGCCCGTCTGGCCGCCACCGGACGCGGTCGCCGGTGCGGTACCGCCGGGCGCCGGGCGGCCCGTCCGGGTCCGGTTCGAAGGCGTCGGCGGTCCGGCCGGGCCGGCCGAGGTAGCCGTGGGCGACGCCGGCGCCGCCGATGCGCAGCTCCCCGGGGACGCCGGGCGGCACCGGACGGCCGTGCCGTTCGGTGACGGCGACCGTGGTGTTCCACAGTGGCCGCCCGATCGGCGGGCGGTCGCCGGGGTCGCCGTCGCCGGTCAGGTCGGCGACGGTGGCGATGACGGTGGTCTCGGTCGGGCCGTAGGAGTTGACGAGCCTGACCCGGTCGCCGAACGTGGCCCGCCAGGCGGTGACGGCGGCCGCCTCGACCTGGTCGGCGCCGAGGATGACCAGGCGCAGGCCGGCGGGCCACCGCACGCCGCCGAGGTCGTCGACCAGGCGGTGCCAGTAGGGCGTCGGCAGGTCCAGGACGGTGACGGCGGCCCCTGCCGCAGAGGCGAGGAAGTCGGGCAGGTCCGCGTCGGCGAAGACGACGGTGCCGCCCGCGGCGAGGGCCGGCCACAGCTCCTCGGCGTGGGTGTCGAAGCTCAGCGCCGCGAACTGGGCGACGGTGTCGGCGGCGGTGATGCCGTAGCCGTCGCGCATCCAGGCGACGCGGGCGGCGAGGGCCCGGTGCGGCACCAGGACACCCTTCGGCGTGCCGGTGGAGCCGGAGGTGTAGATGACGTACGCGGTGTCCTCGGGGTCCGGGTCCACGGTGGCCGCGGCGCCGGTCGCGGTCGCCGGGATCGTTCGGACCCCGTCGAAGGTCCGGTCCGCGTCGGCGATGACCACGGTGGCACCGCTGTCGGCGACCATGAAGTCGAGGCGGGCGGCCGGGTACGCGGGGTCGAGGGGCAGGTAGGCGGCGCCGGCCCGCCAGGCGGCGAGCATGGCGACGACCGCGTGCGGGCCGCGGGGCAGGCACACGCCGACGACGCGGGGCTGGTCCGGCGCCTCCAGCAGCGCACCGGCCAGCCGGCCGGACGCCTCCCAGAGCGCGCCGTAGGTCATGCCGTCCAGCGCCGCCTTGGCAGGGTGCTGCGCGACCCGCGCCGCGAGCTCGTCCAGCACGGCACGGGCGGGCGGGGCGGTGGTCGTACCGGCGACATCCAGAAACGAACGGTCCGCCTCGGTGAGGACGGGCAGGTCGCGGACCCGGGTGTCGGGGGCGGCGAGCGCTGCGCGCAGGAGGACCTCGAACCGCTCCGCGAGCGCGGCGATCGTGCCGGGGCGGAACAGGTCGCGGCGGTAGCCGAACACGGCGACCAGGTCGTCGCCGGAGCGCCACACGTCGAGCATCACGTCGACCTTGGTCTGGGCGTGACCGCCGTCGATCTCGACCGCGGTCAGCGGGCCGAACGACCGCGGCACGCCATGCCGGTCGCCGTCCTGGCTGTGCACGGTGAGCAGCGTCTGGAACAGCGGGTTGCGCGACAGGTCCCGCTCGACGTGCAGCTCGTCGAGGAGCCGCTCGAACGGCAGGTCCTGGTGGGAGAACGCGCCGAGGGCGGTGCGGCGGGTGGCCCGCAGCAGCTCCCGGAAGGTGCCGTCGCCGCCGAGGTCGGCGCGCAGGACGAGGGTGTTGGAGAAGTAGCCGACGAGCGGCTCGAGGTCCGGGTCGTTGCGCCCGGCGACGGGCACGCCGACGCTGATGTCGTCCTGGCCGGTGTGCCGCTGCAGCAGCACCTGGTATGCGGCGAGGAGCACCATGAACGGGCTGACGCGGTGCTCGCGGGCGAAGACGTCCAGGGTCGCGGCGCCGGCGATGCGGCGGGTGTGGAACGCGCCGTCGGACGTCTTCGACGCGGGTCGGCGCAGGTCCGGCTGGAGTTCGAGCGGGGCGGCGCCGGTGAGCTGCTCCCGCCAGAAGGTGGTGTCCTGCTCCGCGCCGGCGTCGCGCTGCGCCTGCGCGAACGCGGTGTACGTCGTCGGCAGCGGCGGATCGTCGAAGCTGCCTTCGTAGCGGCGGGCCAGCTCGTCGCGCAGGACGTTGAGCGACCAGCCGTCGGCGACGATGTGATGCACGACGAGGCTCAGGACGTGCTCGCCGGGCCGGTCCTCGACCCGGATGAGGGTGGCGCGCAGCAGCGGCCCTTCGGCGAGGTCGAACGGGGCGTTGCTGCGCTCGGCGAGCAGCGCGTCGAGGCCGGCGGCGGGGCAGCTGACCTCGTCCAGGGCCGGCGCCGGGCCGGCGGTCGCGCACGGTCGTCCGTCGGTGGCGGGGAACCTGGTGCGCAGCGTCTCGTGCCGGTCGGCCAGGCCCCGCAGCGCGGCGGCCAGCGCTCCCGCGTCCAGCTCGCCGGTGAGGCGCAGGACCAGCGGGATGTTGTAGGAGGCGTCACCGGGGTCGAGCTGGTCCAGGAACCAGAGTCGTTCCTGACCGAAAGACAATGCTCCCGACACGAGTCCCCCTCTCGTCGGCGTGACCATGGGTAAGGTACGAGTCGATGCGTCAACTGTCAACAATCTTTACGATTAGTCCCAGCCTTCGACGCAGATGGATCGCCTCCGACGTCACCAGCCCCCGCTCCCCTGCCGCCAGGTCCCCGATCCGGCGGAGTTGATCGTGGCTTCTTGACGGAGCGTGAGGGGTATGGTCACGTGAGCTGTGACTCGGACCGCCGCGTTCGTCGGGCGCCGCAGGGAGCTGGTGATCCTGGACAGCGCGTTCGGCGGCGCGTCCCGGCTGGTGCTTGTGGTGGGCGACGCCGGCGTGGGGAAGTCCCGCCTGGTGGGCGAGGCGTTGCGGCGGGCCCGCGCCGCGGGCGCGCTCACCGTGGTGTGCGGCTGCCTGCCGTTGGTGGACAAGCTGCCGCTCCTGCCGGTGGCGCAGGCGCTCACCGAGCTCGATCGGGCCGGCGACGGCCGGACGCTGGTGTCGGCGCTGGACCGGCTCCCCGGGTTCGTGCGCACCGAGGTCGCCCGGTTGCTGCCCGGCCTCGCCGAACCGGCGGGGATGGACGGCCGCCCCCGGGGCTCATGGGAGCGGGAGCGGTTGTTCGCCGCGGTGGCGCGGGTGCTGTCCGAGATCGCCCAGGGTGACCCGCTGGTGCTCCTGGTCGAGGACCTGCACTGGGCCGACGCCGCGACCCTGGATCTGCTCACCTACCTGCCCGCGGCGGCCGGGCCGAGCCTGATCGTCGCGGTCACCTGCCGCGGCGATGAGCCTGGGGTCGGGGCGGAGGTGCTCGACTGGCTCGCGCAGGCGCGCCGCTCCGCGCTGACGGTGGAGGTGCGCCTCGTCGCCCTCACCCGGGACGAGACCGCGGAGCAGGCGGCCGACCTCATCGGCCGGCCCGTGCCGGCCCCGTTCGTCGACGAGCTGCACGCGCGCAGCGAAGGCAACCCGTTCTACACCGAACAGCTCGTGGCGGCGGCGCTGACCGGCGCGACCGGCCCGGCCGTGGCCCTGCCGCGGGTCCTCCCCGGCGGCCTCGCCGACCTCCTGGCCACCCGGGCCGGCCGGGTCGGCGGTCCGGCCCGCGCGGTGCTGGCGGCTCTCGCCGTGGCGGGCCGGTCGCTGACCGAGCCGTCGCTGTGCGCCGTCACCGGCCTGGCCGAGCAGGAGGTCGCCGACGCGCTCGAGGAGCTGGCCGCGGCGAAGCTGCTCGCCCCGTTCGACGGCGACCCGGGCTGCCGCCCCCGGCACGCCCTGCTGGCCGAGGCGGTCCTGGCCAACCTGCGTCCCGGGGAACGCCTCGCCCTGCACGTCCGGACGGCGACGGCGCTGGAGGCGCTCGGCGACCCGGCCCTCCTCGGCGAGGTCGCCGGGCACTGGGCCAGGGCGGGGCGGCCCGCCGACGAGCTGCGCACCACCGTCGCGGCCGCCGGCGCCGCCGCGCAGATGCTCGCGTTCTCGCGGGAAGGCGACCTGTGGTGCCGGGCGATCGAGTTGTACGACGCGCTGCCCGACGCCGCCGGCCGGCTGGAGCTGGATCCGGCCCGGCTGCACTTGTCGGCCGTCGACGCGTACATCTCCAGCGGCCGGGGGGAGGACGCCGCCGTTGTGGCGGAGCACGCGTACCGCCGGTTCGCGGCACACCCGGATCGCACGGTCGCCGCATACGTCCACGCGCGGGCCGGGTTCTACCGTTCGATCGACGACCCCGCCGCCGGCCGCCCGTTGCTGGAGGAGGGGCTGCGGTTGTTCGAGGGGACCCCGCCGTCGCGGGAACACGCCCAGACCCTGCTGCGCTTCGCCAACCACCTGCGCGGCGAAGGGCGTGGCGCGGCCGGCCTCGGGTACCTCGAGCGGGCCCTGGCCGCGGCCGAGGCGGCCGACGCCGACGACATGACGATCAGGGTCACCGCCGACCTCGCCTTCCAGTACGCCGTGCAGGGTCGCCTCGACGCGGCGTTGCAGTCCCTGCGGCACGCGAACGACCTCGCCCGGACGCTGGAGGCGAACCGCGGCGACTACGGCCCCGGGACCGCGCTGGCCGTGTCCGAGAGCGACCTGCTGCTCAAGGCCGGCCGCCTGCACGACGCGCGGGATGCCGGCTGCGCGGGATACGAACGGGCCACCAGGGGCGGCCGGCGCGAGTCGTACAGCGCCGCCGTCGGCCTCGCCAACGCCGTGCAGGCCGCCTTCGAGTTGGGAGACACGGCCGGTGCGGCCCGGCTGCTGGACCCGGTCGACACCGACACGCCCAGGCTGGACAGCTGGCCGCTGTGCCTGCGGCAGGCACAGGTCGACCTGCGCCGCGGGCAGCTGGAGCCGGCGGCGCAGCGCGTGGCCGCCGTCCTGCGGATGCCCATCGGCGGCGACCTGGACAACGCCCGGGAGATGGCGTTGGTGGTGGCCGAGGTGGCATTGTGGCGTCGCCAGCCGGACGCAGCCCTCGCCGAGATCCTGCGGGTCCTCGCCCGGCTGGAGGGCACCGAACAGGAACTGCTCTGCGGCGAACTCCTGGCACTCGGCGCGCGCGCCGCCGCCGACCTGGCATCCGGCGGCGAGTCCGGTTTGCTTGGCGTCGAGCGGCTGGAGGCGGTCGCCGAGCGGCTGGGTGGCCGGCCCTTTGCCGCGCAGCCGTACCTGGCGCAGGTCCGCGGCGCCCATGCCGACTGGACCGCGGAGCGTGGCCGCGCCCGCGGCGCCGACGACCCCGCCGCCTGGGCGGCGGCCGCGGCCGGTTGGGAGGAGCTGGGCCGCCCGCACCGGGCCGGCTACGCGTGGTGGCGGCACGCCCAGGCCCGGCTGAACGCGGGAGCCGCCCCCGAGACGGCAACCGAACCGCTGCGGCGCGCGGCGGCAGCGGCGGCCGGCATGGCACCGCTGGCCGCCGCCGTGGCGTCCCTCGCCCGGCGGGCCCGCGTCACGCTGCACCCCACGCCCGGCCAGGAGCCGCCCCCACCGGCGGACCCGTTCGGCCTGACCGAACGGGAGCGCAGCGTGCTGCGGCTGGTCGCCGCCGGCGACACCAACGCCGAGATCGGCCGGAAGCTGTACATGAGCCCGAAAACCGCCAGCGTGCACGTGAGCAACATCCTGCGCAAGCTGCAGGTCACCAACCGGGTTCAGGCCGCTGGCCTGGCCGAACGCGCCGGACTGCTCGACGAGAGCCAACCCGGCTAAGGTGCCGCGACGCGATCCCTTGGGCGATCTCCAGATGTGGGCGGCCATGCCTTAGCCCGACGCTGAGGAAACACCAGCCAATCGGGTGGATCGACACAGACGGGAGCACGCCGATGGCAATTCCGGCCGTCATCGTGGGCATCGCGGCAGCCGCCGCAGCCGCACCAGAGGTCATCGACAAGATCAAGCACGCGCTCGACGCGCTCGGGTTCGACCGCTCGTGCATCATCGAGCTCGTCAACACCACCGACGAGCGTCTGAAGCTGGTCCGCAGCGGCCACGACTCGGGCGGTTTCGAGCAGCCGCCGGCACCGTTCCTGGAACCCCGCTCCACCATGGTGTTCTCGTCGCGGAGCACCGCCGCGGGCCGGGGCGCGGTCGGCAACATCGGCTTCGACGGCAACGGGTTCACGCTGTTCATGGACTGGAGCAACCCGTTCGCCGGCAGCAACGACCTCGACGCCAGTGTCGTCGGGCCGAGGGCGAACGAGTTCGTCGCGTACGCCGAGGACAACCCGGGTCACACCAACGCCCGGTTCCGGTGCGTGCTGTCCTACACTGATCCGGCACGCTACGCGGTCGGCCCCAGGTCGAGGTTCGCGTCCTTCAACTTCCCGGACCGGTGCATCCGGCACCGCAACTTCCTCGGCGAAGTGACCCCGCTGGATCAGCTCGCCGCGGACTTCCAGTTCGACGTCATCGGCCGCGGTCCGGGCCTTGTTGCCCTGCGGTCGGTCAACTTCCCGGACCGCTTCCTGCGCCACCAGAACTTCGAGGTCAAACTGCAGCCGCCGGCCGGCATCGGCGACCTGCTGTGGGTGCAGGACACGACGTTCCATCTCGACCCCGGACTGGCCGATCCCGGCGCGGTGACCTTCCGGTCGACGAACTTCGGGGACCGGTACATCCGGCACCGCAACTTCAAGCTCTACCTCGAACCCGGCGACACGCCGCTGCTGAGGGCGGACGCCACCTTCCGCCGGATCCCGGTCTGACCCGGCGGCCGGGGCCAGCAGCAGCAACTGCTGACCCCGGTCGGGGGTGCAGCGGTCTCGCGGTGCACGCAGCCAGAGAGTGCCCCTCCCATGATGCACGCTCCACTCCCCTGTGCCCCGGCAACGGCGCATCGTAGGTGGTGGGCGCCCGCCGCACGTTCATCGGCAACCTTTGGGAGACAGGCATGCAGTACCGCACACTCGGCCGCACGGGCATCAAGGTCAGCCCCTACGCGCTCGGCGCGATGATGTTCGGCAAGGCCGCCGGCGTCGGCAACGCCGACCACGACGACTCGATCCGCATCATCCACAAGGCGCTCGACGCCGGCATCAACTTCATCGACACCGCCGACGTGTACTCCTACGGCGAGTCCGAGCAGATCGTCGGCGCGGCGCTCAAGGGCCGCCGGGACAGCGTCGTCGTCGCCACCAAGTTCAGCCGGCCGATGAGCGACGACCCCAACCAGCAGGGCACCTCACGGCGCTGGGTCATGGCGGCGGTCGAGGGTTCGCTGCGCCGCCTGCAGACCGACTACATCGACCTGTACCAGATCCACCGCCTCGACCCGGGCACCGACATCGAGGAGACCCTCTCCGCGCTCACCGACCTGGTGCGCAGCGGGAAGGTCCGCGCGATCGGCTCGTCCACGACCCCGGCGTCCGAGATCGTCGAGGCGCAGTGGGTCGCCGAACGGCGCGGGCTGGAACGGTTCCGCACCGAGCAGCCGCCGTACTCGATCCTCAACCGCGGCATCGAGCGCGAGGTGCTGCCGATCGCGCAGCGCTACGGCATGGGCGCCCTCGTGTGGGGGCCGCTCGCGCAGGGGACGCTCACCGGCCGCATCCGCAAGGGCGGGCAGACCGACCTGCGCCGCGCCACGTTCTTCAAGCACATCAGCGACGAGCGCCGCCTCGACGCCGTCGAGCAGCTCATCCCCCTCGCGGACAAGGCCGGCCTGCCACTGACGCACCTCGCCATGGCGTTCGCGATCGCGCACCCGGGCGTGACCAGCGCCCTGCTCGGCGCCCGCACCATGGAGCAGCTCGACGACCTGCTCGCCGCCCTCGACGTGACCCTGACCGACGAGATCCTCGACCAGATCGACGCGATCGTCCCGCCCGGCACCGACGTCGGCGCGCTCGACCAGGCGTACGTGCCGCCGGCGCTGCAACTGCCCCACCTGCGCCGCCGCCCGCTCGGCGAGCGCTCCGCCACCTGAACCGCCGCGGCACCAGAGCCAACGTCCGCAACGGTTCAGCTCGATCCGACCAATGTCATCGAATGCGTCGACGATCTGCACGGAGCCGCCCGCTCTGGCGAATCCCCCCAGGCGTGAATGCGTCGCGAGGATGGACGCCATCTCGGTGAGGGGCTTCTCCTGAGGTGGGGTCGCATGTCAGAGGTCGAGGACGATGCGGGAACCGCGGACACGTGAGACGCACGGGTAGATGACGTCCTGACGGCCCCGCTCGGCGGGCTGCAGCACGTCGTCCCGATGGTCCGGAACGCCGGCGAGCACGCGGGCCTCGCAGCTTCCGCATACCCCGTCTTCGCAGGAGAAGTCCAGGCTCGGATCGACGTCCTGCAGCACCGACAGCAGGCTCCGGTCGGCCGGCACCTGAACCGTCCGTCCGGACCTGCGCAGTTCGGCCTCGAACGGCGCGTCGGGAAGTTCGCTGGTGCGGGCACTCGGTGCGAACCGCTCCAGGTGCAGAGTCCCTTGCGGGCAGGCGGTCGGCATCAACGCCTCAACTGCGCTGATCATCGCCTCCGGGCCGCAGCAGTAGACGGCGGTTCCCGGCGGCGCGGCCCGGAGGATCGCCTGCAGGTCGGGCCGGGGCCACCGGTCGGCCGGCGAGATCGTCACCCGTTGTGGGTGCGACCGGGACAGCTGCCCGGCGAACGCCATCGAGGCCGTGGCCCGACCGCGGTACACCAGGTGCCAGTGCCCGCCATCGGCGGTCAGCTGCTCGATCATCGGTATGAACGGCGTGATCCCGATGCCGCCGGCGATGAAGAGATACGACGGTGCGCCGGCCACCACAGGGAAGTTGTTGCGGGGCCCGCGGATCCCGACGGTCGTGCCCAGCGCGAGTCGATGGAGCTCGGTCGATCCCCCACGCCCGTCCGGTTCGTACAGGACCGCGATGCGGTAGCGGCCCGGCTCCGCCGGGTCACCGCACAGGGAGTACTGCCGCACACGTCCGGACGGCAGCACCACGTCGACGTGCGCGCCCGGCTTCCAGGACGGCAGGCGGGCACCGTCGGCAGCCACCAGATCCAGCACGACGGTGCGGTCGGCGACGCGCTCGGCGGCGGCCACCGTCACCGCGGTCCCGGAGCGCCCGTCCTGCTTGATCTCCCGGCGTCCCCAGCGGGTCCGGCCGCCGGGTTTGAAAACGGACAGGATTGTCGCGGTCCACAGCAGCGTGAAAAACAGGGCCATGGCGCCGATCAGCAGGATCCCGGTTTCACCGGGCTCGGCGGCGGGGTCTTCGGTCCGCGTCACCAGATCCTCGATCCAGGGACCCTCAAGCACGGCGAGGAGCGGGAGGCTGAGCGCGATGATCAGCTTGGCCAATACCCAGCGGTGCTTGACGAGCCCCCAGGGCGTGCCGAGAGATACCACCGCTCCGGTGATAAGCGCCATGAAGACGCTCGGAATCGCCAGAGCGACGTCGAACGTGTTCATGAGCACGTACGCGCCCTGCCGGACGTCGGGTCGATCCGTGGTCATTCCCACGATCGACAGCGCGAGCATCGCGAGGGACACGCCCAGCCAGCCGACGCTGATGCCGACGTGCAGCGTCAGCCATACCTTGCGCGACGTCCGGCCCAGGCGCGGGAACCGTGGCTTCAGCCCCACCGCGATCATGGTCGACAGCAGCATTCCCAGCCACGGCACCTGGTGGGCGAGCAGGAACAGGAACTGCGCCGGGATGAACATCAGGTGGAAGACGATCAGGATTCGTCGGGTACGCGCGGCGGTCGCCGCGCGATCGAGCGCGAGCCAGCTCCCGAACGACAGGACGACCGCACAGGCGTATCCCACCGTCCCGGCCGCCTGGAACAGGAGATGGGAGGCGTCCTGCCGCAAGGCGATCAGCACCCCCGCGACAAGCGCGAAGGCGCCGAAGACGAGCTGCAGATTTCTGGGACCGAGCCATTTTCGGATAACCATGCCGACCAGCGTCGCCAGCGGTGCCCCGCCTGGCGTCGGCCGATCCGGGAGAGCCGATCATCAGATCCGCCATCATTCGCCGGTGCCGTGTACAACTTTCTGCTGACGCGCGTATCGCTCTGCCTGCTTAGCCTGGGAGAACAATGATTACGCACGACTTGCACCAGGCGACGCACCGGTACCGCCGCCCCGTCACGGACACGGCAATGGCGCTTGTCGTCGTCGTGCTCACGGCGACCGGCGAGTTCGGTACCAACGACTTCTTCGGGCCTACGTTCGCCGGGCTCGACGACCCCTTCCCGCCGCTGTGGCTCGGCGTCCCGATCGCCGTGGTTCTCGGGTTGCTGACCCGGTGGCGGCGGCGGATTCCGGTGCTGCTGCTGGTCGGATCACTGCTGGCGAACGGTCTCGTCTCGGCGCACCTGGCCGTCGGGGTGGCGCTGTACACGCTGGCGGAGCGCGCCACCGCGTGGCCCAGGGTCGCCGCCGGCACGCTGGCGTCGGCCGTGTTCGTGGGTGTCCCGATCTGGCGGTTCGCCGGCGCCGACGGCGCAATACCGATCGTCATGGCGGCGTGCGTCGCACCGGCGCTTCTCGGCATGTACGTGGGCACGCGGCACGAACTGGTCGAGCGCGTCCAGCAGTGGGCGCAACACGTCGAACGCGATCAGCAGCAGCGCCTCGCCGGTGCCCGCAGCGAGGAACGGGCCCAGATCGCCCGAGACATGCACGACGTGGTCACCCACCGGGTCTCCCTGATGGTCCTGCAGGCCACGGCCCTGGAAGCGGCCACGGGTGTAGACCCGGTCGTCATCGGGAGACAGATCAGAACGACGGGGCGCGAGGCACTCTCGGAACTCCGCTCGCTAGTGGGGGTCCTACGCAACGACGGCGACGCCCCGCTCACCCCTCAGCCAGGGCTTGCCGATCTGCCCGTCCTCATCGAGGAGTCGCGGCGGATCGGCATCCCTGTCACCGTTGACGTGACGGACCCAGCGGCACCGCGGCCCCCGCTCCTCGTCGAACACGCCGCCTACCGATTCGTCCTGGAGGCACTGACGAACGTGCGCAAACACGCGCCGGAAGCGCGCACCCAGGTACGCGTCGAGCAGACTCCGCACCTGCTGCGGCTGTCGGTGCGCAACACCCGGGGACGGCCCGTCACCGATGCCCCGCTGCCGACTGGCGGCCACGGGCTGCTCGGCCTGGCCGAGCGGGTCCGGCTGGTTGGTGGCGAGCTCACCGCAGGCCCGACCGCCGACGGCGGCTTCGAGGTGGTCGCCGAGGTACCGATCCACTGCGACGACGCGTCGTGACCTCCCCCATCAGAACGCTGATCGCCGACGACGAGTGGATGGTGCGTTCGATGCTGCGCGCCATCCTGGAGGCGGCACCCGACATCACGGTCACCGGCGAGGCGTCCGACGGCGTCGAGGCCGTCAGCCTCGCACGCACACTGCGTCCCGACGTCGTCCTGATGGACATCCGAATGCCGCGGGGCGACGGGCTGACGGCGACCGAGCGGCTGGGACGGCTCGACCCGCGGCCGTACGTCGTCGTGCTGACCACGTTCGACCTCGACGAGTACGTGCACACGGCGCTGCGCAACGGCGCCGTGGGCTTCCTGCTGAAAGACGCGTCGGCCGGCGACATGGTCGCCGCCGTACGCAGCGCGGCGCGCGGCGACGCGATGATCTCCCCACGGGTCACCCGCCGGCTGCTCCGGACGTTCGTCGAGCCGAGATCAGACCGGCGCAGCGACGCCGTGAAGCGGCTGGCCGTGCTCACGGACAAGGAACAGGAGGTACTCCTCGCCGTCGGCGGCGGCCTGTCGAACGCCGAGATCGCGACCACGCTCTTCATGAGTGAGGCGACCGCGAAGACCCACGTCAGCCGGATCCTCGCGAAGCTTGACCTCAACAACCGGGTACAGGCGGCGATCCTCGCTCACCAGGCCGGTCTGCTCGACTGATTCCCGTACGGTGTCGATCAGCCCACCCAGGCCATCGACGCGTTCAACCCCTCCCGGCGCTCGGCAACGCCGCCACGGCGGCAACCTGGGCAGGCGCGGGAACGCCGGGATCGAGACTCCGGTGCGGACGGCGGCATTGTAGCGCCCGACGAACACTGCCAGCACGCGGTGCAGCTCCCGCTGGCCTCAGCGCACCAGCGACCGCCAGAACGCCAGCTGGTGGGTCGTTTCGACATCGGTTCGCTTGATGCCGTCCCGGCCGGGTGCAAGACCCTGCACATACCGGTCGTCGGTGGTGAACCGGTGCCACGCCGGCAGGCCGCGCCGGTTCGGGTCGCCGGCGTGTGCGAAGCGGCTCCAGTACCCGACGACGGCGTCGGATAGCAGTTCCTGCCGGGAGTTGAGCGGTTGTGCGTAGGTGACGGCGAACAGGTACGGCAACTCGGCCAGGTGATATGCGCCCATCGGGAACGTCGTGGGCTCCTCACCGATGAAGTACGGCGCGTCCCGGTCGGCGAACTCGTACGCGTACGTCGGCACCAGCCGGGACAGCGCGAGTGCGGTGTCGTGGACCGGCCGGGCGTACTCGGCGTCGGTCATCACGGCACCGAGCGCCTCGCTGGCGGTGCCATAGGCTGCCCGCGGGTAGCGGGCCAGCACCGCCGGGGCGCTGCCCCCGAACACCGCCGTGACCTGCGCCTCGAACTGCGCCCAACTGAGCCCGCACGGTTTGGGCTGTTCGTGTGCGCAGAGCATGTCGGAGCGCTCCATGCCCCAGATCTGGCCGCGGTACTCGTCGCGCGTGCTCCCCACCAGGACCGGCACCCGGTGGATCCGGCCGGTGGCGACCGCTTCGGCCGGATCGATCGGCAGCACCGGCCCGCCGGCGGTCGGTGCCGCCTCCCAGTCCGACATGCCCGGGTAGCCGGCGGCGGTGACCAGGTCCTTCGCGCTCCTGCCGCGAAGGCAGGCTGTCACACCCTGCGGGTGCAGGTCGCACCCGGTGGCGCCGACGAACGCCGCGCCACTGGCGAGCGCCTCCTCGCGGGTACGCAGCGGCGTCGTGCACGCGTTGCTCTGCACGATCGCCCGGTGGAACAGCCCGCCCGAGCCGGGAGCGGCCAGGTGCGCGCAGACGCTCGTGGCACCCGCCGACTGCCCCGCGATGGTGACATTGCCCGGATCGCCACCGAACGCGGCCGCGTTGTCCCGGACCCACCGCAGCGCCGCCTGCTGGTCCTCGATGCCGAAGTTGCCGGACGCGCCGGGTGTCTCCTCGATCGCCGGGTGAGCAAGGAACCCGAGCGGGCCGAGGCGATAGTTGGGCGTCACCACGATGACGTCGCCCTCCACTGCGAGCGTTCGTCCGCCGTACGCGTCGCCCTGGCCGAGGAGGAAGTGTCCACCGTGGAACCACACGATCACCGGCAGCCGGTCACGAGCCGATCGGCGGGGTGTGGTGACGGTGAGGTGCAGGCAGTCCTCCTCGTTGCTCGCCGTGTCCATCGGCAGGCCGTCCAGTTGGGTGCAGCCGGGACGGGCGCGGGTCGCGTCATGGACGCCCGTCCACCGCTCGGCCGGCCGCGGCGACCGCCAGCGCAGGGCGCCGACGGGTGGTGCCGCGTAGGGGATCGCCCGGAACGTGCGGTGGTCCACCGCGACGGTGCCGCGCACGAGCCCGCGGTCGGTGCGGACGACCGCTGGATCCCGCTGCCCACCCACGCCCTTGCCTTCCGCCGTGCCACCGGCCGCAGCGGCAGCCGGTGCCATCGTCAGCAGCGCGACCGCCGAGGCGATCCAGGCGCCGAATCCGATCCGCTGCATGCGTTGCTCCTTCTCGTCGTGAACGCCGTTGCTGTGCATGTTCACGAGCGTGGGGGGAGTACGTCGGGCCGGCCCAGTCGCGTACTAGTGCACCCGAGCGTTCGTCCCGGTGCAATAGCCTGGCGCAGCAGTACACTCGGGAAGGATGGCCGTGGACGACGACGCGAGAACACCGTCAGCGCGGATCGTGGCGGAGCTGCGGACCCGCATCGCAACCGGCGAGCTCGCCGCCGGCGAGCGACTGCCCTCGACCCGGCAGATCGTCCGCGAGTGGGGCGTCGCGATGGCGACCGCAAGCCGGGTGCTGACGACGCTCCGGCAAGACGGGCTCGCCGAGGTCGTGCCGGGCGTGGGCACAATCGTCCGGGCGCTGCCCAACAGCCGGCGGTCGTCGCGGCGATCCGCGCGGCCGGCCCCGGCACACCGAGTCGCCGGCCGCAGCGACGCGGACGCGTTCCTGCAGCGCATCGTGCGCACCGCGACCACGATCGCCGATGCCGAAGGGTTGGCGGCCGCCACCATGCGCCGCATCGCGACAGACCTCGACGTCGCCACGATGGAGCTGTACCGGTACGTGCGCGGCAGAGACCATCTCGTCGTGCTGATGGCCGACGCAGCCTTCGCCGAATATCCGCTGCCGGCCCGAGCGCCGACAGGCTGGCGGGCCCGGCTGGAGCTGCTGTGCCGTCTACAGTGGACGCTGTACCGCCGGCATCCGTGGCTCGCCCAGGTCGTCTCTCTGACTCGGCCGCTGCTCGCACCGAACGCGATCGCGCATACAGAGTGGACGATGCGGGCCGTCGCCGGTCAGCAGCTCGACGCGACGGTGTTGGTCCACGTCGCCGCCACCGTCGCCAGCTTCGTCCGGGGCGCGGCCGTCAACCTCGAGCGGGAGGCCGAGGCTGAGCAGGACACTGGCCTGACCGAAGACGAGTGGATGTACACCCAACGCGAGGCCCTCGCTGCGGCGCTGCGCTCCGGCAGGTTCCCGCTGCTCGCGGCGGTCTCGGCCCGCGATGACGTGGACCTCAACGTGGAGTCCCTGTTCGAGTTCGGCCTGCAGCGAATGCTCGACAGCATCGGAGTCCTGCTCGCCGAACGCGGCCCAGGCCCGCGACCGACGGACACGCCGACCTGATCGGGGTCAACGCCGGGCTGGCCCCGGGGCGGTGTCAGCGACGGGACAGGACGATCGCTCTGCGTGCTTCGATGCAGGCTGTAGCGGGCAGCGCACAATGCTGGCTGATCGCCGAATGGCCACTGAGCAACGTGGCGCCGACCCCGGACCCATCGTCCGGTGGGGCGAGTCCACACTGTCCGGATGGGGCGAGCGGGAGCGCGAGCGGCAGAACCAGGCACGTCCCGGCTGCGTCACCGTTCATGGCCGCACCACTGACGTGTACCAGGCAGTCGGGTGGTCACCGCGGCCGCCGCACGGCGGCAAGGTCGTGGACGAAGTACGAGCGGTACGCGGCGCGGGTCCGAATGTCGGTTTACCGGCGGACGCGCGATGATGGGAGCCGCGTCCGAGGCCCGGGAGGGGTGGCTGATGATCGACCGCGTCACGGAGCTGCCGCCGGCGCCGCTGCTGGCCGTGCTGGACACCGACCCGCAGGGGTGGGTCCTGGCCCGGTCGGTCCGGCAGGACGGGCGGATCGTCGACTTCGAGCTGCTCTACATCAATGACGCCGGCTGCCGGATCGTCAACCGGTCCCGTGCAGAGCTCATCGGTGGCCGCTACCGCCGGCTGTGGCCGGAAACCGTCCATGACGGCACGCTGCCGCTGTACTGCACGGTGGTGGAGTCCCAGCAGCCGGTCACCCGCACCGTCTACTACGACCGGGCATCGCTGTCCGGGCACTTCGAGCTGTCGATCGCACCCTACTTCGACGGGTTCGCGGTCCGGTTCGTCGACCTGCGCGAGGTCACCGTGTCGCCGCGGTCCGTCGCCGGGCATCGGCTGTACGACGTGCTCGACGCCGCCTTCGACGGGTTCACCCTGCTGCGCCCCGTCCGTGACTCGGCCGGTGAGATCGTCGACTTCGTCTGCGAGTACGTCAACCAGATCGGCGCGAAACTCGCCGGCCACTCCCCGGAAGACGTCATCGGCCACCGACTCAGTGACATCTCCCCGGACAGCTGGGCCAGCGGCCTGTTCGCCAGCTACCGCACTGTCGCCGAATCGGGCGAGCCGTGGCGGCAGCACTTGACCTACCCGGATGTCGGCCAGGTCTGGGAGATCAAGATCGGCCGTGCCGAGGCGGGTTTCGTCGCGGTCTCCTTCCGGGAGATCACCGAACAGGTCGAGCAGCGGCAGCAGCTCGCCGCCAGCAGCGACAGCGCACAGCGAGCCGCCGCCCGCGCCGAGGACGCGGCCACCCGTGCGGCGGCGCTGCAGTCCGTCACGACCGCACTGGTGGCGGCCAGCACGATCACCGACATCTACACGGCCATCAGCTCGGTGCTGCGCCCGTCCGCCGGCGGGCAGGCGTTGGCGCTGCTGCTGCGCGACGGCGAGCGGCTGCGCCTGTACCACCACGACGGCTACGAGCCCGACGTCGTCGCCCAGCTGCGCAATCTTCCGCTCGAGCATCCATACCCGGCGACGCAGGTGGCCCGGACCGGCCTCGCACGGTTCGTCACATCAGCCGAGGAGTTCCACGCCCTGCAGCCCGATCCGCGCACCGCGGTCGGGGCGGGAGACCGGCAGGCGTGGGCGCTGCTGCCCCTTGCCGTCGCCGGGGAGGTCCTCGGCACCCTCGTCGTCGGCTACCACCAGCCCCGCGCCTTCGACGAGGCGGACCGCGCCATGCTGAGCACCCTGGCCGGGCTGAGCGCGCAGGCCCTGCAGCGGGCGATGCTGTACGAAACCCGGACGTCCACCGCCGCCACGCTGCAGCGTGCCCTGCTGCCCGCGACACTGCCCCCGCTGCCGGGGCTGCGGCACGCGGCCCGGTACCTGCCCTGGACGCAGGGCGTCGATGTCGGCGGTGACTGGTACGACGTCATCGCCCTCGACGACGCCGTCATCGGCGTGGTCATCGGCGACGTCGGCGGCCACAACGCCGCCGCGGCCGCGGCGATGGGTCAGGTCCGCACCGCTCTGCGCGCGTACGCCACCGAACGGCACAACCCGGCCATGATCATGCACCACGCCAACCGGCTCATGCACGACATGGGGCTGGAAGCGATCGCCACCTGCTGCTACCTGGAGATCCACCTCGACGAGGGCACCGTCACCGCCACCCTCGCCGGTCATCCGCCGCCGGTGCTCCGGACCGGCGGCGGCGCCAAGACGCTCGACCTGTGCCCCGGACCACCGCTGGGCGTCGAGCCGAACGCCATGTACCGCGACACCACCTTCCTGCTGCCCGCCGACGCCAGCCTGCTGCTGTACACCGACGGCCTCGTCGAAGACCGCCGCCACCCCATCGACCGGGGCCTGCACGAACTCTGCGTCGCGGTCCGCAGCGCGCCGACCAACGACCCCGCCGGCATCCTCGACCACCTGCTCAGCAGCGACGTCGGACCTCGGCCCCGCACCGACGACGTCGCCCTGCTGTGCCTCACCGCCGACCGCACGCCGCCGGACCCGGCGCGGGTCCAGCGCCGGTTCCGCGGGGACACGATCAACGCCTCCGCCGCACGCCGGTTGGCTGCCGACATGCTCACCGCGTGGCATCAGCACCACGCACTGGACGACGCGCTGCTGCTCCTCGACGAACTCATCACCAACGCCATCCAGCACACCGCCGGCGACGTCACCGTCGAACTGAACCTCACCGACCACCTCGAGATCGCCGTCATCGACAGCAGCAACCGCGCTCCCGCCCGGCACAACCCGGCACCGGACAGCGAATCCGGGCGAGGACTCGGTATCGTCGAACAACTCGCCACCGCCTGGGGCACCCAGGCCCTGCCCGCCGGCGGCAAACGCGTCTGGTTCCGGCTGCCCGCGCAACCGCCGAACGCATCAGCCTGACGAGCACGTGCGGCCCTCCGGCTCAGGGTGCGCAGGGCGGCACAACCTCGGGACGCTGCACCGAGCCCTGGCCGAAGCGTTACGGCGTTATCCCGGCTCCATCCACGTCGATCTCACTGCCGTGATCCAGTTCGACGCGGCCGGCAGCGGTGCGCTGCAGGCCGCCGCACGCGTCGGCAGCCAGGCCGGATATCGGCTCACCACGACGACATGAACGGCCCTCGACAGGGCCGGTGACCACCGGCCGGACAGTAGTTTCACCGCGACGTCCCGCCAAGCGGCCTTGCCGTGCACCCGCCAGACGATCGACATGCCGCCGACACCCGGCACGTCCGGCAGCCGCTAGCGGCCTGCGCGGACCCGACGTTCCACGTCGGCGCCGCACCCAATCGGAGTCACGTCAACGTCGGTGCCGGCAGCGGCCGTACGGTATCGCTCTGCGATCGCTGCCCATGACGGTGGGGCGGAGACGCGATGTGCGCCTCCGCCCCGTGTCGGTGTGGGTCAGGCCCAGGTGGCGTTGGCCCAGTTGTCGCTGGACCAGGTGCGACCGGACCACGTTCCGGCCGACCAGGTGCGCCCGGACCAGGTGCGGCCGGTCCAGGCCGGGTCGCTCCACCCGGTGGCGGCGCTGCCGGCCCACGGTGCGGCGGTCCAGGTCGCTGAGCCCCAGGTCGTGGCGGCCCAGGAGGTGCCGGTCCAGCCGTCGCCGGCGAGCCGGTAGCCCATCCACAGTCCGCCGTTCCACGCCGGGGTGGTGGACTTCGCCCACTGGGAGGTGGAAAAGCTGCCCCAGATGGTGCGTTCGCCGCTGAGTTTCACGCCGTCGAGGGTGAGGCTGCTGGCGCCGCGGGACCCCTGCAGACCGCCGGTGCCGCTGGACAGCTTCCAGGCGGGTGCGGCGGTCGTGGTTGCGCTGCGGGCGATGGCGCCGTTGACGTTGATCTGCTTGAGTCCGAGGGTGGCCGCGGTGCCGCTGGTGACAGGGGTACCACCGCTGGTCAGCCAGTCCTTGATCTGGTTCGGGGTGGCGGTGGGCTTGGCCTGCAGCAGCAGCGCGGCGGCGGCGCTGACCACGGCGGTGGCCTGCGAGGTGCCGCTGCCCTTGAACAGGGTGGTGCCCACCCGCGCGGTGGGGTTGAGGTTGTCGACGTTCGAGCCGGGCACGCGCAGCGACGCGATGGACGTGCCAGGGGCCAGCACGTCCACCTGGCCGCCCGTGGTCGATGACAGGTTCGTGAACGGGGCCAGTGTGTCGTCGGTGGTGCTGGCGGTGCCCTTGGTGGCGGTGGCGCCGACGGCGATCACCCAGTCGTCGACCGCGGGGTTGGTCAGCATGCCGGTGGTGTTGCCGTCGTTGCCGGCGGCGGCGACCACCACGATGCCGGCCTGCCACGCCTTCTCCACCGCGAACTGCAGCGGGTCGGTCCCCGCGGCGGAGCTGGTGCCGGTGCTGTAGGACAGGTTGACGACCCTGATCGGGTTGGCCGGGTCGTCGGAGCGGTGCTGCACGACCCAGTCCAGCGCGGCGATCATCTGCGACACGTCCGAGGCGCCGGTACCGGTGCTGATCTTCAACGAGGTCAGCTTGACGCCCGGGGCGATGCCCTTGGCGCCGGACGTGGTGTCATTGCCGACGATGATGCCGGCCATGTGCGTGCCGTGACCGTAGGAGTCCAGGTAGCGCAGATTCGCCGCCTGCGACTCGAACGACAGGTCCGGACCGTTGGCGATCTGCGCCGCCGGCAGCCCCGGCACCGACGCCACCCCGGTGTCGATCAGGGCGACACCGACACCCTTGCCGGTCAGCGCCGCCGCGGCGGCGGTGTCCGCCCCGATGACCGACCGCACGTGTGCCAGCGACGCCACCGGCGACGTGCCGTCGACCGGTGTCGCGGCCGCCCCGGCCGGTGCGCCGCCGAGCGCGACGATCGTGGCGGGTGCCAGCACCGTCGTAGTGACCGCCCGGATGTGTCTACGCATGTTCACAGGATCGTTGCTCCGTCCTTGGAAATGATCTCTCGGGATCAACGATGACCTGCTGGAAGCGTCCGGTCGCGGCCTGCAACGGGAAGTGCCCGACCACCGGACACGAACCAACCGGTCGGTGTCCGTCGACTGGGCACGCGGCCACCGGGCTGCACCTCTGCCGCAACCGGGGAAGTACCAGCACCGGTGCGAGCGGCTGCGGTGTTGGACGTCGAGCCGGGCGCGCCGTTGGTAATGCGGCGGTCGCTGGTCGTCGTTGACGGGGTGGGTCCGGTCGAGCTGGCCGCCGCGTATGTGCCCGTGGACCTTGCGGCAGGTACCGGCGTCGGCTCGCCGGAGCCCCTCAGTGCCGGGCTGTTGCAATACCTGACAGCGTGGAAGGGCGTGCACTTCGACCACGCCGCGCAGCGGATCTCCGCGCGGCCGGCGACGGCGGAAGAGTCTCGGCTGTTGGAGGTCGGCCGTCGTGACTGCCTGTTGACGGCATTGATCACGGTGTACGACCGCGCAGGCCGCGCTCTACGGCGGCGTCGGCCGGAAACCCTGAACCCCGGCGGGCCGCGCGGGTGTCCATGCCGTCGTGCCGCGCGGCTTGTACACCGACAGCACCAGCGCGACGAGCAGCAGCACGATCGCCGCGGCGGCGTGCACGACCGGCGAGGCGTTCCGGGCGTCGGCGCCACCGCGGGCCAGGTCGGCCAGGTATCCAAGGGTCTGCATGTACAGCAGCAGCACGCCGGTGGCGACCAGGTTCATCACCAGCTTGATCAGCACCCAGTAGTGCCTGGTCAGGCCCCAGTGGGTGCCGAGGGCCTGGAGCAGTCCGGTGACCAGGCTGGCGACGCTGAACGGGACGAGCGTGGTCCAGCCGACCGGCTCGAGGATGAGGTACACCGCGCGCACCACCTGCGGGTCGTCGGCGGCCAGGCCGACCACGCCGAGCGCGAGCGAGACGACCACCGCGCCCAGCCAGCCGACGGACGCACCGACGTGCGCGACGAGGGCGAGCCGGCGCATCGGCGGGCGCATCCTCACCTCGCGCCCAGGCCGTGGTGGTGGCCCGGTCCGTGGCCGGCCACCAGCATCGCCACCAGCAGGACCACCACGACGGCACCGATGACGGCGAACACCTTCACCCACCTCGGCGCCCTGCTTCCCCGCGTCTCGCTCATGCTCGCTCTCCTTCGCGGCTCGACCTTCCTCCACGAAGCTTGCGATACACACTGTCGTTTTACAAGACAGAGTGACGGATCACGTCGGACTGTATGGTGATGGGGTGCCGAGGTTGTGGAGTGCGACGATCGACGAGCATCGCCGCACCGTGCACACGGCGATCCTGGACGCCACGGCCGCCCTGGTGGCCGCGCACGGCCTGGCCGGGGTGAGCATGTCGCAGATCGCCGCGGAGGTCGGGATCGGGCGGGCCACGCTCTACAAGTACTTCCCGGACGTCGAGGCGATCGTCGTCGCCTGGCACGAGCGACAGGTCGGCGACCACCTGACGCAACTGCGCGCGGCCGCTGAACAGCCCGGGCCGCCGGGCGCCCGGCTGCGACTGGTGCTGGAGACGTTCGCCCGGCTGTTCACGACCGGACGGCAGCAACACGGACCGGGGCTGGGGCACAGCCCGGACCTCGCGGTGCCACTGCACCGCGCGGAGCACATGCACGCCGCCCGGCACCAGCTGCACGCGCTGCTCGCCGACGTCATTGCGGCGGCGGCCGACGCGGGTGAGGTCCGCGCCGACGTGCCGGCCACGGAGCTGGCGGTGTTCTGCCAGCACGCGCTGACCGCCGCGGCGGACCTGCCCTCGCCGGCGGCCCACGAGCGGCTCCTCGAACTCACCCTCGCCGCACTGCGCCCCGCCCCGGCGGGGTGATGCTCAGCTGGCGGCGCGGTACAGGTGCTCGCGCGGCACCAGCAGCTCGACAACACCGGCGTTGACCCCGCTGATCTGGTTCCCGGCGGCGTACACGTCGTTGGACAGGAACCCGCTCCCGTCGATGCGCAGATAGCCGGTGGCGATCAGGTGCTCGGTGATGCCGGCCACGGTGTCCGGGCGCACCTCGGTCCCCGGCGCCTGCACCGCGCTCACCGTGCCGACCTGCTCTCCTGCCGAGTCGACGACCGGCATCCCCACGGTCACCTGAAGCATGGACAGGGCCACCCCGTCGCCCGCTGATGTGCCTGGTTGCATGCTGAGTCCTTTCCCCGAGGCAGCAGTACGAAACGTCGGTGCTCACGCCGTTGACCGCGGGCGCCGCGGCCTGATCGATGGCAGCCCGGCCATCGGTGACCGCCGACCGGGCGGCGAGAACCGGACATGTCGCAGCCGTCAGAGAGCGGCCGAGACGAGAACTGTGACGCTGTGGTCGTCGACCTCGATGACGTCGGATGCCGATACCGTCCCGGTGGCTGCGAACTCGGCGGTGCTGAGGTCCAGATCCCAGGCGCGGTCCAGTTCAGGGCCGGGCAGATGCACCTTCACCCGCTCGCGCGTCGGGTTGAGGACGATCAGCAGGTCCCGGTCGGCCGGTTCGGGGCCGCGTGGGGCGCCGTCGATCCACAGCAGGATCGCGCCCGTGGGCTCCGGTGACGGGGACGGCAGCGGCAGGGGTGCGCCGTCCGCGCGGTACAGGCGGAACTCCGGTGGCGCGGCGGCGAGGTCGGTCACGTCCAGCCAGCGTGAACGGCGCAGGGCGGGGTGGTCGCGGCGCAGCTGGAGCAGGCGCTGGGTGAAGGCGAGCAGCGCTTCGTCCGCGTCCTGCCAGTCGATCCAGCTGAACTCGTTGTCCTGGCAGTAGGCGTTGTTGTTGCCGCGCTGGGTACGGCCCAGCTCGTCGCCGTGTGACAGCAGCGGGACGCCGCGGGACAGCAGGAGCGTGGCGAGCAGGTTGCGTTGCTGGCGGCGGCGCAGGGCGGCGATGTCAGGGTCGTCGGTCGGGCCTTCGACGCCGCAGTTCCACGAGCGGTTGTCCGGTTCGCCGTCGCGGTTGTCCTCGCCGTTGAATTCGTTGTGGCGTTCGTTGTAGGTGACCAGGTCGGCCAGGGTGAAGCCGTCGTGGGCGGTGATCAGGTTGACCGCGGCGGTGGGGACGGGGGCGTCGTCGCCGAAGTCGTGGCCGGCGCCGGCGAGCTCCGAGATGAGCCGTTCCGGCGGCACGGGGGCGCCGCGCCAGAGGTCGCGGACCGTGTTCCGGTAGGTCAGGCTGCGTTCCAGCCACAGCGGTGGGTAGACGGTGGCGCCGCGGGTCCAGGCGTCGGCGAGGAGTTTCACGCCGCCGAGCACCGGATCCTGGCGCAGCACGGTGACGAAGGAGTCGAGCTGCCACCGGTCCGGTTCGTCCATTGTGGACATCAGGTTGAGCCGGAAGCCGTCGACGTGCATGTCGGTGACCCAGTAGCGCAGCGAGTCCATCACCAGCTGGAGGGTCGCCGGGAAGCGGACGTTGAGGCAGTTGCCGCTCCGGCCGGCGTAGCGGCTGCGGTCCTCGTCGTCCAGGGCGTAGTACCGGTTGTCGATGCCGCGCAGGCTCAGCGTCGGGCCCAGGTGGTCGCCTTCGGCGGTGTGGTCGTAGCCGACGTCGAGCAGCACCTCGATACCGGCGCGGTGCAGGGCCCGCACCATGCTGCGGAACTCCAGCACCTGGCCGCCGCGGGTGCTGTTCGCCGCGTAGCCGCTGTGCGGCGCGAACCAGCCGATCGGGTTGTACCCCCAGTAGTTGGACAGGCCGGCCTCGACGAGGCGCTGCTCGTGCACGAAGTGCTGGACCGGCAGCAGCAGCAGGGTGGTGACGCCGAGGCGGGTGAGGTGCTCGACGATCGCCGGGTGCGCGACCGCGGCGTAGGTGCCGCGAAGGTGGTCGGGCAGGTCGGGGTGCAGCATGGTCAGGCCGCGGACGTGTGCCTCGTACACGACGGTGTCGGCGAGCGGCACCCGCGGCGGCGCGTCGCCGGCCCAGTCGAAGTACGGGTCCACCACCAGGGCATTCGGCACGAAGTGCGCCGACTCGCCACCGAAATCCGAGACCGCCGGGTCCCAGCTGACGTCCCCGGTGAGCGCCCGCGCGTACGGGTCGAGCAGGAGCTTGTTCGGATCGCACCGCACCCCGTACGCCGGGTCGTACGGGCCGTGGACGCGGTAGCCGTACCGCTGGCCGGGCTCGACGCCGGGCAGGTAGACGTGCCATACGAACCCGTCGACCTCGACGATCCGGATGCGCTGCTCGGTGCCCTCGTCGTCGAACAGGCACAGCTCCACGGACTCGGCGACCTCGGTGAACAGCGCGAAGTTGGTGCCGGCGCCGTCGTAGGTGGCGCCGAGCGGGCGTCGGTTGCCGGGCCAGACCTGCACGGCGGTCACACCGTCCGGTCCAGGACGATGAGGGAACGGTCCGGCACCGTGATGGCGCCGCCCGCGCCGTAGGAGACGCCCTCTCGCAAGAAGTCGGCCGCCGTCGCGATCACCAGTTCCCACGCATCGCCGTACTCCGCTGGCGGGATCACGAACTGCACCGGCTCGTCGTGGGCGTTGACGAGCAGCAGGAACGAGTCGTCCAGGTGCCGCTCGCCCTGGGTGCCGCGTTCGGTGATCGACTCGCCGTTGACGAAGAGCAGCAGCGTCCGGTTGGCCGGGTTGTCCCAGTCGTCCTCGGTCATCTGCCGCCCGTCGGGTGCGAACCAGGCGATGTCCGGGATGGGAAAGCCCCCGGTCCGCGCGGAGGGACGGCCGGTGAAGAACCGCTGGCGGCGGAACACGCGGTGCCATTGCCGGAACGCGATCAGCTCACGGGTGAACCCCAGCAGCACCTCGTCGGCGGATTCCCAGTTGATCCAGCTGACCTCGTTGTCCTGGCAGTACGGGTGGTTGTTGCCCTGCTGGGTGTGGCCCAGCTCGTCGCCGGCAGTGAGCATCGGCAGGCCCTGCGACAGCAGCAGCGTGGTCAGGAAGTTGCGTCGCTGCCTGGCCCGCAGCGCGAGCACGTCCGGGTCGTCGGTCGGGCCTTCGACGCCGCAGTTCCAGGAGTGGTTCCGCGTCTCACCGTCCACATTGTTCTCACCGTTGGCGTCGTTGTGTTTCTCGTTGTACGACACCAGGTCGTTGAGCGTGAACCCGTCGTGCGAGGTGACGTAGTTGACCCCGGCGAACGGGCGCCGGCCGTCGTCCTGAAAGAGGTCCGCCGAGCCGCTGAACCGCGTCACGAAGTCGCTGAGCATGCCGGGCTCGCCGCGCCAGAAGTCACGGACGGTGTCACGGAACCGGTCGTTCCACTCCGTCCACAGCGGAGGAAAGTTGCCGGACTGGTCGCCGTCCGGCCCCGCGTCCCGCGGCTGCGCGATGAGCTTCACGTCGCCGAGGACCGGGTCCTGGTGCACCGCCTGGAGGAACGTCGCGACCCGTTCGAACTCGGTGAAGTCCCGGGCGAGGCTCGGCGCGAGGTCGAAGCGGAAGCCGTCGACGTGCATCTGCGTGACCCAGTACCGCAGCGAATCCATGACCAGTTGCAGCGAGTGCGGGTTGCGGACGTTGAGACTGTTGCCCGCGCCGGTGGCGCCGGTGTGGCGGCCGTCGTCGTCGAGCTTGTAGTAGTGCCCGTTGTCCAGCCCGCGGAAGCTCAGCATCGGGCCGGTGTGGTCGCCCTCGGCGGTGTGGGTGTAGACCACGTCGAGGATGACCTCGATGCCCGCCGCGTGCAGCGCCTTGACCATGGACCGGAACTCCTGCACCTGCTGGCCACGGGCGCCGGCGGCGTAGCCGTGGTACGGCGCGAAGTAGCCGATCGTGTTGTAGCCCCAGTAGTTGGACAGGCCCTGCTCCACCAGGTGCTGCTCGTGCACGAAGTGGTGCACCGGCAGCAGCTCCAGGGTGGTGACGCCGAGGCTCCGCAGGTGCTCGACGACCGCCGGGTGGGCGACACCGGCGTACGTGCCGCGCAGCTCCTGCGGCACGTCCGGATGCAGCATCGTCAGGCCACGAACGTGCGCCTCGTAGATGACGGTCGAGGTGTAGGGCACCCTGGGTGGCGCGTCGCTGCCCCAGTCGAAGAACGGGCTCACCACGACCGACTTCGGCACGAACGGCGCCGAGTCCGATGTGGACATCCGGTCCGGGTCGTCGAGGTCGTGGCCGTACACGGCCGGATCCCACGTCACGTCGCCGTCGATGGCCTTCGCGTACGGGTCGAGCAGCAGCTTGTACGGGTTGTGCCGCAGCCCTTGCGCCGGTTCGTAGGCGCCGTCGACGCGGTAGCCGTAGCGCTGGCCCGGTGCCGCGCCGGTCACGTAGCCGTGCCAGACACCTTTGTGGGCCGCGCGCAGCTCGACCTGCTCCTCGGCGCCGTCGTCGTCGAACAGGCACAGCGTGACCCGGTCCGCCGTCCCTGCGTACACGGCGAAGTTGACGCCGACCCCGTCGTAGGTCGCGCCCAGCGGGGCGGGTGATCCCGCGACCTGCTGGGTGCCGGCGTCCCAGGCCGCGGGGAGGTCGTATTCCAGTCCGCGGGCCGTTCGCAGGATCACCCGGCCGGTGCCGACGGCCATGGTGACCACGGCGCCGCTCGGCACGGCGACGACCTGCGTGCTGCGGCGCCGGTCGGGGTGTTCTATCTCCACCACGAGCGGGTCGGTGGCCGGCACCGGCACCGCCGCGCCCCGGCGGCGGTCGACGTCGCCGAGCCGCAGCAGCGGGCCGTCCCGCAGCACGCCGAGCAGCACGTCGCCGGTCTGGCGCAACGCCACCGCCACCGTCGAGTCCAACGCGAGGCCGGGCACGACGGCCGGCTCGCCGCCGATCACGGACTCGCCCAGCACCGCGGAGCTCATCAATGACATCCGGGCCGCCGTGACGGTGCTGCGCGCCTCGTCGGGCAGCCGCCGCCAGGCCGCGTACCACCAGTCGGCGAGCCCGTCGCGGCGCTGGCGGGCCAGGCCGTGCCAGGCGCCGGCGAGGGCGTCGTCGATCGCCGCCGGCGCCGCGCCGGTGATCACCGCCCAGATCAGGTCCTCCTCCAGGCGCAGGACCGGCGGCTCACCGGCGTGCAGGTCCACCACGACCGCACGGGCGGCGCTGACCGCGGCCGGGTCGGTGCGGAACCGCTCACGCAGCCGGCGCTGCAGGAACCGCGTCAGCTCGGCGGCGAAGGTGACGGCGTCGCTGGAGCGGCCGCTGACGATCGGCGCCCACCAGAGGTCGGCCTCGTCGCCGGCGTGCAGGTGCCCGGCGACGGTGCGGCGCAGGCGGCGCAGCAGCGCCGGCTGCACCCGGACCGCGAGTGCGGCGAACTCGGCCAGCAGCCGCGCACCCGGCGCGGTGTGCCGCCACCGGGTGCGCACCGGCTCCGGCAACTCGTCCACAAAGGACCCCCCGGCCGCGTCCGCGAAGGACTCCCCGGCCGCGTCCACCACGGAGCCCCCGGTCGCGTCCGCGGCGCCGGCGGTCGCGGAAGCTGACCGGTCCCATTCCAGGACGGTGGCGAAGCGGGTGAGGCCGGCCGGCCAGCGGCGCCTCGGGTACGGCAGGAAAATGATCAGCCGTGAGTCCCGCCTGGCGAGCCGGTCGGCGACCGCGGCCCACACCGCCGTGCCCGCCGGCGCCCGGGACCCACCGGCGGCGGCGAGGCCCGCATCGGTGAACGCGAGCACCGGGGTGCCCGGCGGTGGCGGCCGGTAGCCCGTGCCCCACTGCCACACCGGGCCGTGACCGGCGCCGAGCAGCGGCGAGCCGTCGAAGGAGACCCGGTCGACCATGGCGTCGCCGACCACGGCGCGCACGACGGCACTGAGCGCCTCGACGTCCTGCCGGAAGTACGCCATGGCGGGGCCGCGGTCGACGAGGAGCTGCGCCCCTCGGAACAGCGACCGCCGCGGCGCGCGGGGCAGCTCCGCCACGCCGGTCCGCCGCGCGATGGCCTCGACGAGCGCGTCGAGCACGAGCGGCCCGTCGCCGGCGTCGGTCGCCACGGTGCTCTCCACGAACTGCGGTGCGATCCCGGCGGGGATGAGCGGTTCGATCGGCGTCGTCGTTGGCGGTTGCCCGGCCTCGACCGGCAGCGGCGCGACAGGATCGGCGTCCGGCGCGGCCCGGACCCCGAAGCCGATCGGGTGCAGTTGCCGCCACCGGCCCGGTGTCCGCGTCCGCAGCCTCGCCACGAGCCCGGTGAGGTCGTCCTCCACCGCGCCGACCATCTCGGCAACGTCCGTCATGCTGTCCCCCACGGTTGTCGGTGCTT
>NZ_JBFAPO010000010.1:121043-245116 GCF_040676755.1 Dactylosporangium sp. NPDC049525 | reverse complement strand
AAGTGGGCAGCCGAATGTGAGAGCTACCCCGCCGATCACCTCGACCAAGCCTGGCCGGGCTGCGGTCGTACCGCCAATTAGATAAGTAGCCGATGAGCGCGCATGTAGTCGTTGTTCAGTTGGGTTGCTGGTGGGTGTCAGATCAGCCGACGGATGTCGGTGCGTACGGCTGGTCAGTGTCGGTGCCGAAGCTGCCAACAAAGAATTGGGCAAGAGATTCCAAGCGGCCGGGACCTTCGCGGGCATGCCAGGTCTCGCCGCCGTGGGTACGACGCCATGTGTTCAGCGATGTCGAGAAACGCCCGATCAGGTCGCGCGCCGTACACACCGCCGGCGTGCCGTCTGTACTGCGATGTTGGAGGATGACGACGGCAGCGACATCGTCCCGCCGACCGGACGATGGCAGAAGCCACGCATCACCGTCTGGATTGCAGGATCAACATGGCCGTGACAATGACCCCGCCACCCGGGTACGTGTTGTTCGAGGCGCTGCAGCCCGGGCCGGCCGGCTGAAGGCCCGGCAGCAGCTGGTGGCCGCGCTGGGCGCGATCCAGCGCTGCTTCCCGTTCTACGAACGCAGCATCACGGAATTCCCGGCCCGCGCCGCGTTCCGGGCCGCTGCGGAGGCCTCGCTGCGGTTCGCCTGGGAGCAGCCCGGTCCGCTCGCCGAGCGGGCGCCGGAGATCCGTGAACAGTCCCGCCGGCTGGCCGGGGAGCTTCGCGGCTTCGTCCCGACCGGCCCCGACGACCGGATCCTCGACGGTGACGACTCGTGGATCACCGTGACCTTCGGCAACCTGGCCGAGCATCTCGACCTCCGCGGATACGCCGAACCCCGCCGCATACACCCGGGCGACGGTCGGCACCGCCGCCAACCTGGTGTCCAGCTGGTACGCCACCGGCGAGATGCTCCACGATCGCGACCCGGCGCTGGAAGGACAGACGAGCAACTCGGGCTACCTGCTGGAGCTCGCGACACTGACCAGGCACCTGGAGTGGCTGGAGCGTCGCGAACTCACGCCCGCGCTCGTCGATCTCGTCCGGCAGGACTCCATCCGTACCGGCGACACCCTGGTGGAGGTCGTCGACGAGTGGCTGGCCAGCGAGACCGCCTGACATTGTTTCTCGCCGTTTCACCGCCGGCCGTCGTCGCGGAGCCTCAGGATGTGGGCCGCGGTGACGGCGACGGTACGGTTACCGGGAGGTCGGTATGGATGATGACGACGAGCCAATGCCGCGGTGCATCCAGGGCGGACATCTGCTACTGGAGGGTGAGCACGGCGGTAACAGTGGGTTCGATCCAGACGACGTGACCCGGCTGATCGGGTTGGAGCCGAGCCGGAAACGGCGTCGCGGCGAGCTGATGGGTGCGGACGGCAAGCCGATCGCGGCGGGCTCGAGCTGGCGGATCGAGGTGCCGAGCCGGGATTCGACGCACACTGAAGCGATCGTGCGAGAGCTGCTGGACATCGTCGAGCCGCACGCCGGCGGGATGGCAAGCGCCCGCCGGGCCTTCGGGCTCAGCGCCGGGATCTTCGTATACGCCAACATCTACGATCAGTTGAGCATGCCGCAGGTTCAGTTCCACACCAGCACGCTGCGGCGACTGTCGGCGCTGGACCTGTGGTTCTGGTGCATGCAGGACTACCTCGCGTGAGTGCGGACCGAGACTCGTTGAATCGCATTGCTGCCATCCGCGCCCGGGTCGCGTATGTCCTGCAGTCGCTGAGCGCTTACGGAGCGCCTGCCGTACATGCCGCTCGCCTTGGCGGCGTACCTCGCGCGGACGACGAGTCTGTGAGTGCCGAAGCCCCAACCGTTCCGCAGCGGCCCCGCGACCTGACCATCTGGGCCGACTGACCCTTCTGCGCCGATTCGCGAGCTGATCGATCAGGTGCGACGGCTGCGGCGGCTAGCCGATGAGGTGAGCTCCGCGAAGCCACCTGCCGAGTAAATCCGCTCCACATAAACTCGGGTGCGTTGGTCCCGGCCGGTGGGCCACACTGCGGCGGTGGAGAGCTTTCGGTGCGCGAGGTGCGGAAACGCGCTGAGCATCCCGGTACAGCTGGTGGAGTTGCCGACGGGACCGCACTGGTCGCTGCTGGACCACCATCATGTGAACCCTCCTCGGCTCGACCCCGGCACCTATGCGATCGATGAGGCCGCGTATGGCCGTGACAAGATCGTCGGCACGTACGTGCTGTCACCCGGCGACATACGCGGGACACAATTCGTCCACGACCTTGTGCTCACCGGCTGCTGGTCGCTGGTGGGATGGAGCCCATGCATCGCCTGCGAACGGTGCGGCGCCCTGGTCGCTTCCCGGACCGACGACTGCAACGTGGCTCAGGAGACGCGCTTCTACCCTGCCATGGTCGTCCAGGAGACCTGTGACGTTCAGGCTGGGAGCGGCACAGATCCGTTTGCGTTGATCGCCGACTGGGACGACGCAGCGCCCGACACTAGACAACACGGCTGGGTGCCTGAGCCCACCCGCCCACGGCCGGAATTGGCTGCGACGCGCTGGGGCGGCCGTGGTGTGCGAGCGCACCTGTATCGAGACGATCCACCAGCCTGACCACCGAACGCGATTATCCGCTCATGCCACGAGCCGCGCGGCCCGCATCACTTGGGCTCGATCTGCCGGACTGCTCTGGCCGAGATGGAATCGGTGCCATACGACGATGGCCTTGCCTTGACGCCGGTGTCAACGCCTAGCGTCGCGGCAATGAGGTTCGCCGTCAGCTACAGCACCCCGTACCACGGCATCGATCCCGACCGGATCATCGCTTTCGCACTGCACGCTGAAGAGTGCGGCTTCGAAGGGCTGTACCTGCCCGAACACATCGTGCTGTACCCGGGCGCGACCATCGGCGGGGTCGAGCTGCCCCCGACGCTGCCCTACGCCGATCCGCTGGACTGCCTGGCCTTCGTCGCCGCCGCCACGAACCGGATCCTCCTCGGAACGGGAGTACTCCTGCTGCCCTACCGGCACCCCGTCATCCTCGCCAAGCAGCTGGCCACGATCGACGTCCTGTCCAAGGGCCGGATGCGGCTGCTGACCATCGGCCTGGGCGGCCTGCCGGGCGAGGCCGCGGCGGTCGGAGTGGACTACGCCAGCCGGGGCCGTCGGGCCGATGAAGCGATCGACGTCATGCGACTGCTCTGGGCCGGCGGCCCCGACGGCGTCAGCTTCCACGGAGAGTTCTTCGACTTCGACACACTCGTCAGTTTCCCGAAGCCGCACGGTGGCGCCGAACTCCCCGTTCATGTCGGCGGGTCGAGCCGGGCGGCGGCCCGCCGCGCCGGCCGACGTGGTGACGGCTATTTCCCCGGCGGCATGCTCACCCCGGAAGAGCGCCGCGCCCAACTGAACCTCGCCCGGGCGACGGCGGTCGAGGCCGGCCGTGACCCGCAGGCGCTGGAGTACACCAGATGGGCGTCGACCGAGCTCACGCCCAACCGGGTCGAGGCCTTCGCCGCACAGGGCGTGACCCGCCTCGTCGTCAACGTGGCCGCCACCGATCCCGTCGAACAGCGCGACGAGATGTCTACTTTCGCCGACCGATTCCGCCTCACCGACGGCGCTGGGTAAGGCATCCGATCAAGATCGGCACCATCCGATGACGGGCTGCGGTGTCGACGTTCGCCCGGAGGTGCGTCAGTTGGCCGGCACCACGCCGCCCGCCTGCCAGGTGTTCCAGGGCACGTTCCAGTCGCCGTACCCGTCCCAGGTCGGCATCGTCGGGCCGCCGGTGTTGGTGTAGGTGATCGGGTCGCCGACCTGGGCGAAGTCGAAGTACGCCTTGGCGTTCGCCTCGGTCAGGTTGGTGCAGCCGTGGGAGGTGCTGCGCTGGCCGATGTTGCCGCCGTTCCAGCTGGCCGAGTGGACGTACTCGCCGGAGTTGGTGACCCGTACCGACCACGGCACCTGCTCGTCATAGCCGTCGCCCACCATGTGTTCGACCGCCTTCTTCTCCATGACGACCTTGGTGCCGTTGAACGTGGGGGTACTCGCCTTGCCCAGCGACACCGGGAAGTCGAAGGCCTGCTTGCCGTCGGAGGTCACGACCATCCGCAGGGTCTTGCCGTCGACCTTGCCGACGTTCGCCGGCCCGGTCTTCATGTCGAGGGTCAGGCTGTTGTCGTACACCAGCCCGGCCCCGCCCGACTTGCCCTTTGTGTCGAGGTTCATGGCGACCTCGGCGTGCGCCGGCCAGAACTCCGCCGGGCGGTAGTGTGCCTCGATCGGGTAGCCGGCGTAGATCGTGGACTTCTGGAAGTACCACGCGCCCTGGGCCGGCGCCCCGTTGACGGTGACCTGGGTCGCCGCGTCGAAGTCCTTGGCGCTGGTGATCGACGCCGACAGGTACGCGATGATCGGCATGCCCACGCCGTACGTCGCCCCGTCCTTCTCGTACAACCGCACGTGCACCGGCTTACCGCTCGGCGCCGGCGACACCGAAGGCGACGCGCCCCCGGCCGGCTGCTGGCCCGGCGACGGCGCGCCCGACCACGAGGCCTGCGGCGCGGAGTTCCCGCCGCACGCCGTCAACCCGACACCAAGGCCGACCAGCAGCGCCGCCACCCGCACGCGGTGAGAAGTTCGCATAACCACGACGATGCCCCTTATGCACGTCCGCCGCCACCGCTGTCCGGGTCGACCACATCACAATCAGCCGGATCGCACCTCACTGCACTGCCAGCACGCGGAACGCCTTGATCAGCCGCACGCCGTGCATCCGATCATCGCCAGGGAAGGTGGCTCGACGGCTCTGGTGCGCAGAGATCGATGGGCGGGCCGAGGTCGGCCACTCCGCCGATTCTGGCGACGATGCCGGATCCAGTACATGTCGCGCTGGCGAAAATCGATGACGGTCTCCGGAGCGTGTCACCCTGGTGGATCTCGATTTCGCCATTGCCGGATGTGTCGAGCAGGTGGGCGGCAAGGCAGCCGACACTGTTGGCGTTCGCGATGTCCTCGTTGACGCCGATCGCGGGGGCGAACATGCGGGCCGCGGCCGTTCTTGCGGTCGGCGACAGTGCGTAGGTGAAGCAGCCGAGATACCCGAGTCGGCGACACTCGGTTGCCAGCCGATCGAAGTCGGGCTGCATGGACAGCAGCGTCAGGTGATCCCGGACAGGGACGAGAAGTCGTGGCGTGCCGGGCGAGGCGACCCGTACGTCGGCGGCGATGTCCGCTCGTCGCAGGTCGAGGGCCGCGATCATGCCGCCGGCAGTGGCGTCGGCATAGTCCGCCAGGGCGATGACGCCTTGGTCGAACCAGACCTCTATGCCGTTGTGGCGGCGGATGGCGGTCGTGGCGAAGGTGCGGCCTGCGGTGCGCTGGCTGCCGTGGTGCTCGGTGGCGCCGCTGCGGTGCAGCAGGACGGCTTGCGCGGCGATGGTGCCATGGCCGCAGTTCGTGAGTTCCCCGGCGCTGGTGAAGAAGCGCACCATGGGCGCGTCCGGTGTGCTGGTGTCGATGAACGCGGTGTG
This sequence comes from Dactylosporangium sp. NPDC049525, assembly GCF_040676755.1. NCBI lineage: Bacteria > Bacillati > Actinomycetota > Actinomycetes > Micromonosporales > Micromonosporaceae > Dactylosporangium > Dactylosporangium sp. NPDC049525. Next base: position 239,617 of record NZ_JBFAPO010000010.1, on the reverse strand, counting down.
GGAGGTGCCGGTCCTACGGGCAATGGTGTGACGGTCGTCGTCGGTGAGCGTGGCGTCGTCGATCACGACCGCGGTGGGGCTGCCGCCTTCCCCATCGCGGGTGCAGGCGTTCACCACTGCCACCGGTGGGCCGGCCATCAGGCGGTCGTGACGTCGACGAAGCGGGGAGCACCGGGCTCGAGTTCGACGCGAGCGGTGCGGGCGACGAAACAGAACGGGCCGATAGGAGGCATTCCGGCCGGCACCATCGTGGCGATCTGTGCCTCCACGTCCGGCGTGAACGGCGGTTCGAGCGCTGGGATGCGGGCCATGGCCACCCCTCCAGGCGATTCGGATTCAGAAGCACCGTAGCGATTCGGTTTCCGAAGCGCCAGGGGCGGTGCTTCAAGCGTTCAGTCCTTGCCGTCCTCGCTCAGGGCCGAGGCCCACACGTCGGACCAGCGGGCGAGCGGGCGCAATGCCTGGTAGGCACCGCGGCCCAGGTCGGTGAGCGTGTAGGCCGTGTCCGGCTGCTGGACGACGAGCTGGGCGTCAAGGAGTTCGGTCAGCCGTTGCCGCAGGACACTGGAGGACATGTTGTCGCAGCGCTGCCGCAGCGCGCGGAACCCGACCGGCCCGTGCCGCAGCTCCCAGACGACGCGCAGGTTCCAGCGGCGGCCGAAGAGGTCGAGGGCGGCCATGAGGGGTCGTCCGGTACTCGATCCGCGTACGGGCTGGCCTGGCCTGGGTACCGTCATCGCCTGTGCCACCCCTCTTGATGCTTCGATCTTCGATACAGTAGCGTCCGGTGAGTTGATTCGATTTCCGAAGCGCCGGGGGTGGCTTCGTGAGGCGTTTACGCACTGCGGTCCGAGGCCGGGGCTGGGAGGCCGCCGGCGCGGCGGCGGCACTACACCGGCCCGGCGAAGGTGATGTCGACGCGGTCGGCAAGAACCAACGTCGGTACGAGGACCTGGCGGTGTGATGACCCTTCCACCCCTGCCGGAAGAGGACCACCACTGCGAATCGTGTGGTCTGCGATACGGCGACCTGACCACGTCTGCGGCCCTCGGGCTGATCCGCAGCTATCCCACGCGGTACCGGCGCCGGCTGCAGCACCTGCCCGTTGACGTCCTGCGCCGACGGCCCACGTCCGGGGTGTGGTCGGCGCTGGAGTACGCCTGCCATGTCCGCGACGTCTACGACGTCTACGACACCCGAGTTCGCCGCACGCTGACCGAGCACGAGCCCACGCTCGAACCGATGCGCAACGACGAGCGTGCCGAGCAGCGCGCCTACAACCAGCAACCGCTGGCCGCCGTTCTGCTGGATCTCGAACGTAACATTGAGCGGTTCGCCGCCCTCACGAGCGAGATCAGCGGACCGCAGTGGAGCCGCTCAGCCGTCCGGCTCCCTCGAGAACGCCGCACCGTCCTGTGGATGGTTCGGCAGGCCGCGCACGAAGGGCTCCATCACCTCCACGACATCGGCGCGGGCGCAACCGACAAGGCAGTGTTGTTCGACGTCGACGGCGTGCTCGTCGATTCGTACCCCGCGTACCGCCGGATCTGGAGCCGATGGGCAGACCACCGCAACCTCGATCCGGACATGGTCTGGTCACACACCCACGGCCGTCGGCCCGTCGACACCATTCAGGTAGTAGCACCGCACCTCGACGCCGCCGCCGAATACCAGCTGATCAGGGAATTCATGGCCCACGAAGGCGACAACTTTCCCGTGTACCCCGACGCCGCCGCGGTGTTGCGCCTGCTGAAGGACCGGCGGTGGGGCGTCGTCACCTCAGGCCGAACGCCCACGGTCCTGCACCGCCTGCGCGCAGGCGGGCTACCCGATCCTCCGGTCCTGGTCGACAGCAGCCAGGTCCAACGCGGCAAACCCGATCCGGAGGGCTACCTACGCGCGGCACAGCTCCTCAACGTGCCGGCGCCCGACTGCCTAGTGATCGAGGACGCCCCCGCCGGCGTAGAAGCAGCTCGAACTGCAGGCATGACGGTGATCGCAGTACGCACCACCCACCCTGACGACGAACTCGCCGGCGCACACCACCGCGCCGACACCCTCAGCGACGCCATCCCCCTCATCACCGACTGGCTGGACGGGACGCACCCATAAACCAAAGGAACCGAACGATTAGACCAAAGGAACCGAACGATTCGATCTGATCGTCGTCGGTGCGGGCCTTGGATCCGTGGCCGCCATCCGCACCGCGCGACGTTCGCCGACGCAGGACCCCTGAGCCACGAACGTCGACTCTGGGCATTGGATCGTGTAAACGGAGGTTGTCATGCACAAGCTGGTTGTCCTGTATCCCAAACCCGCCGATCTCGACCACTTCCGCGACTACTACGTGACCAACCACCTCCCGCTGGTCACGCGCCTGCCCGGCCTGCTCGCGTGGCGCTACAGCTTCGACGTGGCAGCGACGCAGGGTCAGACGCCGTACTTCGCGGTCTTCGAAGCCGAGTTCGCTGACGCTGCGGCAATGACCGCGGCGAGGGCGTCTCCGCAGGGCCGGCAGGTGGCCGCCGATGTCGCCAACTACGCCACCGGTGGTGCGGTCGTCATCCACTATCCGGTGCAATACGGCACCGGCTGAACCTGCACCCTGGCGGATGGCCCTCGAGCCGCACCCGGCCCTACAGCGAACGGGCCGGGCACGTTGCGCCAGTTGCGCTCCTCCCACTTGCCCTGGAACGTCACATCGACACCGGACCACAAGCTGCGCATGGCAAGCCGCTTGATCAGCTGCGCGGACGGGCCGCCGTCAGTGCGTGGAGACGACACCAGTTCGTTTGGTCGTGACATGATCCAGGCGTGACGGACCCAGCCCGCGAGCTCGCCGATCTCCGCGCCTGGCTGACGGCGGCACTTCGCCTGGCGCACAGGGAACCCGGGCCAGAGGGCCTTACGATCCTCACCGTGCCGTCCGATCGCGAGCTGATCGATGAGGTGCGACGGCTGCGGCGGCTAGCCGATGAGATGAGCTCCGCGAAGCCACCTGCCGAATGAATCCGCTCATGCCGCAGGTTTCGCACGCCTGTCCACTCGAAGATCGTCACGCTTCGTGGTTGCAGGCGCAGCGCTCCGCCCGCAAGGTCGGCTCATCGCTCGTGCCGACGAGCGGATGCCGGGAGCCGGTTTGGTGGTGGGCCGTGCTGTTCAGGTGCTGTAGGTGCCGTCCCATGGCGGGTTGAAGCCGAGCCGGTCGGGGTGGAGCTCGGCCCAGTCGCCGCGATCGGGGTCGGATTCGTCGATCAGGCCGAACGGGACGCCGTCGTAGACGAAGCGGAACGGCTGGATGGCGATATCGCCGACCCGCAGCGCAACAAGTTCGTCCAAGAGCGCGGCGAGCTTTCGGTCGGCGTCCGGGTCGCGGAGGTAGCGACTCACGGCGATCCAGCGAATCGTGGATGCCTCGGGCCGGCCGTCGTGGTCGAAGCGGTGCACATAGGCGTACCAGCCGAAACTCTCCGCCGGGTCGTCGGCGTTACGGCTGACACCGTGTACCGCCGCGTAGAGCTCGCCGCCCGCGTAGAGCCCGATGGTGTCGGTACGATAGTCCGCCTCATAGGTGATCGGGATGCGTTGCGGAGCAATTGTCAAGATCTATGGACGAGAGATCTCGGTGGTTCGTTCGACTGTTGACGAACTTGTCGTCTTGAGAGGTCGGGCATATCTGTTCGCCAATCTCGACAAGATCACCTGAATGATGACTTGAGTGAGTCATTCCGCGCAATGCCTTGATCACTGATGGTCATGTCGTATGGCGTGGTCGAAGTGCAGCAGGACGCGGGCGACGGCGACGATCCGGCCGATCCGCCAGGGGCATAGGCTGATGTTGCGGAGGGCTTTGAATGTGCCTTTGAGCAGGACGGTGCCACGTTCGGCGATGGCGGGGACGGCGTTGTGGGCTCGGTTGAGCTGCTTGAACGCGACGGTGATCGCGTCGGCTTCGCCTTCATAGCCGAGGTCGCCGAGGGTGCGCAGACCGGCGGCGGCGATGGTGAGGGCGGGCAGGATCTCGGTGTGTGCGCGCACGGCGGTGGTGTCGTGTTCCCTGCCGGGTCGCACGTCGGAGGTCCAGATCGGCCAGCCGTCCGGGGCGATGAAGACTGGATCGGTCTCTTCGCTAGCTGCGGCCTGGCGCAGTACACCGACTCCGTGAATGCGGACAATGACGTGGCAGGCTGTTGATCTTGCAGCTGAGGTCCGACTGGAAAGGTGAGGCTGCTCGTGGGGAACCGCCATAAGGTGATGCGTCGGCTCGACCTGGGGGTATTCCTCGTTGGTGGACTGCTGTGGACCGGGTTTGCCCTCGGCTCGTGGGCGAACTGGCCCATGCCTGCCGACCTGTGGTTCAGCATCGCGGCCATCTTCCTGGCGGTCACCTGCTTCGGCTACCTCGGCGGTCCCGCCGGGAAGCTCACCATCCACCCGGACCGCTTGGTGGTGGACAACACGTTCACCCGTGTCACCGTGCCCCGGCGCCTGCTCGCCAGAGTGGAGGTGCTCGAGTACCTCGGCGTGCATCTGCGACTGGTCGACGGGGAATACGTCATGGTGCGAGCGGCGATGTTCGTATCGGCTGGGCGGCGGGACCGCGTACTGCGGCAGTTGCGCGTCAAGGCGGACGCGGTGACCGAGCTGATCGAATCGGTGCCGCAGATCGCCTCGACTGAGGTGGTACGTCGGCGTCTGCGCCTCATCAACGTGGCCATCGCTTGTGTTGCCTTGGCCGGGTTCGTCGGGTCGGCCATCTACATCTTCAAGTTCGCCGAGCAGGTGTAGCGCCCGAGCGCCGTCGTCGGTCCAACAGCCTGCCGCCGCGTGGTCAGCCGCTGCTGCGGCCGGCCAGGCAGGTCATGGATATCGAGTTTTCCGCGTGCCGGCCTGCGGACGGTAGGTAGGCATCGACTGCGGCGGCTGCGACACGCTGGATCTGTTGTGGTGTAAGGAAAAGACGCAGAATCCCGATTTTAAGGTGGTCCTCTCACAGTCCAACTTCATAGGGGTTCCGCGCCAACCATGAGTGGTACATATACCGCCACGTTGACCGTGCGCGAGGAGACCGTGCTGTTCGTCTCCAGCCTGCTGCACACCGAACGCCAACGCCGTGGCACCCGCACCGGGACCCGCGCGCTGAGCTGCGGCAAACAGGCGACCCTGATCATCCGCTGGTTCCTGGACGGCACCCGCATCGCTCAGCTGGCCGGCGACAACACGATCGGCCGATCCACCGCCTACGCCTATCTGCACGAAGGTGTCACCCTGATCGCCGCCCAGGCCCCGAACCTGGAAGCGGCACTCCTCGCGGCGAAGATGGCCGGCTACCACCACGTCACCATCGACGGAACGTTGATCGAGACCGACCGGTGCCGGACCCCCGGACCCACCCCCGGCGTCGACTTATGGTGGTCGGGCAAGCACGCCAACCACGGCGGGAACATCCAGGTCATCACAGCCCCGGACGGCTGGCCGCTATGGACCTCACCGGTCCGCCCCGGCCGCGAACACGACACCACCGCCCTGCGCGAAACACACCGAGCTCCTGCCCCTACTGACCAGGTGGACCGAAGAGCACCTCCGGGTCCTGGGCGATCTGGGCTACGAGGGCGAAGCCGGCACCATCACCGTGGCGTTCAAGAAGCCCAAAGGCGGCGACCTCACCGACATCCAGCAGACCTACAACAAGGCCCACAACGGCATCCGGGCCATCGGCGAACGCGGCAACTCCCTGCTGATGACGACCTTCAAAGCACTACGCAACGTTAGCCTCTGCCCCTGGAAGATTGGCAAGATCACCGCAGCCGCCCTCGTCCTCCTCCACGTCGAACACGGCCGCACCACCTGATCACCCAACGCCAGAACCCGTTACGCGGAAAGGCTCAATGAGTCGGACCTGCGGGTTTTCCTTAACTGGTGTACCGAACAAGGCCTCGAGCCGCTCGCAGCGGTCCGGGTCGACATCGAGCGGTACCTGCGCTGGCTACAGGATGTGCGCCAGTACCAGCCTTCCACCGTGTCCCGGCGGCTGTCGGTTGTGGTCGGCTTCTACCGGGTCTGCGTTGTCGACGGCATCCTGCCTCACTCTCCCGCCGACTACGTCCGCCGGCCCACCGTGCCCGCCGAGTCACCAACCTCGGCCTGGGTCATCTGCAGTTCGAAGCCCTGATTACGGAGGCGCGGTTGTCGGCCAACCCGAACGACTTCGCCTTGATCGCGTTCCTCGGTCTGCTCGGACTACGGATCTTCGAAACCTGCGCGGCCAGCATCAGCGACCTCGGCGAAGAACACGGTCACCGCGTCCTACGCGTTCGCGGCAAAGGCGGCAAGGTCGTCCTCATTCCGCTGCCACCGGCCGTCGCGCGGGCGATCGAACGCGCCGTTGACGGCCGCACCGACGGACCTATCCTGCGCAGCACTCTCGGCACCAGGATGGACCGCCACGCCGCGACCCGCCGACTCAAGCACCTGGCCGTCACCGCCGGCGTGCGGATGCCGAGGATGCACCCGCACATGCTGCGCCATACCTTCGTGACAACCATGCTCGACGCCGGCGTCAGCCTTCGCGACGTCCAGATCGCTGCCCGCCACGCCGACCCGCGAACGACGATGCGGTACGACCGAGCCCGCAACAACCCTCGACCGGCACCCGAACTACATTCTCGCCGCATACATGGCATCGGGAACGTAACCACCGGCGCACGACTTTGCCGAGAACAGTGCAGGTGATCATGCCGGCCGTCGCCTTGCCCGAGCCGCGAGGCTCCGGCACTACGTTCACGCTTTGGCCCTCCGGCGGGCCGCGATGCCGGCGACCAGGACCCGCAGGCCCTCCTCGAATGCCGCGTCGTTGTCACCGGCCTCCTGGATGGCCGCCGCGAGGGTCGGGGTGGCCCGGAAGGCACCGGCCGGTGGCTGTGGCGCCTCGGCGGCATGCTCGGCCATGGCCTGCTCGTCCAGCACGAAGCCGTTGACGTAGCGCGTGATGGTGCCGATGGCGTGCAGTGCCTGCCCCGGCGTGAATCCGGCCGCCACGAGCGCGTTCAACTCGGCTTCGAACTTCTCGATGAGCGCCGGCCCCGCACGGGTGCCGGCCACGAGCCGGGCGGCGTCCCGGTGGGACAGCAGGATCTGGCGGCGGTCCCGTCCCCGCCGGGTCAGCCATTGCTGCCAGGACTCGCCCTCACGCGGCGGCCCGAAGTCCTGCCGCGCCTGGAGCATCTGGGCCATCTCGTCGAGCAGCGCTCGCTTGCTGGGGAAGTGCCAGTACAGCGCCGGGTTCTTCACGTCCAGACGCTCGGCCAGGCGGCGCACGGTCAGCCCGTCGAGCCCGGTCTCGTTGAGCAGGTGCAGCGCCGCGCTGACTATCGCTTCCCGGTCCACGCACCCCTCCGTCCGGAGAACCTCTTGACACCTTAGCAGTGCTAAGGGACAGTTCTGGGCGAGGCCATTTAGCGTTGCTAAGGAGCATGTGCGATGACCCGGTTCCGCCCGATCCCGACCCGTGCCTTGCTGGGCTGCGGCCTGGCCGCGCCGCTGTTCGTCGCGGTGATCCTCGTCGAGGGCGCCCTGCGCCCCGGCTACCGGTCCGTGGACCACTTCATCAGCGAACTCAGCCTCGGACGGTGGGGCTGGATCCAGATCGCGAACTTCATCGTGACCGGGCTACTGCTGGTCGCCTTCGCCGTCGGCCTGCGGTCGGCGCTGCCCACCGGCCGGGGTTCCCGGTCGGCGCCGATCCTGGCGGCCGCCTGTGGCCTCTCACTGATCACGGCCGGCGTCTTCACCATGGACCCCACGCCCGGCTATCATCCGGACGGCCCGGTTCCCGACAAGCCCACGCTGCACGGCATGATTCACGGCTTCATGCCGTTCGCCCTCTACCTCGCACTGGCCGCGCTGGCCTGCGTGCTCGGCCGGCGTTTCGCCGCGGAACCCAGGCGACACGCCTGGATGTGGTACTGCTTCATCACCGCGGTCGCCACGCCGACGACGTTCATGACGGCCGCCACCCAGTACGACTTCCAGACGCAGACCGGCCACAACCACGGCCTGTGGAACCGCATCAGCCTCGCCGTCGGCCTCGGCTGGCTGGGCCTGGTCGCGCTCCGCCTGATCCTGGACACGGCCGAGGCGCAGCACGCACCAGACGCGACGACCGCGCCCAGCGCCGGCTCGCCGCGCGGCCGTGACGTGTTCAGCCGGTGGTCGGACGCGCCAGCTCCTACCGACGCAGGTGGATGATCAGCTGCTACCAGGCATGTTGGTGTGATGAACCCGATCGTGCTCGACGGCACCTTCCGGCCGGTGCGCTACCTCTACTCCCACCAGCAACTCCTACTGAGCGCCTTCCCGTCTCCGACGGTGAATACATCACGTGCACGGATCTGCCGCCGACAGTGTGCGGCTCGCCGTTGCTTGCACTTCGTGCGCCGCCGGGGCGCGAGGTCATCGGTCGATGCTGTCGGTGCTGATGAGCGCCCACCTGATCCTTCAAAGGTGATGTTCGGCGAGGGGTGCGTCGGCGCGCCTCGCCGTTGGCGGCATGGACCCTGGCGAAGGTTGCCGTGTCTATTCTTCCGGTCGTGAGCACTCACCACTCGATCGTTGTCGCCAGGTCCATGACCCCGTTGCCGTTGCTGCCGCAGGTGCGAAGCGCGTTCGGCACGTCCTGCTTCAATCTCATCCGCTACGACGACGGTTGGCAGATGGCCGAGATCACCGTCTTTCCCCATCAGTGGGCAACCGTCGGGGCCGGACCGGCCCCGATAGCCGCCGTGACCGGCGCACCGGTCCTGGCCGCCTGGATCTCCGACACCGCCTGCGCGCAGATCGCCGCCGCCATCCCCGAGGGACCGTCGTGGACCGCGCATCTCTTCGACGAAGCCGAGGACGACTGCTTCTTCGACCATGAAGTCTTCAACACGTTGCGAGCTGCAGGCCCCAAGCAGCCACCCGCAGACCCTGCCCATCTCGCCACCGACCTGGCCGCCTGGTCCGCGGCGGCCGGCCGTACCACGACGACGGCACGCATCGAAGCACAACTGCGCGACCGGAACAGCCTGCTGGAGTACCGCTACCGCGCGACGATCGATGCGCTCGGCCTCGGCACCGGCGTGACCGTCGAGCGCCAGTACTGGACCAACGAGCGAATCCGGACAGCCTGGCATCTGGGGTGGCAAGCCAGCTGCCGCATCCCGACACCGTGGAACAAGCAACCCCGAGCCTCACCACGCACCACCGCGTTGGTCGCATTCCTGGAACACCACGACGCAGCCAGATTCGATCCGTCCATCATCGAAGCCGACCTTGCCACACACGCTCAACAGGCACTCGTCGTGGGCCAGCGGCAACGCCGCAAGGCTCCCGCACCACGAACGAACACACACCCGGCAGACCCACACTGACCACCGCTGATTGAGGAGGAACCCCGCGCACATCTGCCGCGGGTGTTGCGCGGCGGCAGATGTGGGGTCGTCACGGCGAGTGACAGACCCCAGCGATGCTGGGGCTTCCTGTCCTGTCGATGTGCGGACACGTCGCTCAATTGGCAGATCCGTCGGCAGGAGTTGGGTAGTGCGCGAGGTACTCGGCAAACTGCGGCGGTAGGGTGCCCGCGTCCGGATCGTGCAGGTGTTGCCAGATTCGGTTTTCGATCCAGAACCGGTACGCGAACTCCTCGAACGAGTCCGCGCACATGTTGATCACCCCGAACTCGTCCTCGTCACTGTCGTGGTCGAAGTCCAGGCCGTAGGCGTGCACGACGAAAGGGGGCTCCCCGCGCCGCAGGTACAGGTACCAGGAGACGCAGTCCTGCTGGTCGGACAGGAACCGAACCAGGAACGCACCTGGTTCGACCGGGCTGAATATCGGCCGTGGCCCCAGCCTTGTCCAGCACCCAGTCACCGACACGGTGTCCAGCTGGTATTCCCACCCACTCCACGTGTAGAACGCAACGAAGTCCGCCGGCAGCGCCACACCGACGGCGGCGAGATGCTCAGCCAGGTCAGCCAACCGAACGACATTACTGTCATGGCGCTGTCCGTGATCGCCCAGCCATCGGAAGCCTCCGAGAGCGCCTGACACGGATGGAACGGTGTCAAGTGGATACCGCTCGTAGGTGTAACGGCACGGACGATACCCGCCAAGATCTGTTGCGCACCAAGACGCAGCAAAGTTGAGCACCACCCACGCGATCCTAGAGACCATCAGTGGTCCAGCCCACCTGCCCAGGCCGATCGCACCGGCGCCCGCTCATGCCGCTGGCCCGCAACCCCAGCCGGCGACCGTCGGCGTCGAAGTCCAGAACGATGTCGCCTCGGCCCGTGCGCAACCACGACCACCGGACGCCCGGCACCGCGCGCGTCATCCAAAGAACGAAACAGGGGCAGCAGTACCGGTCCGACGCAGCTCACGATCGGCCATTGCGAGCCCGATCAGGCCGGCCGGCACGAGCGCCAGTATCGGACGCGCCCCTCGGCATGCGCTCGCTGTGCCAGGTTCTGGCGCGTCGCGCCGTACGCCGGTGCCCGTACGCCCGGCAGGCCTTGCCCGCCGGGCAGGACCTTGGAAGCGCTGATGCGTGCGCTCGGCACCTGGTTCGGCCACCCGCCTGAGCAGCGGATTAACGGTCGTCTCAGGTTCGCTCGGTAGGAAGTCGGCATCAGATAAGCGATGTAATCCGTACGTAGGAGGCTAGTGATGGCAGTCGATGCAGCGCCGCCCGGGGAAGCGCCGGCCGGTCGGTTGGCCGGCCGGTGGGTGCCGTGGTTGGTGATCGGCTTGTGGGTGGCGCTGGCGGCGGTCGTGGTACCGCTGAGCGGGAAGTTGAGCTCGGTCACCACCGACCGAGCCGTGGACACCCTGCCGGCCGGTGCCGAGTCCACCAGGGTGGCGGTGCTGGAGGACAGTCTCCCGGGCGGTGAGGACAACACGTTCGTCTTCGTGTACCACCGTGCCGGCGGCATGAGCGACGCCGACCGCGCGACGATCGAGCGCCACTACAACACCCTTGTCAAGCGGTACCCGCCGAAGGTGACGACGGCGGCCGGCGAGGGCGATGACGAGGGCTCACCGACGAGGCCCTCCACCGACGGCGAGGCGATGATGTTCACCTTCGACGTGAGCACGGCCTACGGCGCACCGGAAACCATCGTCGGCCCGTTGCGTGAGGCCACCAAGGACCGCCCCGCCGGCCTGGAACTCGACGTGACCGGCCCCGCCGCGGTCGACGGCGACATGGAAGCGGTCTTCGACGGCATCGACCTGCAGGTCTTCCTCACCACCGTCGTGGTCGTCACGCTGTTGCTCATCTTGACCTACCGCAGCCCGGTGTTGTGGTTCATCCCGCTCATGGCCGTGGGCGCGGCCGCACTGACCGCGATGGCGACCGTCTACCTGCTCGTCAAGGGCTTCGGCATCGTGATCAACGACCAGAACTCGGCGCTGCTGACGATCCTGGTATTCGGCGTCGGCACGGACTACGCGCTGTTGCTCATCGCCCGGTACCGGGAGACACTGCACCACCACGAGAACGTCCGGGTCGCGATGGTCCACGCGCTCCGCGGCGCGGCGCCGGCCATCATCGCGTCCGCGGCCACCGTGATAGCCGGCCTGCTCTGCCTGCTCGTCGCCGACCTGAACAGCACCAGCGGGTTGGGCCCGATCGGCGCGGCCGGCATCCTGTGCGCGCTGGTGGCCATGCTGACGCTGTTCCCGGCGGTGCTCGTGGTGCTCGGCAGGCGGATCTTCTGGCCGGCCATCCCCCGGTTCAGCACGGCGGTGGAGGAGAAGCCGGGGCTGTGGGGACGGCTTGGCACCGCCATCAGCCGCCGCCGGTGGGTGGCGACGCTGGGCTCGCTCGGAGTCCTCGGCGTGCTCGCCGTCGGGCTGGCGGGCAACACCGGCGCCCTGCGGGAGCAGGACCAGTTCCTGTCCGCGCCGGAGTCGGTCACCGGCTTCACCGTTCTGCGCCAGCACTTCCCGGAGCTCGGCGGCCAGCCGATGACGATCTTCACGCGGCCGGCGTACCAGGAGCGGGTGCTCGACATCGTCAAGGGCACTCGCGGTGTGGCGATGGCCATCCCGGGTCAAACCAAGGGTGGCTGGGCCGACATCTCCGTGTTCCCGACGGACGCGCCGGACACCGTCGCAGAGTACGACACGATCAAGCGGGTGCGCACCGCCGTGCACGCGGTGAGCGGGGCGGAGGCGATCGTCGGCGGGCCGAGCGCGGAGAACCTCGACACCGAGGTGACCACCACCCGCGACGAGAGGCTGGTGATCCCGCTGGTGCTCACCGTCGTCCTGATCGTCCTCGGGCTGCTGCTCCGATCAATCGTGGCCCCGCTGGTCCTGATGGCGACCGTGATCGTCTCATTCGCAGCGGCCTTCGGCGGCAGCGTGTTCGTCTTCGACACGATCCTCGGGTTCAAGGGTGTCGACTACTCGGTGCCGCTGCTGGCGTTCCTGTTCCTGGTGGCGCTCGGCGTCGACTACAACATCTTCCTGGCCAGCCGGGCCCGGGAGGAGGCCGTGCGTCTTGGCACCAGAGCGGGCATGCTCAAAGCCCTCTCCGCCACTGGTGGCGTCATCACCTCGGCAGGCCTGGTCCTGGCGGCGACGTTCGCGGTCCTCGCCTCACTTCCGCTGGTGATGCTGATCGAGGTCGGGTTCCTGGTCGCCTTCGGCGTGCTGCTCGACGCCCTGCTGGTGCGGTCGGTCCTGGTGCCCGCCCTCACCCTGCTGATCGGCCGGCGGATGTGGTGGCCGAGCCGGCTGTCCCGACCGGTGGATCTGCCGGCCGGTCACCGGCCGCTCGCAGACGATGAGGAGCCCGCGCTGCAACGGTGAGCGCGGCGGCACGGTCGAGATCCGGGCCGGGCTCAGGCCCGTCCCGGATCTTCGTCAAGGCCGGCGGCTGGAAGGCTGACCCGAAGGAGCGCGCCACCGCGGGCGGAGCGGGCGACGGTGGCCTCGCCGCCGTGGGCGTCGACGACCCGCTGCACGATCGACAGCCCCAGACCGGATCCCGGCAGCGCCCGAGCGCTGTCAGCACGGTAGAACCGGTCGAACACCCGCGGTACGTCGGCGGCGTCGATGCCCGGCCCGGCGTCGTCGACCTCGAGCACCGCCGACGCTCCCTCGGCACGGAGCCGGACCTGGACCGGCTGGTCCACGGGGGACCACTTGCCGGCGTTGTCGATGAGGTTGAGCACCGCCCGCTGGAGCGCAGCCGGTCGCCCTCTCACCCACACGGAGGTCACGTCGAGCGCGACCTCGGTGTCGGGCCCGCGGGAACGCACCCGGGTCGCGGCGGCCACCACCACATCGGCGAGGTCGAGCAGCTCGGTGCTCTCGTCGCTGACATCACCGCGCGCCAGGTCGGTCAGCTCGGCGGCAAGGGTGCTCAACTCGGCCACCTGGGCGCCGACATCGTTGAGCAGCCGGGTCCGGCTCTCCGCCGGCAGTGCGCTGTCCAGGGTGCCGCGCCGATCGAGGCGGATCAGCAGCTCGACGTTGAGGCGCAGGCTGGTGAGCGGGGTCTTGAGCTCATGGGCGGCGTCCTCGGCGAGCAGCCGCTGGGCCCGCCGGGAGTCCCGGAGCGCGGCGAGCATGTCGTTGATCGACTGGATCAGCCGGCGGATCTCCCCACCGCCCTCATCCGGGATGTCGGCATCGAGGTCCCGGGTGCGCGCGACACGTACTGCGGCGGCGGTCAGCCGGTCGATCGGTGCGAGCCCGGTCCGCGCCACGGTCCGCCCGACAAGGGCGCCGCCGACCACGCAGAGCAGCCCGATCAGCAGCATGCCGAACCCGAATCGGTTGATCGGGCTGTCGTCGGCGACGCGGGCCACCTGGATCGCGCCGCCGCCCGCCCGCAGCGTGTAGATGAGATAGCCGCCGTCGTCGATGTCGTCCGACTCCATCAGGTCGGCCGACGCGCCCTGCACCACGCGTCTGGCATGCTCGCTGACGGGGGGCAGCGCGGGTTGGCCGGCCGACGTCCGGACCGAGCCGTCGGGCAGGATGACCCGCACGAGCCGACCGGTTCCGGAATACGGCGGTAGCTGGACCTGCGCCAGACCGGCGCGCTCCGCGTCCGTGGCCAGGACACGGGAGTCGGCGCGTAGCTGATCCTCGGCGGTGGCCCGTAACTCCCAGTCCATGAGCTGGCTGGCCACCTGGAAGGCGACGAACACGCTGACCGCGATGGCCGTCGCCGCGATCACCGTCAGCCTGGTCCGCAGGGACCGTCGGCGCCACCATCGGATCAGCCTGCGCGGTTCCCGGTCGGCGGGCCTGCTCACGGAGGAGTCTCCCGCAACGTGTACCCCAAGCCGCGCAGCGTGTAGATCAGTCGTGGCTCACCCTCAGCCTCCATCTTGCGGCGCAGGTAGCTCACGTACACCTGGAGGTTGTTGGCGGTGGTGCTCATGTCGAAGCCCCAGATCGCCTCGAACAGCGCGTCGCGGGTCAACACCCGGGTCGCGTTGCGCATGAGGACCTGCAGCAATGAGAACTCGGTCCGGGTCAGGCGCAGCGGCCGCCCGCCCCGCCACGCCTCGAACCTGTCGGGATCGAGGCGGACGTCGGCGAACGTCAGGAGCTGCGACTCGACATCGCCCGGCGCCCGGCGGCGCAGCAGGGCCCGAACTCGAGCCAGCAACTCCTCGGTGGCGAACGGCTTGGGCAGATAGTCGTCGGCGCCCGCGTCCAGCCCGGCGACCCGGTCGGAGACCTGATCCCGGGCGGTCAGCATGAGCACCGGCAGATCCCGACCCGCCGCCCGCAACCGCCGGCAGGTCTCCAACCCGCCGAGGCGGGGCATCATCACGTCGAGGATCAGCAGATCCGGCGCGTCGCCACCGACCCCGTCGAGCACGGCGAGACCGTTGACGACGGTGGTGGTGACGTAACCCTCGACCTGGAGCACCCGCTCCAGCGACTCACGGATGGCCGCCTCGTCATCCGCGATCATGATTCGCACCCGCCCAACCCCTCCAGTCGATGCCTTTCCGGTCATCCTCCCCGATGAACCTGAGGCCAGGATTAGAGCCGTCGCTGCTGTGGTGCCCGCGAGCCGTGCTCTTACGGATGCCCTCTGTGCGAGTACCACGCCGAACTCGTCACCAAGTGCAAGACCCTCCCTCACAGGCCGCGGGCCACCTCAGCCAACGTCCAGGAACTCCAGCAACAGCTCGCCGACAGCCGCGAGCGGGTCCACCAGTTCGAGGACCACGTGATCTTGCTCCAGAATCGTATCCACACCCTTGGCGCAGTGATCATTGAACTGATCCTCGAAGCTCAGTCGGCTTGCTTCCAGCCGCACTCGCATGGCCGCCGACCGCGCTCGGATTCGATGAGCCGTCGGAGAGGGGGCCTGCCTGGCGGGTACGCGGAGGCGGGCGGCGCATATCGTTCGCTCATGGCGGACGCCGCGGGCCGGGTGCTCGAGGGCAACGTCGTCCGGTTCCTCGAGCTCGTCAGTACCTACATCGGGTACCGGTACGACGACCTCGATGAGGTTGCAGTCACCGGTGCTATCGAGTGCACTGATAATGAGTCGACCGAGAGCTGGTTCAGCTACCCGCTACAAGGAGCGCCGCCACTGTCGACCTACCTGGCCCGCGCCGTTGGCGGCAGCGTCGTGAGCATCCGGGTGGAAGGGAACATCGATCCGATCCTCGCAGCGAGGATCGAGACTCTCTTCGACCTGCTATAGCGATCGGCGACGGTACACGCTCATACCGCCGGTCGGGTACTGCGGCTCGACGATGATCGTCACGTTGCGCCCGCCGACCGGGCGGCCGGATGTGAAAGCAGGCGCGGTCTCGCGCCGATCGGCAGTCTGTGATCGGGCCCGAGGTTGAATCAGGCTATACCGCCATCGCGGTCCGGTCCGGCGAGTGGTTACCCATGAGCGTTGGGCTCACCCTGACAGCTTCCTGCTCGAGATGGCGCGTTACTAGCGGCCGATGGCGCTGGTCCCCGCGGTCAGACGGCCAAGAGTACATCTCAGCCAGGTCTGAACTCCCGGTCGCGGACGTTTACCGAATCTGCCGCGAGGCGCTCGGTCGCCTAATGCTTGACGGTCGCCGTTCACGCTCGCGCCTCAGTGGTGGACGATCCGTTCGACAACCTGGACGGCCCGGGGCGATGACCATCATCGGAACGGTCCTCGTGTCAGTCTCGGCGTCCCACGCGAACAGGTGGTACAGGTCATCGGTGGTGACCTGACGGGCGAGGTCACGCTCGGCCGGTGTTGGAGGCCGGAAGGCCGGGTGGTGAAACAGCTCCGCGCTGCAGACCCAGGCGACATGGCGTCCCATAGATCCACCTGCCAGTCCCACCATCGACCGGTCAACTCCAGCAGATCAATGCACTCAGCGATCATGCCCTACGCAGGAGAGGCCGCTCCCGCGTTTTCCGCGGGGCGATCGATGGTCAGCTCACCAACCATGATCGGGTGCGCACTTCTGCCGCGGGGCGGACGGTGCGACTCGCCAGCAGTCCTACGGTCCCGTACGTCTTTCTCGGAGTCTTGAGGTGCGTCCGGATACACGGTGGTGCTTCCTCAGCGGAGTTCGAGTTGGACGCCGTCCTCGATGAGGTAGCGGACCAGGTCGTCGAAGGTGACTGCGGGCATCCAACTCTTTCGGTCAAAGCCGGGGACCAAGTGGGTGCGCGCCACCTCAGAGTTGTGCCAGATCATGTGGAAGCCGGGGGTTGCGCCGCCGTCTCCGGTGGCGGCATTTTCGTGTAGCCAGAACAGATCACCGCCGAACCAGCCGCCGGGGCCGTTGACCGCTTCGCCGATCGCGCAGAAGAAGGCGTCATAGTCGGTGACGTAGCGTCCGTCCAAGTGATAGACGGTGCCTGCGGGCTTGTCCGGAGCGTAGATGCGGTGGACTGCGGCGGCACGCACCCAGAGGTAGCGGTCGCTCCGATCAAGTTCTGCCCACAGGTTGGGCTCGGTCGGGCCGCCGCTGCGCCACATGTCCCAGAGTTGGCGTTCATTGGCCGCCATCGGCTCCGGGATCTGGGCATTCAGGGTGACGTCGACGAGGGCGTCGTCGAGGGTGGACGGGCGCGTGGCGACGACTCTTCCGGACACGCGTTGTCCCCAGCCCACCTTGTGGATCGTGCCGTCGATGCGCACGTGGGCCAGTTCGGCGTCGATGGATCCGCTGAGTCCGGGCCGGCAGCCCAGCAAGGTCAACGGCGGACCCGGCGGCCAAATTTCCGGCCGCTCGTGGAACAGACCTGCGATGTCACGGCATTCGCCGGCCGACGGCTCCTCGACGGACCCGTTCACCGACGACCACGCGATCAGCCGATACCCGAAGACGGCGGGCGCGACGCTGCCACCGAGGTTGTTGTCGTCGTCGCGGCGATGACCTTCCAGTTCGATGTCGAACAGATCGGGCCCGTCCGCGGCGGGCCGGTGGCCGACCACCCGAACGTCGAGCAGCTCCTCCAGAATGCCGTAGCATCCCATGCACCCAGGCTCGCAGCTTTCGCTCACCGGCTGGCCGGGGACGTGGGCGCCCTCGATGCCGAAGTTGCCGAACCAGGCGGGCCCCGTGCCGTTGATCGCGGCGAGCAGCGGTCCGGACGGCGCGCAGCTCACCAGGGTGTAGCGCTCGTACAGCGGCTCAACCGGGAACACACGGTCAACGAAGAGCCCGTCAATGTCCGTACAGTCAGTCACGGTGGCGCCGGTTTCGTTGTCGAGCAGCCGCCAGCGCAGGGGAACCGACACGTGCTGACCCTAGCCGATGGGCGCACATCACCGCCGGCATGCGGACCCGCCCAGGGCTCCCTTCGCTTCGGGCGAACGACTCTTCGCGTGGCATGGCCGACTTGATCAAGTGAGCACATCTGCCGCGATGTGGGCGTCGTGCTTGGGGTACGCGAGCGGAATCTTCGGCAGCAGGGTGGAACGGGGTGGCGGGCGGCCCTTGTGGCCACCCTGTCAGCCGCGCCGCCAGAGCGCCGGCGTGATTTGGTGTTCGGTCCGGAACCGTCGGATGAAGTAGCTGACGTCGGGATAGCCGACCCGGTGGGCGATCGCCGCCACCGTGAGATCGGTCTCGGTCAGCAACCGGCGGGCCTCCTGCATCCGCCGCTCGGTGAGCCACTGCTGCACGGTTCGGCCGGTCCGGCGACGCACCGAGGTGGTCAAGTGCCCCGGGGACAGCGCCAGTTCGGCGGCCACATCGGCCAGCGAGATCGGTTCGGTGAACCGGTGCTCGATCACGTCGAACACCGCGGCCAGCAGCGGTTCGTCGGCCGACCGCAGCTCACCGGCGACGTCACCGGCCAGCCGGGCCATCGCGACCAGCAGCAGCATGAGGTGCGCGAGCGACGCCTCCGACCATCCGGTCCGCCGGGTCCGCAGCTCGCCGTCGAGAGCGCTGATCCGCTCCACCCAGCCGGGCCGCTGCTCCGGCGGGACCCGCAACCGCTGCGCCCGGTCGGTGCCGCAGGCGAACGGGAACAGCAGCGGGTGGGCCCGCCACGAGTACGCCCCGCTGCGGATCACATCGGCCGGGAAGAACACTACCCATCCGTCCTCGACGATCTGGTCGGCCGGCTCTGGAAAGGACAGCACCTGGCTGGGCGCGATCACGAACAGATCTCCGTCGGCAGCTGTCCACGTGCGGTCGTCGATGAGGAAGCTGCCGCCGGCGCGGTGTGCATACAGCAGGACCAGGAAATCGTGGGTGTGCGTCTGCGGGCCGGGCAGCGGCTGCGGCGTCAGCGGCCGGTCGGGCAGCCGGGTCACCGCCACCGGCGGGATGCCGGGCACCCGCCGGAACACCGCGACCGGCACGCCGCTGGTGGTCCTGCGGTCCATCCGGGTCAGCTGTGCGTGCGCCGGAGCATCCGAAGAATGTCCTATCCCCGCCACGGATCCGGCGATGGCACCGCTCTGCTCGCGCACGACGCTGAGAGTACGACCGAAGTTCGTCTGATCACCACTACGGAGGCTGCCATGACCGACACCGTACGGCCGTACATCCCGGCGATGGGCCGACACTGGATGCTGTTCCTCTACGACCCGTTCGCCCGGGTGGCCGGCCTCTCCCAGGTGCACGGGGAGCTGCTCGAGCGGGCCGGCGTCCGGCCCGGCCACCGGGTGCTGGAGGTCGGCTGCGGCCCGGGCGACCTGCTCATGCAGCTCAGCCGTCGGGTGCCGGGAGCCGACCTGACCGGGATCGATCCCGACCCGGCCGCGCTCCGCAAGGCCCGTCGCAAGGCCGCCCGGCGCGGTCTGACGGTGCGGTTCACGCTCGCGTACGCCGACGAACTGCCGCTGCCGGACGACAGCCTTGACCGGGTCCTGTCCTCCTACATGCTCCACCATCTCGATGAGGAGCCGCAGGTGGCGGCGATGCGCGAGATCCGCCGGGTGCTGCGCCCCGGTGGCGAACTGCACGTGGTCGACGCGGACGGGACACGGCGCCCGGGCGCGCGGGGGCACCAGCACCCGCGGCTGGCCGGACACACCCCGGAACGGATCCAGGCGATCATGCGCCAGGGCGGGCTGACCGAAGTATCCGCGACCGGGCACGGAAGCCGCCGATTCGCCGGCAACTACGCCTTCTTCCGCGCCGTTGCCTGACAAGTATTGGGTGCCTTGGCACCGTGGGCGGTCTGCGAGTCCAGGACCGCCGTCGACGGCTGCGGATCACGGCCGTCAGCCACCCGGATCGCGCTCGCACACCACGACCGGCCACCGCGGCGCGGGTCCCGCCGCCGTAGCGGCTCCATCACCTCGAGGTATGACATCACGTTCTGCGACGGCAACCACGGAGCATCCCGCAGTATCAGCCGCACTCATCTGGCGCCGGTCGTGCGCGGCTGCCGGCCCATGCACGTAACAGCGAGTGACCAGCCCGGCGAGGCCAAGACTTCCTGTCCTGGCCGATGAGCGGTAGCTCGTCAGCCTCGAAAGAGCGGCGCCGTTAGTCCACGTGCAGCACGACCTTCCCGCCGACCCGGCGGGTCAGCAACGCGTCGATCGCGTCCGCGATCTCCCGCCAGGAGGCCTCGTGGCCGATCTGGGGATCGAGGCGTCCGTCGAGCGCCAGCTCGCAGAGCCGGCCCAGGTCGGCGGCGCCGCTGGCGTGCCGGACCAACTCGTCGGGCAGGTTGAGGGTGCGGATGGCCGCGCCGGCGGCCCGGTCCAGCCGGCTGGCGCGGAAGGTGACCGTCGCGTCGTCGCTCGGTGTGCGACATTCACCACCAGGCCATTCGGAGCCAGATGCTCGATGGCCAGACCGAACACCTCGCCGCCGACGGCGTCGAGCACGAAGTCGAAGTCGCCGTCGAGCTGCTCGACGGTTGCGGCCGCGCCGATCCGGCTCAGCTCGTCCCCGGTCGCGCTGGCGTCGCGGACGAGCGCGGTCACCCGGGCCCCGGCCGCGTGGGCGAGCTGCACGGCCATCCGCCCGACTCCGCCGGTCGCGCCGGTGATCAGTACCCGCCGGCCGAGCAGCAGCCCGCCCATTTCGAGCGAGCGCAGCGCGGTCAGGCCGGCGGTCGGTAATGCGGCGGCCCGCGCGTCCGTGAGCCCGGCAGGGATCGGCGACAACCGGTCCACCGGTACGGCCGCCAGCCGCGCCCACCCGCCGCGGGTCAGGCCGACCACCCGGGTGCCGGCCGGCGGGCCGCCGTCCACCGCCGGCCGTTCGATGACCCCGGCCACGTCCCAGCCGGTGGTGCTGCCCACCGGTTGGCGGGGCAGGTCAGTCACCTCTCCCCGGTTCAGGCTGAACGCCAGGACCCGCACGAGCGCCTGGTCCGGACGAGGCACCGGATCAGGCACCTCGGCGAGTTCGACGTACGGCGGGTCGCCGGTGACGGCGAGCGCAAGCATGACCCCGACCGTAGCTGTCCGATGCTCCAGAACCACGTGACACCGCGGTGGGCCCGCTGATAGTCCTGTCGTCACGCCCGTCGGTGTCCGCGCCGCTGTATTGATCGGAAGCCTGTGGCGCCCCAGACGCCGAGGCCACCGAACAGCGTCATGAAACCAGCCGGTAGCAGCAGGTAGACGGTGGCAACGAGGGCATCGTCGGTGTTGCCGTCCTCGGTCACGAATTCGTGCGGGCGTTGCGGGTCCACCCAGATTCGCAGCGTTGGTCCCGGTGGTTCGGCACACCCCGCGCTGCCGCCGCATCGCGTTTGGGATGAGTACCGTACGCCGCCGTAGGTGTACGTCAGATCGACGTAGTCCGCCGCCGCGTCACTGCGCTGTTTCGTGGACCAGCCGGTAATCGCGGCGTCAACAGGCACTCCGGTGGCGCGCAACCGTTCGGCCTTGTGATGGTTCCATGACAACAGGATCGGGGTCCCGACAGCCAGCGCCAATCCCGCAATGAGCGTCATGACAGCCAGCAGCAGCAGTCCCCGACCCTGCCATTTCCGCTGCCCGCCCCGGCCGTTCACGACGACATCACGATGCAAGGATGCAGCGTTGCCGGCCGCGAACGTTCAGCGTCCCGAGCAACACGAAGATCGACCTCCAGTTGCTCACGGGCATGGACGAACGCTGCCGCCGATCGGCACACGCGGTCGGCGGCAGCGCAGCGCACTCGGAGGTGCTGGTCAGGCGATCGGAGCCTGCTGCAGCGCTTCCGCGAGCGACTCGGCGTTCTTCTTGTCCACCCGCGGGAAGCTGAGCGCCACACCGTCGCCCGGAGTGCCGAACGAGAGGCGCAGCAGGCTCACGATGCCCATCTTGACCTCGACCAGGGAGAGCTGTTCCCGGGGCACCTCGCCGAGGACATTCTTACCGGGGCCGCCCAGGAACGTCTGCGACAGGAAGATCAGACGGTGGTTGGTGAGCACGACGAACTGCTTGCCGGTCGACGCCAGCGCCGCGCCCAGCAATCCTCCGCCTTCCACGATCACCGCCTGGCTGACGACCGTACCGAGGCGACCGGCCGAGAACTTCCCGACCATGGCCCGCGTCGCCACGAGCGGCTGCTCGCCGGGCTGCAGGATCGGCGCCACCTGCTCGAAGGCACGGGTCTGAAGCTTTTGCTGCATTGCATCTCCGTTTCCACGCGGCGGACAGCCGCGATCGTGCCGATGCTAATGACTCAGAGGCTGATCTAGATCAGACGATCAGTTGACATTGAATCTCAAGAACCGTGCGGGACATCACGAGGGCCGGTCGCTTCACCACCTCGGACATCGAGTCGGCGAACGCGTCGATGGTTTGTATCGTGACCAACCATGTGTTTGCCACATTGCGTTACGCCAGCCGATTGACCGCCATATAGCGCTACGCCAAACCGTGCTTCCGGTCGCCGACTCCGCCGGGTCGTCGATTGCGCCCGCTGGCGAGACTGGCCAGGTTGATACCCATGGATCAAACCGATGACGTCATGAGCCAACTCGAGGACCAGCTCGAACGCGCCCGCGTGCTGGCCGCGGACGACGACTCGTACGGCTGGCGACAGAAGGACTGGGACAAACCGCACTTCGCGCTGAACATCAGGCCAGGGTCCAGCCAGTTCCGCACTGACCTCAGCGGACTGCTCAACCGCCACCCCGAACTGCTGCCGCGCGTCGCCGCCTGGCTCGACGACGAGCGCCGGCTGGGCGAGGTGACCGTCGCCGAAGTCGGCCTCGCCCTGCTGCTCAACCGGCGCCCCGCCGACTGCACCGAAGTCTGCCGGGCGCTGGCCGACGGACCACCCGGTTACCGGACCCTGGTCCTCCGCCGATACGCCGCAGATGACATCGAGCCGATGTTCGAGGCGATCGCCGGGTGGGTCGCGCCGCAAGCGTCGCCGCAGTATCCGGAGACCGCGCTGGCCTGCCTGTACAGCCGGGTGAGCTGGGCCGGCCGCGGACTGCCCGAACGGTTCCTCGGCATCCTGGCGACACTACGGACCTGCGGCATCCCCGCCATCGAGGACCGCGCCCTGATCGTCACACTCGCCGTCGCCCCGGTCAGCCCCGACCTCATCGACCAGCTACGGCAACGCCAGTTCGAGTCCGAGGTCCTGGTCCCGGCCGAGTACACCGTGCTGCACGAACGCTGGCCCGACCTCGTCATGTCGATGCTGGCGAACGAGATCCGGCCCGGCACCACCGACCAGCGCGCCATCAACGCGATGCGGCAGATCCTGCACCTGTCCACCGATCGCCGGCTGGCACTCACCGCAGCCCGCCTGTCCCAGTCGCTCATCGACCGCGCGGCGGAGTCCGCCGGCTTCGCCACCGCCATGGCCACCGCTGTCGAGGCTCTACTCGCCCCCCGGACCAGCAACGACCCCACCTGGATCCCACCGCCGGCACGAATCGCCGAATGGACACAGACCCGCCCGCCAGAACAGTCACACCTGGCCTCATAGCAAACGATGAGGAACGGGTCGGCGACAATCCGACCAGCCGCGACCTCATCTCGGTTATTGAAGCCTTTTGTGGAGCGTGTCAGGCGGGCTCAGGTCGATCGGGTTGGGGCCGGTCAGCACACCACCCTCCACGGGCAGGGTGTGTCCGGTGATCCATGCGGCGTCGTCGGAGCCGAGGAACGCGACCGCTGCGGCGATGTCCTCCGGCTCGCCGACGCGGCCGAGCGGATACATCAGCTTGAGGTTCGCCAGTGCGTCCGGCTGGGAGTCCCAATTCGGGGTCCGGACGGTGCCGGGGGCGACCACGTTGAAGCGCACGCCGAGCGGACCGTACCGGGCGGCATAGTTCTGCGACATCGCGATCTGGCCGGCTTTCGCCGCGGCGTACTCCACGTTGCCGAAGGCCGCGATGCCGTTGACCGAGCTGATCGTGACCACGTTGCCGCGAGTCCGCACCAGGTGCGGGATTGCCGCCTGAATGCAACGGGCGGCGCCGACGAGGGTGAGGTCGAGCTGGCGGTGCCAGTCCTCGGCTGAGGTGTCCTCGGGCATCGAGGTGACGATGCAGCCGCCCGCGTTGTTCACCACCAGATCGAGCCGGCCGAACCGCCCGACCGCCGCGGCGACCGCGGCGTCGACGTCGGCGCGTGAGGTGACATCGACCTTGACCCCGAGCGCGTGCTCCGCGCCGATCTCCTCGGCCAGCGCTGCGGCCCCGTCCTCCCGCAGGTCCGTGACGACTACGGCACCGCCCTCGGCGGCGACCCGCCGTACGACGGCCTGCCCGATGCCCTGTGCCGCCGCCGTTACGAGCGCGACCTTGCCCTCGAATCGCCGCATCACCACTCCTCCAGCATCTTGCCGCCATTCTTCTCACGATCCAGCCCCGGGCGCGGTGCAGGCGCTCCGGATGACCGACTGAGTGGCGATTTGTGGTTTTTCGGGTGATTGATCGGGTATACGCATTAGTCCAGTCATCGGCCATCAACGAGGAGTCATGATGTCCGAATACCTCGCCATGTGGAGCGTGGACATCAGCAACCCGCTCAGCAACATGCTCCGAACCGCTGCCGCCTTCCTTCCTCGGGCGATCGGGTTCATCGTCATCCTGATCGTCGGGTACCTGGTGGCTCGCCTGCTACGCACGGCGGTCGACAAGGGGCTGGAGCGCGTCGGCTTCGACCGGCTGGTGGAACGCGGCGGTCTCAAGACAGCCCTCGCGCGCTCCCGCTACGACGCCTCCGGCATCGTCGGACAACTTGTCTTCTACGCGGTGCTGCTGATCACCCTGCGGATAGCGTTCGACGTCTGGGGCCCGAATGCGGTTTCCACGCTCATCACGGCCGTCATCGCCTGGCTGCCGCGGCTCTTCGTCGCGATCCTGATCGTCGTGGTCGCCGCGGCGATCGCCTCCGCGGTCAGAGACATCGTGTCCAACGCGTTGGGGGGACTGTCCTACGGCCGCGCCGTGGCGAACATCGCCTCCGTGTTCATCCTCGGTATCGGCGTCATCGCCGCGCTCAACCAGATCGGGGTGGCGACCACTGTCACGACCCCGGTGCTGATCGCGGTCCTCGCAACCGTGGCCGGCATCTTGATCGTCGGCGTCGGCGGCGGGCTGGTGAGGCCGATGCAGACGCGCTGGGACAGGTGGCTGGACCGGGTGGAGACCGAGTCGGGCAGCCGCTCCGAACTCCCGAAGGCGTACACGGCCGGCCAGAGCGACGCCGAGCGGCTGATGGCAGAAAAGCCGCAGCCCGCCACCACGCCGGTCGCCGCCGGCCAGCAAACCTCTTCGGCCTACCGCGACCAGCCCGCCGGCCAGCGTGCCACCCGCCCGCCGTCGCCACCGTCCGCGACGGACGACCAGACGCGGGCCACGCCACCGCAGACCGGTTAACGGCCCCCGACGGCCCTGTAGCACGGCCCTGTAGCGCGGGTGCTCACCACGGCGCTCGCGTAAGCGGCAACCCGGCAGTCCGCAGGCCTGCCGGGTTGCCGGGGTTGCCGCGGTTGCCGCGGTTGCCGGGGACGGCGGACCGTCCCGGACCTGCCCGGTCGGCCAGTCGGTCGGTAGCCGAACAGTCATGATGCCGGCAAAGGAGCGGTTGCGGCTTTTTCGTCCCGGTACGGCCTCTCTATGGTCGTACTTCATGAGCATCCCCGCCTCGAACCTGGGCGCCGACCACGCGACCGTGCAGATGCTGCTCGATCGCCTCCACCGCCGGATCGGCGCCGCCGGCCTCGCGGCGGCAGCCGTGATTCCCGGCCTGTCGGCGCAGGTCGACCAGCACGCGGCCGAGGTGCGGGACCTGCTCGGCGTCCAGGGCCGCCGGCCGACGCTCGCAGCGTTGGCCAGCTACGCCGACGGACTCCTGGACGGGGCGACCGACCGCGGATGGCAGGCGCCGCAGCACGACCTGGCGGGCTGGGTCGACGCGGACGGTGTGACGGTCCGGCTCACGGCACTGTGCGCCTTGGCCGGCGGCACCATGGCGTAGCGGCAGCAACAGCACGTCTCCACCCGTCCGGCTGCGCCGCCGACAATGTACGTCTCGGCGTTCGGACCGAAGCGCGACCTCCCCACCCTGGGCGAGCCCTACGCCGCATCCACTCGTGGATCGTCGCCTCCGTCCTAACATTTGAATGGTCACCTGCGCACAAACCGGGTGATCACGGCGTGAGGTGTGCGTGGGGAGGTGTCGGATGGGAACGGGAGGAGTGCCGTCGGGCCGGGATCCGCCCGTTCGGGCCGAAACAGTGCACGAGACCGAACACACCCGCGTCACTCGGCTGTTTGTCGCTGGGCGCACGGTCATCCGCAAGGAACCGCTGGGACCGGACGCGCCACGGCGGGTGCAGCACGAGTCGGCGATGTTGGCACGACTGCGCGGCGTTGCGGGCGTCGCGCAATTGGTGGAGGCGCCGCGACACCCCGGGTCGATCATGATGGCGGACGCCGGTGGCACGAGCCTGGCGGGGCTGGTGAGGCCGCCGGCTGTCGGTGATCTGATCGGGTTCGCGGTGCGGTTGGCGCAGGCGGTGGCGGGGATGCACCGGCGTGGGGTCATGCACCGGGACATCACGCCGGCGAACATCGTGATCTCCCGCGACGGCGCGCCGTCCCTGGTGGATTTCGCGCTGGCGTCGTCGCTGGCTGAGCTTCGTCCCGAGTTCACGCACCACACCGAGATCGTCGGCACATTGGCGTACCTGGCGCCGGAGCAGACCGGGCGTACCGCACGGTCGGTGGATCAGCGTGCAGACCTGTACGCGCTGGGCGCGACGCTGTACGAGCTGGCAACGGGCAACCCGCCGTTCGGCTTCGGCGACCCGTTGCGGCTCACCCATGATCATTTGGCTCGGGTGCCGGTGCCGCCGGCGCAGGTGAACCCGGCCGTGCCCGGACCGTTGTCCGAGATCGTCATGCATCTGCTGGAGAAGGAGCCGGACAACCGGTACCAGACGGCCGACGGCGTGGTCCACGACCTGCAGCGGGTACGCGACACCGATCCGCATGCGGCGGCCGCGCTGCGGGTCGGTGAGTGTGATGTCCCGCTGCGGCTGTTACCGCCGTCGCGGCTGGTCGGCCGCGACGACGAGATGGCGGTGCTGCGGGCGGCGTTCGAGGACGCGATGACGGGCCGGTGCCGTGGGGTGCTGGTCGGCGGGGCACCCGGGGTGGGCAAGACCGCCCTGGTCGACGAGCTGCGGCCGGTGGTGACGGGCCGGGACGGCTGGTTCGTGGCGGGCAAGTTCGACCAGTACCGGCGGGACCTGGAGTTCAACGCATCGCACCAGGCGTTTCGCGCGCTGGGTCGGCTGCTGCTGGCCGAGCCGGAGGACGAGCTGGCCAAGGTCCGCGGCTCGATGCTGGCGGCGCTCGGGTCGAACGCGGGGTTACTGACCGCGGTGCTGCCGGAGTTCGCGGCGCTGCTCGGGGTGCCGCCCGATGCCGGGGATCCGCTGACCGCACAGGTACGGATGCAGCGCGCGGCCGCGCAGGTCCTGTGTGCGGTGGCGTCACGAGCTCGGCCGGTCGTGGTGTTCGTCGACGACCTGCAGTGGGCCGGGCGCACGACATTGGGCTTCATCGACCTCCTGCTGAGCGAGGAGCCGGTCGACGGCCTGTTGCTCGTCGGTGCGTACCGCGAAGACGACGTCGACGCGGCGCACCCGCTGGCGACACCACTGTCCCGATGGCGCGATCAGCCCGGGGTGCGGCACCTGCGGCTGGTCAACCTGCCCGGCCCTGATCTCGTCACCATGGTCGCCGAGATGCTGCACGTGGATCCGGCCCGGGCGGCGGGCCTGGCCCAGACCATCGGCCCGTACACCTCCGGAAACCCTCACGAGACGGTGGAGCTGCTCAACGCACTGCGCCGCGACGGCGTCATGACCGTGACGGCGGACGGGTGGCGCTGGGACCAGGCGGTGGTGCGCCGCCGCCTGCGCCGCTCCGATGTGGCGGGCCTGCTGCAGGCGGGCTTCGAGGCCATGCCGGCGGGGTCTCGGCAGCTGGTGGAGACAATGGCGTGTCTCGGCGGGCGAGCCCAGCTGAGCCTGCTGCAGACCGCGACCGGCACGGACACGGTGGAACAGTGGCTGGAACCCGCGCTCGACGAGGGCTTGCTCGTCGTGGAGGCCGGGGCGCACAGGGCGGTGCGGTTTCGGCACGACCAGACCCGCGCGGTGGTCCTGCGCGCGATGGGCCCGCAGCGGCGCCGCACCTTGCAGCTGTCCGTCGCGCGGCGGCTGGCCGGGGTGCCGGAGCTGTTCGCGGCCGCGGCGGAGCAGTACCTGCCGGTGATCGACGCGGTCGACGACCCGCAGGAACGGCACCGGGTCGTGGGGCTGCTGCGACGCGCCGCCGGCCAGGCAGCGTTGACCGGTGACCACGCGCTGGTGGACGCGGTGCTGACGGCCGCCCTGCGGTTGATCGGCCCGGATGAGACCACCACGCTCGTCGAGGTGCATACCGCCCGCCACGCAGCGCTGTACGGGCTGGGGCGCCTGGACGACGCGGACGAGGAGTACCGGACGATCGAGCGGCTGTGCGACAGCGTCATCGACCGGGCGGACGCGACCGGTGTGCAGGTGAGCAGCCTCACCCACCGGAGTCGTTTCGCCGAGGCGACCAGGCTGGGCGTCGAGTCGCTGCGTGCGCTCGGCGTCACCGTCCCGACGGCCGACCGGCTCCCCGCCGCACTCGACTGTCAGTTCGCCTACCTGCACTGCTGGCTGGATCGCCCCGACAGCAGCGACGACCTGACCCGGCCGGAAATCACCGACCCCGCGCTCCTGGCCACGGCGCATCTGCTCAATGCGGTCATCGCCGCGGCCTACTTCGCCGCCGACTACGCCACGCACAGCTGGCTCGGCCTGGATGCGCTGCGGATCTGGGTCGAGCACGGCCCGGACCCCACCCTGATCGGGCCCGCCAGCGTCGCCTGCACCGCCGCGGTGCTGCGCGGGGACTTCTCTGCGGCGTACCGCGCGGGTCGGCGGCTGGTGGCCCAGGGCGAGGCCCGCGGCTACGAACCCGGCACCTCGCAGGCGCGCTGCCTGCTTGCCGGTCACAGCCATTGGTTCGAACCGGCCGAAGACGGTGTCCGAGCATGTCAGTACGCCAGGGAGGGGCTGATCGCCGGTGGTGACCTGGCCAACGCCGGCTACACCTACTACCAGACCGTGTCCGGCCTGGTGGACTGCGCGCCGACGCTCGACGCCTTGGTCGCCGAGGTCGACGCCGGGCTGGCGTTCGTCCGGCGTACCGGCAACGAACAGACCGGCCGGCTGCTGGACAGCTACCGGTGGCTGGTCCGGGTCCTGCGCGGCGAAAGCCTCGACACCGCGGGCGATGCGTATCCCATCGACACGCCCACGCCGCTCCCGGCGCATCTGACCCACGCGACGGCGGCCGCCATCTTCGACGATCCGGCCGGCCTGACCCGGCACACCGCGGCGGCGATGTCGTTGCTGCTGAGCACCGTGGGCCCATATCCGACCGACGCGGCCTACCTGCTGCGCGGGCTCGCCCTCACCCGGCAGATCCGTGACAGCCGCAACGGCGAGCGCGACGCTCTGCTGTCCGAACTGGACGACGTGACGCAATGGCTGGCCGCTCGCACCGCGGACGCGCCGATGAACTTCCTGCACCTGCTGCGACTGGTCGAGGCCGAACGGGCCTGGGCGATCGGCGACCTGCGAAATGCCGCCCTCGGCTTCGACGCCGCCTTACGCGCGGTCGCCCAGCGGCAGCGTCCCTGGCATCGGGCCCTGATCACCGAACGTGCGGCCCGTTTCCACCTCGCCCACGGCTTCGAACACGCCGGCTACAACCTGCTTGCCGAAGCCCGCCGGGAGTACCTCGTCTGGGGCGCGACCGCGAAAGTCGACCAACTCGACCGGGCGTACCCAACCCTGCGACCGCAACCCGACCTGGCTGCCGGGCAGAGCGTCACTGCCAGGCAGAGCGCCGCCCAGCCCGGTGACGCGCTCCATCAGCGGGCCGCCGTCACCACCGGGACGCTCGATCTGCTCGGCATCCTGTCCGCGTCGCAAGCGCTGAGTTCGGAGACCAGCATCGAACGGCTGCACTCGCGGGTAGCCGACGTGCTCGGTGCGATGACCGGCGCCACCGACGTGTTTCTGTTGTTGTGGAGCGACGACCGGCAGGACTGGCTGCTGCCCGCGCCGGGCGGCGACATCGTCCCGGTCAGCGGCACCAGCCACGAAGACGAGGTGCCGATGTCCGTGGTGCGATACGCCCAGCGGACACGTGAGCCGCTGGTCGTGGGCGACGCCACCCGCGACGACCGCTTCGCCCGCGACCCGTACTTCACCAACGTCACGTGCTGCTCACTGCTGGCCGTGCCCATCCTCAGCCGCGGCGCACTGCAGGCGGTGCTGCTGCTCGAGAATCGACTCATCCGCGGCGCCTTCACCACCGGACGGCTCGAAGCGGTCCAGCTCATCGCCGGCCAACTCGCCGTCTCCCTCGACAACGCTCAGCTGTACGCCGATTTCCGCCGGATCGCCGACGAGCAGGCGGCACTGCGGCGAGTGGCGACACTGGTCGCCCGCGGCGCGGGGCCGGATCTCGTGTTCGCCACGGTGGCCGACGAGCTCGGCGCGCTCTTCGGCGCGGACGGCACGGCGATCGTACGGTTCGAGCCGGACGGCGACGCGACGCTGATGGGAGGCTACGGGTTCGAGCCCACCCAACTGGGGACCCGCGGCAAACCCGAACCCGGCTTGTCCATGGCATCGGTCCGGGCCACCGGCCGCGCGGCTCGCCGCGATGTGGACGAGCCGGTATCGTCGATCCTGCTCGAGGTCAGCCACGTCGGACTCCGTTCGATGGTCGCCAGCCCGATCGAGGTCGAGGGCCGGGTCTGGGGCGCCATGGGCGTCGGGTCGCGGCGCGAACGGCTCCCTGAGGACACCGAGCAACGGCTGGCCGACTTCACCGAGCTCGTCGCGACCGCCATCGCCAACACGGAAAGCCGGGCCGAGCTCACCACCTCCCGGGCGCGGATCATCGCCACCGCCGACCAGACGCGCCGCCGCATCGAACGCGACCTGCACGACGGCGCCCAGCAACGGCTGGTCGCCCTGGCGCTGCAACTGCGCGCGGCACAGGAGGCACTGCCGCCCGAGCTCGACGCGTCCCGGGCAGAGCTGGACCGCGCCGTCGCCGAGGCGACCGGCACGCTGGACGAACTCCGCGAGATCGCCCGCGGCATCCACCCGGCGATCCTGACCGAGGGCGGCCTCGGCCCGGCGCTGCGCACGCTCGCCCGCCGCTCACCGATCCCGGTCGACCTCGACATGCACCCGGTGGGGCGACTGCCCGAGCAGGTCGAGGTCAGCGCGTACTACGTCGTCGCCGAGGCGCTGACCAACGTGGCCAAGCACGCGCACGCCTCGGCCGCCACGATCACCGTCGAAGCCGACACCGCCGACGCCGTCCTGCGCGTCGCGGTCCGCGACGACGGCGTCGGCGGTGCCGATTTCGCCCGCGGCACCGGCCTGGTCGGCCTCAAGGACCGCGTCGAGGCACTCGGCGGCCGGCTCGCGCTCAACAGCTCCCGAGGGGCGGGAACCAGCGTGCGCGTGGAGTTCCCGCGCACCGCCGCCTCACCCGCAGCGGAGGACCCGGCGACGATCATCCGGAAAGGATGAAAACATCTCGCGAGGGGCGGGACAACCTGGCCGTATCAATGGGACTTCAATGGACCTCGAGGCGGCCCAGCCCCGGACACCCGGTGCACCCAATGCATGTGCACATCGCGATGGGACGGATTTCAATGAGGGGTGCATTCGAGCTGCTGTCCACCGCAGTAGACGACCTGGCCCTGGTGCAGGACCTGGAGCAGAGTCAACACATCATCCGTGGCACCGCCAGGCGTTTGGTGAACGCGCACGGGTCCACCGTGGTGCTGCTGGAGGACGGAGATTGTTTCTACGCCGACGAGGACGCCGTGAGCCCGCTGTGGAAGGGCCAGCGGTTTCCTGTGCAGCAGTGCATCAGCGGGTGGGCGATCCTCCATCGTCAGCCGGCCATCGTGCCGGACATCCGGGTCGACGAGCGGGTCCCGCAGGAGGCGTACCGGCCGACGTTCGTGAAGAGCCTCGTCATCGTCCCGATGCGCGTCGACGATCCGCTCGGGGCGATCGGCGTCTACTGGATCCAGCCGCACCAGGTCGCCGATGAGGACCTGGCCCGACTCCAGTCACTGGCCACGGCGGCCGGCGCAGCGCTGACACGCCTTATGACGCCGGCGGGCACGACGCCGCGGCGGTGCAGGTCGGTAGGCTCGGAGGCGACGGGCACACCGGTATAGCCGGACGGCCCGCTCGCCGAGAGCAACCCGTGCTTTGCGCGCAGGCATCGCGTGCCGACGCAAGGTGAAGGACGGTAGCCGGTGCACGTAAACCGAGTTCCGTTGCCGCTGAGGCCGAAGCCGCCGCCGATCTGGCTCGGACTGGTGGCCGCCGTGGCGTTCATCGCGGCGGAGACCATCGTGCTGTTCCCCCTCAGGGGAGACGCTTCAACGGGCGCCCCGGCCGTGCTCTACCTGTGCGGCATCCTGGTCGTCTCGATGGCGTGGGGGGCCGGGCTCGGTGTCGCGACAGCGG
The DNA here is from genome assembly GCF_040676755.1 of Dactylosporangium sp. NPDC049525. Taxonomy (NCBI): domain Bacteria; kingdom Bacillati; phylum Actinomycetota; class Actinomycetes; order Micromonosporales; family Micromonosporaceae; genus Dactylosporangium; species Dactylosporangium sp. NPDC049525. The sequence continues at coordinate 207,092 of NZ_JBFAPO010000010.1, read as the reverse complement.
TGGCCAGCGCCATCGCCTTGAACTACTTCCACGTCCCGCCCTTCTGGGCGTTCGACTTCACCGCGCGCCGGGACCTGCCGACCGTCGTGGTGTTCATCGCCATCGGGCTGGTGATCAGCCACCTTGCCGACGGGGTCCGCGCTCGAGCCACCGAGGCGTCGCACTACCGCCAGGACGCCGACCTCACCGCCGAACTGGCCAAACGCATGCTGTGCGCACACGACCTGCGCACGGCGCTCGACCCGACCGCACAGCACCTCGCGCACGTGCTCGAGCTGCGGTCCGCGGCAGTCGAACTCGATGCGGTTGCCGAGGACGGGCGGCGGACCGCGTTCCCGCTGTGTGCCGGTGCGACGCGCCTGGGCACCCTGCTGGTCCCGGCCGACCTGCCCGAACAGACCCGCGAGCGGCTGCGGCAACGGGTGGTGCCGTTGCTGGAGTCCCTGCTGTGCGCCGCATGTGACCGTGAGGCGATCACCACCGCCTGCCGCCAGAGGTTTGCCGTGCTCATGGAGGAGCACGCCGCGTGGCGGCGGGTAGCCACGCTGGTCGCACGTGGCGCCGCACCGACCGACGTGTTCGACGCGGTAACGGCGGAACTCTGCCGGACCCTCGGGCCGGTCCGCACAGCGCTGATGCGCTACGAGCCGGACCGCACGGTCACCCGCTTCGCGGGTCCCGGCGAGCCGAATGACCCGATGTCCGTGCCGCTCGAAGTGGACCATCTCGTCGGCGTGGTGTTGCGCACCAGGCGTCCGGCCCGGATCAACAGCCACGACGATGCCACGGGCCCGGCCGCAGCGACCGTGCGCGGGCTGGGGATGCGCTCAGCGGTGGGCACTCCCGTCATGGTTCAGGGCCGTCTCTGGGGCGTCCTCGCCGTGGTGTCGTTGACGGCCGAGCCCATCCCGCCCGCCACCGAAGCGCGCCTGGCCGACTACGCCGACCTGATCGCGACCGCGATCGCCAACGCCGGGAGCCGCGCGCAGCTCACCGCCTCCCGCGCCCGCATCGTCACCGCCGCCGACCACGTCCGGCGACAGCTCGAACGAGAACTGCACGATGGCGCACTGCAAGGTCTCGTCTCGGTCGGCCTCGACCTGGGCATGCTCGAGGCGTCAATGCCGTCCGAGCTGAACAGGTACAAAGAGCAGCTGTCACAGACGACGCGGCGCCTGAACGGCGTGTTCGCGTGCGTGCAGGAGGTCTCGCGGGGAATCCACCCGGCGATCATGTCCAAGGGCGGGCTCGGCCCCTCGATCAAGTCGCTCGCCCGCCGCAGCGAGATCCCGGTGGAACTCCAACTGCACATCCACCGGCGGCTGCCCGAAATCGCCGAGGTGGCCGCGTACTACGTCGTGTCCGAAGCACTCGCCAACGCCGCCAAGCATGCCCACGCAACGGTGGTGCACGTCAACGCCGAGGCGGAGGACGCGGTCTTCCGGCTCTCGATCCAGGACGACGGTGTCGGCGGAGCCTGCCCCGGCGAGCAGTCCGGGCTGATCGGCCTGCAGGATCACATCGAGGCCCTCGGCGGCCACATGGAGGTCCTGAGCCCCGTCGGACACGGCACAGCACTCCTGGTCAAGATCCCGATCGACGACGCATGAACGCCGACGGTCAGCAAGGTCGACGGACTTCTGCATGACCTCGGTGAGGCCGACAGCCGACCGGACCGGGCCACCACGACGAGTGCGGTGGCCCGGCCCGACGTCATGCCGGACGCCGGCTGTCCGGACGCTAGGCGGAGGCGGCCAGGGAGAAGCCGAACCTGTCCTGGGCCAACGGATCACCGAAAATCCCGCTGCTTCCCTGGTACCAGGACTGGTTGTCGGCGGTGCCGAGGCCGGTGCTCGAACCGTAGAGCACATTCACGGAGCCGTCGTCGGTGGCCGCCGAGTCCTCGAACGGCACCCCGATGGCAAGGTCGGCATAGGAGCCGTTGCCGAAGTCGGCCGCGGCCAGCGAATACCCGAAGAGGTCGTCGCCCTCGGCGATCCCGATGACGCCGCTGCTGGCCTGGGACCAGAACGCGTTGTTGGCGGAGTCGAGGCCGGTGGACGATCCGTAGATCACGTTCACGCCGCCGGCCTGGCCCACCAAGCTCACATCCTCCGACGGCACCCCGATGGCGAGGTCGTCGTAGGAGCCGTTGCCGAAGTCGGCCGCCGCCAGGGAGTACCCGAAGTGGTCCCCGATCGCGGCGTCACCGGCGATGCTGAGACTGTACTGGCTCCACAGCTGATCGCCGGTTGCGGTCAGCCCGGTGGACGACCCGTACAGCACGTTCACCGCGCCGGCGTCGGCGAGCCCGGAGATCTCGTCCTCGTACGGCACCCCCACGGCGAGATCCGCGTACGACGTGCCACCGAAGTCGGCCGCCGCCAGCGAGTAGCCGAACAGATCCGAGTCCTGCGCGGTGCCCTCCACGCCGGTGGAGTCCTGGCACCAGAAGAAGCTGTCCGCGGCGTTGAGCCCGGCCGGCCCGCCGGCGATCACGTGGACCCCGCCGTCGTCGAGCGCCGCGTTGTTCTCGTACGGCACCGAGATCGCCAGATCGGCGTGGGAACTGTCGCCGAAGTCGGCGGCGGCCAACGCGAAGCCGAACCTGTCGTACGACTCGGCGACGCCGTACATGCCCGGGGTGTTCTGGCTGAAGAAGAAGCTGCGGGCCGAGGACAGCCCGCTCGTCGTCCCGTAGATCACGTTGACGCCACCGGCGTCGGTCTGCCCGTCGACGTCCTCCAACGGAACGCCGACCGCGAGGTCGTCCTGCAACCCGTTGCCAAAGTCCGCGGCCGCCAAGGACTGGCCGAAGCCGTCGAAGTTCTCGGCGCCGCCGTAGATGCCGAGACTGTCCTGGCTCCAGTACTCGCTGCCGGCGGTCGTCAGCCCGCCGGGCCCGCCGTACAGCACGTGGACGAAGCCGTCGTCGATCGCGATCCAGTCTTCGCCCGGAACGCCGATCGCGAGGTCGGTGTAGCCGTCGCCGTCGAAGTCCCCGGTCGCGACGGCGGCGCCGAACTCGTCGTTCTGCTCGGCGTCGCCGAAGACGCCCGGCGTGTTCTGGCTGATGAAGAAGCTCGCGGCCGAGTCGAGGCCGCCGGACGTCCCGTAGATGATGTTGACGCCGCCCGCGGCGAGGAAACCGTCCACCTCCTCGAACGGCGACCCGACGACGAGGTCGGCGAGGCCGTCGCCGTCGAAGTCGGTGAGCGCCTGGACGGCCATCCGGGTGGTTGCCGCCGTGGCGGCACCGCCCCGGCCGGGCACTGCCGCGGCGGCGGGCTCGACCGCCGTCATGAGGGCAAGGCCGGTCAGGGCGGAGACGATCACCGGCCAGGTCTGGCCGCGTCTAGTCATGATGTCTGCCTGTCGTGCGCATATGGTGCCTCCGTCGATCGTTCATGCACCGACGGTGCGCCGGCGTGTTTGAACGATCCTTGGACCGGCATTGAATCCGCTGGTCACGGCCGAACCGGAACGGGCGCGGCTGCGTGTTGTCAGGTGGGGGCATCCCGCCCCGCACCCAGGCAACCGCGACGACGATCGGGGAGGCGGATCCGCATGCCGATCGCTTTCCGCGTCCTCGGCGACGTCGGTCTGGAGATCGACGGGTGCCCCGTCGACGTCGGACCCGCCCGCCAGCGGCACGTCCTGGCCGCGTTGCTGATCGACGCCAACCGGCCGGTGCCGCTCGATCACCTGCTCGACCGGGTGTGGGGTGACTGTCCGCCCCAGCGGGCCCGCGGCACCCTGCACAGCTACCTCTCCCGGCTGCGCGGCGCGCTGGCGGACGCCGGCGGCGCCGACATCCGGCGTGGCCCGGCCGGCTACGTGCTCGGCGTCGATCCGATGACGGTGGACCTGCACCGGTTCCGTTGCCTCATCGACCGGGCGCGGTCCAGCGACGACGACGCCGCGGCGGCGCTGTTCGCAGAAGCGCTCGCGTCGTGGCACGGCGAGGCGTTCCCGACGCTGGACACCCCATGGTTCAACGCCACCCGGGAAGGGTTGCACCGCCTGCGGCTCGCCGCCGAACTGGACCGCAACGACCTGGCGTTGCGTCAGGGCCGGCACACCGAGGTGCTGGACGCGCTCACGGCCGCCGCCGGCGTGTACCTGTGGGACGAGCGGCTGGCCGGCCAGCTGATCCTCGCGCTGTACCGCAGCGGCCGGCAGGCCGAGGCGCTGGAGACCTACGACCGGCTCCGGCGACGGCTCGCCGAGGCGTTGGGCACCGACCCCGGCCCGCCGCTGCGGCGGCTGCACCGGCAGATCCTCACCGACGACCCGGACGTGAGCGGTCCGCCGCCGCCCGCCGGCCGCGCCGGACCCGGCACCCGCGCCGCCCCGCTACAGGTGCCGCGCCAACTGCCGGCCCCGCCGGGCTCGTTCATCGGCCGGTCCGACGAGCTGGCCCAACTCGCCAAGTCCATGGACGCCCGCTCGGACGAGACCGCCGCCATGGTGATCTCGGCCGTTGTCGGCGCCGGTGGCATCGGCAAGACCTGGCTCGCGCTGCGATGGGCCAACGACAACACCGACCGGTTCCCCGACGGGCAGCTGTACGCCAACCTTCGCGGCTTCGACCCGGCCGGCGATCCGGTCGACGCGTCCACCGTCCTGCGCAGGTTCCTCGAGGCGCTCGGGGTCGAGCAGGCACGGATCCCGGTGGACTCGGACGCCCGGGCCGGCCTGTACCGCAGCCTCGTCGCCGGCCGGCGGCTGCTCGTCGTGCTGGACAACGCCAGGGACTCCGCCACCGTCGCCCAGTTGCTGCCCGGCACGGCCACCAGCGCCGTCCTCGTCACCAGCCGTTCCCAGCTCCCCGGCCTGGTCACCGGGCACGACGCCCGGCCGCTGGCACTGGACGTGCTGCCCGAGGCCGACGCCCGCACGCTGCTCGCGCAGCACGTCGGCGCCGAACGGATCACCGCGGACCCGGCGGCGACCGCCGCCATCCTCGAACACTGCGCCGGCCTGCCGCTGGCCCTGGGCATCCTCGCGGCCCGCGCCGCGCTGCACCCGGACCTGCCGCTCGCCACCCTCGCCGCGGAGGTGCGCACCGCCGCAACCCGCCTGGACGCGCTCGACGCGGGAGAGTTGACGGTCGACCTCCGGGCGGTCCTGTCCTGCTCCCAGCGGGCCCTCGACCCACCGGCCGCGACGGCGTTCGTCCTGCTCGGCCTCGCGCCCGGCCCCGACCTCAGCGAGGCCGCCGCGGCCAGCCTCATCGCCACACCGCCGGCGCGGACCCGGCACCTGCTGCGCCGGCTGATCGGCGCGCACCTGGTGCAGGAGCACCAGCCCGGCCGGTACCGGATGCATGACCTGGTGCGGCTGCACGCCTACGAGACGGCCGTCGCCGACCCGTCGGCGCGGGGCAGGCCGGCCCTGCGCCGGCTGCTCGACCACTACCTGCACACGGCCCACCACGCGGCCATGCTGCTGTCGCCGCAACGCGATCCGCTGACGTTGGCACCGGCCGGGCCGGGCGTCGTCCCGGCCGACCTCACCGACCTGGACGGCGCCATGGCCTGGTTCGCCACCGAGCACGCGGTCCTGCTCGCCGCGGCGCGCCGCGCGGCGGCCGACGGCTTCGACGTGCACGCATGGCAGCTGCCCTGGACGCTGGCCACCTACTTCGACCGGCGCGGACACTGGGACGACTGGGCCGCCATGCAGCAGACAGCCCTCGACGCGGCCGCCCGCCTCGGGAACCGGGCCGCGCAGGCCCAGGCGCACCGCCTCCTCGCCAACGCGCTGTCCAACCTCCAGCGCTACGACGAGGCCCACGCGCAGCTCCAGTGCGCCCTGGACCTCTTCGACGGCCTCGGCGACGACGCCGGCCGCGCGCACACCAACTTCGACATCGCCATGCAGTTCGACCGGCAAGGGGATCCGCGCACCGCGCTGACCTACGCCAACGAGTCGCTCCGGCTGTACCGCGCCGCCGGCACCACGCTCGAACAGGCGGTGGCACTCAACGCCGTCGGCTGGTACCACTGCCAACTCGGTGAGCACCGGCCGGCCGTCGCGCTCTGCACGCAGGCGCTGGCCCTGACCCAGCAGGCCGGAAGCCTCTACGGGCAGGCGAACACGTGGGACAGTCTCGGCTACGCCCATCACCATCTCGGCGAACACGACCACGCCGTCCGGTGCTACGGCGAGGCACTGGCCCTGTTCCGCCGGATGGGCGACCGGCACGCGGAGGCCATCGTGCTGGACCACATCGGCGACACGCACAGCGCCGCCGGAAGCCGCGCCTCAGCACACCGCTGCTGGCTCGACGCGGTCGAGATCTTCGAACAGCTCGGCCACCCCGACGTCGCCACGGTGCGGAGCAAGATGCGCTGAGGCCGCCGCGCGAGCAGGAGGCGTGCGCAGGGCTAGGCGGTCACTTCCAGGGTTGCCTTGGCGGAGCGTTTGCTGGTGGCTCCGACCAGTTCGACGGTGGTGGGGCCCTTCTTCAGCGTCGCGGTCGGCATGTTCCACTCGACAGCGCCCGCGGCCGTGGAGGTCTTGACGATCTTCTGGGTGCCGTTGACCTTGATGGCGACCTGTTCGCCCTTGTCGAAGCCGGCGCCGGTCACCTTGACCGAGGTGCCGGCCTTGACGCTGTCGGGGACGAGCTTGACCGACGGGCCGGCGGCGGCCGGGGCGCTGGACTTCGCGGGGCTCGCGCCGGTGGACGTGGAGACCGCGACGGTCGGGGTGGCGGACGGGCTGCCGGTCCACTCGCTGATCTTGTCGCGGCCGGCGCTGAGCAGGCCGCGGCCCCACGGCGTCAACGCCAGGACGATGACGACCGGCACGGCGATGAGGCGCAGCCGCCAGAACATGCGGGAGATCGAGAATCCCGAGCCGCTGCGGCGGGCGCGGGCCGGCGGATCGGCGGGCGGTTCCGGCGGCTCGTCGCGGGTGCGCCGGTGCGGTTCGTCGCGGGCGTACTGCGGCATCAGGTCTTCGTCGCCGTAGATGGCGACGTTGCCCTGCATCGTCACGCCTGGGCCGATGATGACCGACGGCCGTTGCTGGCGTTGCTGCGGTACGACCGGCTGCTGCTGCGGTGCGTAACCCTCCTGCGGCGCGTACCCGGCCGGTGGTGGATACCCGGCCGGCGCCGCGTACCCGGCCGGCGGCCCCTGATACGCAGCCGGTGCCTGATACGCCGAAGGAGCTGCGCCCTGATAGGCAGGCGGCGCCGAGGCCTGGTAGGCGGCCGGCGGCACGGACGCCTGGAACGTCGCCGCGGGGGCCTGATACGCCGCCGGAGGAGCCGACGCCTGATACGCCGCCGGAGGGGCCGAAGGCTGATACGCGGCCGGCGGCGCTGAGGTCTGGTAAGGAGCCGGCGGCGCAGAGGCCTGGAACGAAGCCGACGCCGGATACCCGCCCGCCGGCGTGACCGGCGCGCCATAGCCGGTCGCCGCCGGCGACGAACCAACGCTGCCCGCGGCCTGTGTGTTGCCCAGCAGCAGCGCCCCGTACGCGACCGGCAGCTCCGGCTGCTCCGGCACCACCGGCGCCAGCCCGAACCGGGCATGCAGCCGACTCGCCACCAGCGGCAGCCGGCTCGACCCGCCCACCAGGAGGATCGCGTCCAGTTGCGCGGCCGGTACACCGGACCGCTGCAGCACACGGCGGGTCTCGTCGACGGCACGGTCCACCAGGGGCCCCGCGACCCGGTCCAGCTCCTCGCGGGTCAGGTGGGTCGCCTGGTCCACGCCCGGCACGTGCACCGGCGCCGAGGCGGCCCTGGACAGCATCTCTTTCGCCGCGCGTACCTCGGACCAGAACGTCATCCGGTCACGGAAGTCGGCCGGGGTCTGCGGATGCTGCAGCCGCCGCCACAGCTCGCCGTCGTGCGCGGCGACCTGCTGGCCGAGATGCCCGACCAGCGCGGCGTCGACGTCGGTGCCGCCCAGGTCGTCGAGGCCGCCGGTGGCCAGGACCCGCAGCCCGTCCGGCGTCGCCTGGGCCACCGTGACGTCCAGGGTGCCGCCGCCGAAGTCGAAGACGGCGACGCTGCGGCCCGGAGCGATCCGGGAGCCGAGGACCCGCATGCAGTACGTGGCGGCGGCGACCGGCTCGTCCAGCAGCGTGACCCGGCCGAGCCCGGCGACCCCGGCGGCCTCCTGCAGCACGGCGCGGCGGCGCGGGCCCCAGTCGGCGGGGCAGGTGAGCACGGTGGTGCCGCCGGCCAGGACGCCGGTCTGCGCGGCCTCGGCGGCGACCCGGCGCAGAATCGCGGCGAGCAGCTCGACGACCGGCACCTCACGGTCACCGAGAAGGATCAGACCCTCGTCGATGTGGCCCTTGGGGTTCGGCTCGTAGCGGGCCGCGTCGGTCGCCATGTGCCGCTCGGCGTCGCGCCCGACGAACACGGTGCCCGACGCGTCGGCGAACACCGCGGACGGCAGCAGCGGGTTGCCGTCGAACAGCAGCGGGCGGGGCGTGCCGTCGCCCCGGTCGACGACGGCCACCGTGTTGGAGGTGCCGAGGTCGACGGCGAACCGGACCTGACCCTGCACGAACAACCCCCCAGCCGCGGGACCCGAACGCCGAATGGTACGCCACCACGCACCGTACTTAGGACGCAACTGAGTACGAACCCCGATGCCCCCGCGGCCGGCGACCGCGAGAATCGCGGCATGGAAGAGACCCGCGCGCCGTATGGGGCGAGCCTGCTGGTCGCCGTCGGCTGGTTCCTGACCCCGGTCGCGGCGTTCGCCGTCGCGGACTGGTCGCTGCCCGACGGGCCGGATGCGACGGACATCGACTGCGGCTCCGGCGGCTGCGGCTGGTCGTCGATGGATTTCCTGCCGGCGATCGTGGTGCTGGTGGGCGTGCCGCTACTGGTGGTCCTCATGACGGTGACGGCCGTCACGTCCCTGCTGCGCATCCCGGCGGCGCTGGCCGGCACGCTGTCCGCGCTCGCGACGGTGCTCGTCGCCGTCTTCATTGTCGCGCTGTACTCGGCAGTCGCCCGATGAAACGCGCCGGCCTGGGAGTGCTGTTCTACACCACGATGTACGGCGCCCCGTTCCTGATCATCGTGGCGCTGGTCCGCCGGACCACGCTGATCTGGCTGCCGACCCGTGCGGCGGCGGAGGCGTTCGGGGCGACCACCGACACGCTGTTCATCGTGGGCATGGCGGCGTCGGTGGCGCTGCCGATGCTGGGCATCGCCCTCGCGAAGGCCGCCGACGAGCCCGGCTGGGGCCGGCACTTCGTCGGCGCGCTCGTCGCCGCCCCGCTGCTGTTCATCGTCTTGGCCGTGGTGAGTTCCAGGGCGAGCACCCCGCTCATCGGGCACGTGCCGGGCGACCACGAGATCCCGGTGCCGGTCACCGTCTGCGCCTACGAGTGCCCCGGCGGTTAGCCTGTGCCGCATGCCGGTGTTGTACGTCGTTGCCTGCGGTGGCCGCCCCGCCGCGGACCTGCCCGACTTCGTCGCCTCCGCCCAGCAGGACGGGTGGGTGGTGTGCGTCGTCGCGACCCCGGACGGCCTGAAGTTCCTCGACGCCGGGGTCCTCGAAGCACAGACCGGGTATCCGGTGCGGTCGCGGTACAAGGAGCCCGACGAGCCTGACGTGCTGCCGCCCGCGGACGCGTTCGTGGTCGCGCCGGCCACGTTCAACACGGTCAACAAGCTCGTCGCCGGGATCAGTGACACCCTGGCCCTGGGACTGCTCAACGAGGGGATCGGGCTGGGCAGGCCGGTCATCGTCGTACCCACGCCGAACGTCGGACTGTCCAACCATCCGGCGTTCAAGACCAGCCTGCGAACCTTGCGCGGGTGGGGCGTGATGGTCCTGTTCGACCCGGCGTCGGTGCCGCCGCTGGACAGCGACACGACGACCCCACCGCCGCCGTTCCCGTGGCCGGCGACGCTCGACGCGCTGCGGGCGCTCCCACGATGAGGCGCCTGGCCGTCCTGGGCCTGCCGCCCGTCGACCGGTGGAGGGTCGTGGAGCTGATCGCCGGGCGCCTCGGCGTGCCCATGGTCAGCATGTACACGGTCTTCCAGACGGAGTTCCGCGCCCAGAGTCCGGCGTCGGTCGAGTTCGGCCGGTTCATGGACGCGGGCGAACTCGTCCCGGACGAGGTGATGCTGCCGGTGCTCCTGACCCACCTCGACGGCCCCGGCTTCGTCCTGGACGGCTTCCCGCACACCGCGGTCCAGGCCGAGATGCTGACCGAGGCGCTCGCCGGTCGCGGCACGCCCCTGGACCGGGTCGTCGACCTCGTCCTGTCCGACGGTGAGGTGCTGCGCCGGGTAACCGGGCGGCGCGTCTGCCGCGGCTGCGGCAAGGTGTGGCACGTCGAGCCCGCCCCGGCCCGCTGCGACCGCTGCGGCGGCGAGGTGTTCCAGCGCGACGACGACGCCGAGTGGCACATCACCGCCAGGCTCCAGAGCTTCCGTTCGAATGCCGCCCCGATCCTCGAGCACTACCGGTCGCTGGAGCTGCTGGTGTCCGTCGACGCGACCCTGCCGCCTGAGGAGATCGCGGAGGCCGCCACGTGCTGACCGACGACGGGTGTCGACTGTGGACGGAGGTCGGCGGCGAGGGGCCGCCACTGGTGTTTGTCCACGGCGGCCCGGGCCTGTGGGACATGGCCGGCGACCTCGCCACGATGTTCGCCGGCCACTACCGCACCGTCCGCTGGGACCAGCGCGGGTGCGGCCGGTCCCAGAACAGCGGGCCGTACACCTTGGACCGCAGCATCAAGGACCTCGACGCGGTGCTGGACGGGCCTGCCACGCTGCTCGGGCACTCGTGGGGCGCGCATCTGGCCCTCGAATACACGCTGCGGCACCCGGATCGCGTGCGGCGCCTGGTGTACGTGGCCGGCACCGGCATCGACGACGAGGACACCTGGAAGCCCGCGTTCCGGGAACGCGTCCGGGACCTGCCGCGCGGCCACGACCGGGCTTCAGTGGTGCGGCAGTGGACCGCCGAGTTCCCCGACCGGGAGCGGGCCACGGCGCACGCCGAGGCGATGGCGACGCCGTGGTTCGACATCAACGGTGAGTGCAACGCCACCCTCAACGCCGAGATCGCGCGGCGGCTGCGGGAGACGGACCTCGCCGCGCAGTGCCGGGACCTGCGGGTGCCGGTGCTCATCATCGACGGCGAGCTGGACCTGCGCCCCCGGTGGGCGGTGGACTCCCTCGCGGCGGCGCTGCCGGACGTGCGCCGGGTGATCCTGGCGGGCGCGAGCCACCTGCCGTGGGTGGAAGACCCTGACGGCTTCTCAGGGGCGGTTCTCGGGGACCCGCGGAGGTAAACCCCGGATGCCCGTGCGGGACAGCCGGCGACAGGGTGGAAGTAACCAATTTCCACCTATCGCTGGAGGTGTCCGCTTTGCGCAAACTCAGTGCCGCCCTGGTCGCGGCAGCGCTCGTCATCGGAACGGCCGGCACCGCGCATGCCGGGGAGGCGGGCCGGCAGCGCTGCACGACCGTGGCGGACGGGACCCCGCTGCGCGACGCCCTCGCCGGGCTGCCAGACGAGGAGGCGTCCGGGGCACTCCTGCTGGTCAACGACGCCAACGGATGCCGCCAGGGCACGGCCGGCGTGGCCGATGTCCACAGTGGACGGACGGTCCCGATCGACGGGCGCTTCCGCATCGGCAGCATGACCAAGACGTTCACCGCCGTGGTCGCGCTGCAGCTCGCCGCGGAGGGGAAGCTCGACCTGGACCAGACCGTGCAGCACTACCTGCCCGACCTCCTGCCCGCCGGGACCGCGCCGATCACGGTGCGGCAGGTGCTCACGTACACCAGCGGCATCAACCACGTCCCGGTGCCGAACAAGCAGACGGAATGGTTCCTCGCCCACCGCTACGACCGCTGGGCGAAGGGCAGCCAGATCGACACCGCGGAGCCCCTGGCGTTCGCGCCCGGCACGAAGCAGCGGTACGGCAACGTCGACTACATCGTCGCCGGGCTGCTCATCGAGAAGGTCACCGGCCGCAGCTGGGAGTCGCAGATCCAGCGGCGCATCGTCGACCGGCTCGGCCTGCGCGGCACCACCGCGCCCGGCCGGGACGACGAGGTGCGCGGCCCGCACGCGCACGGCTATGAGGCCACCGATGCCGGTTGGGTCGACGTGACCCGCGCCGACACGTCGCTGCAGTGGTCGGCGGCGTCGATCATCTCGACCGCGCCGGACCTGGACCGGTTCCTGGTGGCGCTGTTCAGCGGGCACCTGGTGCCGGAGCCGCAGCTGTCGGAGATGTTCACCGTGCCGGCCGGGGTGAAACTGTACGACGGCAACGACGACCCCGCCGACGACCAGGACGCCGTCTACAGCGCCGGGCTCACGAAGCTGCTGGACCTGCCGTCGTTGACGGTGTGGGGCAAGAGCGGCGACCGGCCCGGCTACAACAACGCGATGGCCGCGACCCGGGACCTGTCCATGCGGCTGGTCTACTCCGTCAACACCCTGCACATGGGCGGCACCGACCAGCCGCTGCGTTCCCAGCGCATCGTCGGAGCGGTGCTGCAGGGCAGGTGAGCAACGGCGGCCCCACTTGCTTCTTCTCTACTTTTACGATAGGAATTGCAGACTTCTGCAATGCCCGTCCAAATGAAGTAGGGAGCGCTGTGAACGCCGAGTGGGGCCGCCGGATCGGGTTGCGGGTGGTGGCCATCGTCGTGCTCGGGGTGCTGTGGCAGGTCACCGCCACCGTCATGGACAACCCGACGTTCATCCCCTCCCCCGCCGCCGTGTGGCACCGGCTGATCCAGACCTCCAGCGTCCACGACGGCACCCGCGGCTACAGCGGCCACCTGCTCATCGAGCACCTCGGCGTCAGCCTGCGCCGCATCCTCATCGGCTCCGCGATCGGCGTCGCCGGCGGCCTGATCGCCGGCGTGGTGATGGGCACCGTCGGCTGGATCCGCGTCGTCGCCGAACCGGTCGTCACGTTCGTGCGGGCGCTGCCGCCCCTGGCGTACTTCAGCCTCTTCATCATCTGGTTCGGCATCGACGAGACGCCCAAGCTGTGGCTGCTGTCGATCGCCGCGCTGCCACCGGTCGCCGTGGCCACCGCCGCCGCCGTGCACAACGCGCCCACCGCCCTGGTCGAAGCGACCCGCGCCCTCGGCGCGAAACGCTGGCAGGTGACCCGCGACGTGGTACTGCCCCACGCGCTGCCCGAGATCTTCACCGGGATCCGCCTGGCAGTCGGCATCGCGTACTCCTCCGTCGTGGCCGCCGAGACCATCAACGGCGTACCCGGCATCGGCGGCATGGTCCGCGACGCACAGCGGTACTCGCAGACCGACGTCGTCGTGCTCGGCCTGTTCGCCATCGGACTGTCCGGACTCGCCATCGACGCGGTGCTGCGTCAGGCCGAGACCCGCCTCATCCCCTGGCGCGGACGCGCCTGAAACCCCCTCTGAATAGGACACCCGTGAGACTCAAGAGCCTGATCGCCGTCGCCGCCTTGTTCCTGGCCGCGTGCGGTGATGGCGCCGCCAGCGGCAACAGCAGCTCGGAGCAGAAGACCATCCGGATCGCGTACCAGGCGTTCCCCAGCGGCGACCTCATCGTCAAGAACCAGGGCCTCCTCGAAAAGGCGCTGCCCGACTACAAGATCACCTGGACGAAGTTCGACTCGGGCGCGAGCATCAACACCGCGTTCGTCGCCAAGAGCGTCGACATCGCCGCCATCGGCTCCAGCCCCGTCGCCCGCGGGCTCTCGGCGCCGCTGAACATCCCCTACCAGGTCGCGTTCGTCCTCGACGTCGCCGGCGACAACGAGGCCCTCGTCGCCCGCAACGGCTCGAACGTCAACGCCGTCACGGACCTGCGGGGCAAGAAGGTCGGCACGCCGTTCGCCTCGACCGCGCACTACAGCCTGCTCGCCGCGCTGGACAAAGCCGGCGTCAAGGAGTCCGAACTGACCATCGTGGACCTGGAGCCGCAGGACATCCAGGCCGCCTGGACCCGCGGCGACCTCGACGCCGCCTACACCTGGCTGCCGTCCCTCGACGAGCTGAAGAAGACCGGCAAGGTCCTCGTCACCAGCCGCGAGCTGGCCACCGCGGGCAAGCCGACGCTGGACCTCGGCGTCGTGTCGACCGCGTTCGCGACCGCGCACCCCGACGCCGTCGACGCGTGGCGCAAGGTGGAGGCGAAGGCCCTCGACATCATCGCCAACGACCCCACCGCCGCGGCCACGGCCGTCGGCAAGGAACTCAACATCAGCACCGAGGACGCCAAGCACCAGCTCAGCCAGGGCGTGTTCCTCAAGCCCGCGGACATCGCCAGCAGCACCTGGCTCGGCACCCCCGAGAAGGTCGGCGACCTTGCCAAGAACCTCCTCGCCGCGGCCGAGTTCCTCAAGGCGCAGAAGAAGATCGACGCGGTGCCGGACCTCGCCACCGTCGAGAAGGCCATCTACACCAAGGGCCTCCCGGGTGTCCTCCAGTCCTGAGACCTCGGCCGTCACCGTCACCGGCGTCGAGCACCGCTACGGTGCGGTCGTCGCGGTCGGCCCGATAGACCTGTCCGTGCCGGCCGGCGCCTTCCTGGTGCTGGTCGGCGCGTCCGGCTGCGGCAAGAGCACGCTGCTGCGGCTGATCGCCGGCTTCGAGCAGCCCACCACCGGCACCGTGCGCACCGGCGGCCGCGTCCCCGAGCCGGGGCGCGGCGCCGGGCTGGTCTTCCAGCAGCCGCGCCTGCTGCCGTGGAAGACCGTCGGCGGCAACGTCGCCCTCGCCCTGCGCTACGCGGGCGTGTCCCGCGAGGAACGCGCCGCGCGGGTGCCGGAACTCCTCGAACGGGTCGGGTTGCACGACGTCGCCGAGCGGCGCGTGTGGCAGATCTCCGGCGGGCAGCAGCAGCGGGTCGCGATCGCCCGCGCTTTGGCGGTACCGAATCCGCTGCTGCTGCTGGACGAGCCGTTCGCCGCCCTGGACGCGCTCACGAGGGAGCGGCTGCAGGAGGACCTGCGGCAGGTCACGGCGGAGACCGGCCGCACCTGCGTCTTCGTCACCCACAGCGTCGACGAGGCCGTGTTCCTCGGCAGCCGCGTCGTCGTGCTCACCAGCCGCCCCGGGCAGGTCGCCCTCGACCTGGACATCGACCTGCCCCGCACCGGCGTCGAACCCGACGAGCTGCGGGGCCTGCCCGCCTACGCCGCGCTGCGCGCCACCATCGGCCACGCCGTCCGCGACGCGGCGGCGGGAAAGGAGCCACGATGAAGCTCGACCATCTCGGCCCGCACTTCGGCGCCGACGTCCACGACATCGACCTGGACCGCGCCACCGACGACGAGCTCGCCGACGTCAGGGCCGCGCTGGTCGAGCACAAGGTGCTGTTCTTCGGCGGGCAGCAGCTCGACGACGACGGCCAGGTGCGCCTCGGCCGGCGCCTCGGCGAGCTGACCGCGTCACACCCCGTCGTCGGCGGCGTCGACGAGGCCCACCCCGAGGTGTACGCCCTCGACAGCGCCGACAACGGCTTCGCCGACGTGTGGCACACCGACGTGACCTTCATGCCCCGCCCGCCACTCGGCTCGATCCTGCGCGCGGTGGTGCTGCCACCGTCCGGCGGCGACACCAACTGGGCGGACAGCCAGCTCGCCTACGAGTCGCTGTCCGCGCCGGTACGAGCCCTCGCCGACCAGCTCACCGCGGTGCACGACGGCAACCGCGAGTTCGGCTACTACCTCGCCCAGCGCCGCGGCGGCAAAGGCAGCGTCTGGGACGGCGAGGTCGTCACCCGCCTCGACCCGGTCGAGCACCCGGTCGTGCGGGTCCATCCGGAGACCGGCCGGCGCGGCCTGTTCGTCAACCCCGGCTTCACCTCGCACATCGTCGGCGTCTCCGAGGCCGAAAGCCGCGGCATCCTGGACCTGCTCTACGCGCACCTGACGAAGCCGGAGCACATCGTGCGGCACCGCTGGCGGGCCGGCGACGTGGCGATGTGGGACAACCGCAGCACCGCGCACTACGCCAACCGCGACTACGGCACTGCCCACCGCGTCATGCACCGCATCACGCTGCGCGGCGACGCCCCGGTGGGCCCACACTGAGGGTATGCCTCACCGCCTGCTCGTCGTCCTGCTCGCCGCGGTCCTGACCACCGCGGCCGGGTGCTCGTTCAAGGAGCGGATCTGCGGCTCCGGCGAGCACCCGGTGAAGGCCGTCGGCAACGCCACCGGCCGCACCTGCGTCCGCGACGGCGCCGACCCGCCGGCCGGCTACGTGCCCTACCCGGCCGGCAAGGTCCCGAAGTACGTCGATGACGAGTGGGACCGCTACTGGAGCGACAAGGTCGTCGACGAACGCGGCAACATCGTGGCCCGCTGACCGCGTGTCGCCACGCCGTTCCCAGCGGCGCGTTGCGCAGACTGACCCGATGGCGAAGGAGGAGGCCGCGGAGGCGGCCGCTGGGTCGGGCAAGGCCGCCGAGACCCTGTCGCAGTTCATCGCCCGCGTCCTGGACCAGCTTGCGCTGAGCGCCTGGCTGCCCGCGGCGGCGCTGATCCTGCTCCTCACCTACGTGATCGAGCTCGGCGCCGCCCTCGACGGCACCCGGGACGCCCCTGCACTCCAGGCCCTGAGAGCGATGGCGCACGTGTCTCTCGGCGGGGCGCTGCTGCTCGTCGCGGCCGTCATCGTGCTGACCATGGTGACGCAGGCGTTCTCCTTCGAGGCGATCCGCGTCCTGGAGGGCTACTGGGGCACCAACGTGATCGTGGAACGGATCGCGCAGTGGCGCTGCGAACGGCACCGCCGCCGGCAGGCGGGCCTGCGCCACCGGCACAAGGTGCTGACGGCCGCCGCGTGGGCCGGCGCCGAGCAGCGGCTGCGCGAGCTCAACCAGGACCTACTCGCCCGGGGCGTCGCGACGGAGATGACCCCGAACGTCATCGACGCGATCGGCGCCCGGGTCCTGGAGACCCGCCCCGCCGGGACGCTCAGCACCCAAGAGGCCGCCACCGTCGAGGACGCCGGGCCGCGGTGGCGGGAATGGGCGCCGCCGGAGTTGCTGCGGCGGCGGGTCAACGTCGAGAAGCAGCTGCGGGACTTCCCCGCCGCGGGCCGGATGCTGCCGACCCGGCTGGGCAACATCCTGCGCCGGCACGAGGACGAGACCGGCGAGACCGAGGTCGAGAGCTTCATCCGGCGCCGCTTCGACGACCTGCCGGCCTCGGTCCGGGAGGAGCACGACGACCAGCGCACCCGGCTGGACCTGTACTGCTCGATGGTGTTCGTGATGCTGCTGGTGACGGTGGTGGCCGCGGTGCGTCTGGGGCCGCAGCACCGGCCGGCCGCGCTCGTCGCGGTGGTCGCCGGGCTGATGGCGGCGGCGCTGATGTACCGCGCGGCGGTCGCTAGCGCACGCGCCTACGGCGGGCTGCTGGTGCTCGCCAGCCGGCTGCCGGCGGCTACTGGTCCGGCTCCAGGTCCCTGAACGGGTGGTCGGGGCATCGCTGTGGGCGTTCGAAGCTCACGACGACCCAGTCGCAGTCGCGGCAGCGCCACACCCGCTGCCCCGGCTCCGGGGTCGGCACCCGCCGGTCGATCACGCGAACATTCTGTCACTCTGTGTAGGCGTGCACATCCACCGTGGAGGCTTTCGCTCCGCACCGTTACGGTGGGCCCGTGATGCGGTTGTGGCAGGTGTCGCTGATGTTCGTCGTGCTCGCCGGGGTGCTGGGGGTCGTCCTGGCCTCGGACGGGTCGCCGGTGGCGGGGGCGGTGGTCGCGGTGGTGTTCCTGGCGGCGGCGTTCGGGTATTCGCCGCTGATCTACCCGCGGCACACACCGGCCGCCGAGGCGCAGGCGTCGGGACTGCCGATCGTGTACTGGCGGCCCGGGTGCCCGTTCTGCCTGCGGCTGCGACTGAGCTTGCTCGGGCGGGCGCGGCATGCGAAGTGGGTGAACATCTGGCGCGACCCCGAGGGTGCCGCGGCCGTGCGGGCGATCGCCGACGGCAACGAGACCGTCCCGACCGTCGTCGCCGGTCTTGCGGCTCGGGTCAACCCGGCACCCGCGTGGGCCCGGACGCAGCTGCGCGCGAAGTGACCCGCGTCGCAGTGACCAATCCCAATATGACGGCCCCTCGACGGAGAAATCCTTAAGCCATAGCGTCGCCGGCACGGCTCCCGAACCCGCCATGGAGGAGACCAGCCATGCGCCGCATCGCCATGTTCTGCGCCCTGTTGAGCGCCGCCGCGACCCTCGTCGCTCCCGCCGCCGCACCCGCCGCACCCGCCGCGGCGGCCGCGCCCGCGACCTACACGAACCCGGTGAGCGCCGGCGTGGTCGACACGTTCCCGGACCCGGCGATGATCCGAGGCAAGGACGGGCTCTGGTACGCCTACGGCACCACCAACCCGATCCGGGTCAGCGCTGGCGACACGGCCGAGCACATCCTGCCGGTGCTGCGCTCCCCCGACCTGGTCACGTGGACCTACGTCGGCGACGTCTACCCGGTCACCGGCAAGCCGTCGTGGTGGCCGGCCGGGACCCGGCCGTGGGCGCCCGACATCCGGTACGTCGACGGCAGCTATCACCTCACCTACTCGATGTCGACCGGCGGGATCGCGCTCGTGACCGCGCCGACGCCGACCGGGCCGTGGACGGATCACGGGCGGATCGTCCCCGGCGACCTCGTCGGCAGCGGCTGCCCGAGCGGCAGCATCGACCAGGCCATGTACACCGACATCGGCACCGGCGCGCACTACCTCTACTGGGGCAGCTACGACACCATCTGCGTGTCCCGGATGAACGCCACCGCCACCGCGCTCACCGGCACCGTCACGCAGGTCGCCCGGGGCCGGCGGATGGAGGGCGGGTTCCTGGTCCGCCGCGACGGCATGTACTACCTCTTCTACTCCGACGCCGGCTGCTGCGACGGCGCGTTCAGCGGCTACACGGTCAAGGTGGGACGGGCCAGCAGCCCGCTCGGCCCGTTCACCACCCCCAGCGGCCGCAACCTGATGGACCTGACGAGCAAGGACGGCATCGTCGTGGCCGCGAACGGCAACGGCTGGGTCGGCCCCGGGCACAACGCGATCCAGACCGACCTGTCCGGTCAGGACTGGCTGGTGTACCACGCGATCCCGTCGGCGAACCCGGAGTTCGGTCCGGTGACGAACCCGTGGGGCGGCACGATCAGCAACCTCAGCCGCCGCCCGCTGATGCTGGACCGGCTCGACTGGATCGACGGCTGGCCGGTGGTCCGGGCAGGTGCCGGCCCGTCGACCGGTGCGCAACCGGCGCCGGTCAGCACGTGGACGGTCGGCAGCACCTTCAACGCCGACCTCACCGGCTGGGGCACCACCTGGCCCCTGGCCACCGACCCCGACTCCGGCGGCTATGTGTCCACATCGGTCACTGGTACGTCGCTGTCGACCGCCGCGGTCAGCGGCAACGTGCGCGTCGAAGGCGACCTGCGCCTCGGCGCGGCGAACACGGCCGGCGCGGTCGGGCTCGTCATCACCCAGGCCGACCCGGACAACCGCATCGTCGCCTGGATCAACCGGGCCCAGCAGCGCCTCGTCGTCGACGTCACCGTCGCCGGCGTGACCACGTCCGCGAGCAGTCCGCTCCCGGCGTCCTTCGACTACGACTCGTGGCACAACGTCGCCGCCGAGCGGCGCGGCAGCACCCTCGTCACGTGGGTGACCGCCGACCGCCTCCGCGACGCCGTCTCGACCGTGACGGTCACGCTGCCCGCCGGCGCCCCTGCGAGCGGCCGTGTCGGTGCCGCGTCGACGGATGGGGTCGCGGCCGCCGACAACGTGGGGGCGGCGCCGCTGTATCCGCTGCCGCCGCCCCGCGTGCCGAACCCGGTCCTCGGCGCCCAGCTGCCGGCGTACTCCGACGAGTTCACCACCGGCACCTCTGGCTGGACGTGGCTGCGCGCCGCCGCCGCGACCGTCTCCGGCGGCCAGCTGGTGTGGCCGACCCAGGCGGCCGAGCTGGCGCTGGGCACGAACACCGCGTCGGTCCTGCTGCGCGACGCCCCCGCCGGCGACTTCGTCGTGGAGACCAAGCTGCAGTTCGACGGCACCGTCGGCAACCAGCAGGCGGGCCTGGTCCTGTACGAGAACGACAACCGCTTCCTCAAGCTGACCCACACGGTCCTGCCCCTCGCCTGGGGCGGCGGCACGGTCCTGCACGTGACGGAGTTCGGCAAGGAGGCCGAACGCCCCACGACCACCCCGCCGACCGCCGTGGCCGCCGGTCCGATGTTCGGCGGCCCACCCGCCACGACCACCTGGCTGCGCCTGGTGTACCGCGCCGACACCGGCAACAACGAGCACGACGTACGCATGGCCTCCAGCACCGACGGCGTCAACTGGACCTGGGGCGGCACCTGGTCACTGCCCCACGCCGGCGCCCTGCGCATCGGCCTCGTCTCGATGAACGCCACCGGCGCCACCGCCCGCTTCGACTACGTGCGCACTTACGCGCTGGCCTCCTGACGGTTTACCGGCCGCCGCTGCGGGGACGCAGTGCAGTCATGGGCGAGATCAAGGTGGGTACCGCCTCGTGGACCCACAAGACGCTGCTCGAGTCGGGCTGGTACCCGCCCGACGCGAACAGCCCGGAGCGGCGGCTGGCCTACTACGCCACCCAGTTCCCGATCGTGGAGGTCGACTCGACCTACTACGCGCTGCCCGCCGAGCGGAACACCGTGCTGTGGGCGCAGCGCACCCCGGCGGCCTTCACGTTCAACATCAAGGCGTTCGGCCTGCTGACCGGCCACCCGATCAGGGCCAGCACGTTGCCGAAGGACCTGCGCCCGGACTCCGGCAAGCCGCGCCTGTACCCCGACGACCTGCCGCCGCACACCTACGAGGAGGTGTGGACCCGGTTCCTGACCGCGCTGGCCCCCCTGGTGCGGGCCGGCAAACTGGGCGTCGTGCTGTTCCAGTTCCCGCCGTGGTTCACCGCCCGCGCGGCCAGCAGGCAGACGCTGCTCGACATCGTGGCCCGCTGCCGGCCGCTGCGGGTGGCGGTGGAGTTCCGGCACGCGTCCTGGTTCGACGGCGACACCGGGCAGGAGACGCTGCGGTTCCTGCGCGACCACGACATCCCCTACGTCGCGGTCGACATGCCGCAGGGCCACCGCTCGTCGGTCCCGCCGGTCGTCGCGGCCACGTCGGATCTCGCGGTCGTGCGCTTCCACGGCCGCAGCGACCACTGGACCAGCACCGAGATTGACGAGAAGTTCGCCTACCGGTACTCCGAGCAAGAACTGGCCGACTGGGCCTCGAAGCTGCGCGAACTGGCCGCGCAGACCGACGAGACCCACGTGCTGCTGAACAACTGCTGCGCCGACAACTCCCAACGCAACGCCGCCCAGCTCATCGAACTGCTCAACAAGCCATGACTCTAGGATTCTGGCGTGGGCTTCGATGTCGGCGTCGGGCTGTTCCTGTGCGATGAGACGTTCTGGCCGCTGCAGGAGCGGCAGCGGTTCCTGGACGAGGTCAACGCGACGCTGGAGCGGCACGGACTGCCCCCGCACCGGGAGCCACGGTCGGCCGCGGAGATCGAGCCGCCGCTGCCACCTGGGACGGACCCGTGTCTGCTCGGCGCGTCGATGGGGTCGTACTCCTCGCACGCCCGGCGGGTCGACCGCCTGGACTGGTTCGCCCGGCACGTCGCGGTCCGCGGCACGGCACCCGACGAGGACCCGCCCTACGGGCCGGACCTCTACCAGGCGTACGACACACTGACCGACCGCGGGACGGCGTTCGACCACCTGCTCGCCGCGTGCGGGGAGGGCGTCGTCGTGCTGCCACGGCCGCTGCCCGGCGTGCTCTTCGGCGGGCCCGGCTGCATCGTCTCCGCGCACCGGCTGCGGGCCGAGGCGGTGGCGCTCGGGTACGTGCTGCGCACCGGCGACCCCGCGGCCGGCGACGCACCGGTCGTGGACTGGATCACCGGGACGCCGGTGGAGGACCGCTCGTTCGAGGGTCTCACCGCCCGCATCGCCGATGACGACGACGTCTGGCAGGGCTGGGCCGAGGAGTCCGACCTCTGCCAGCGGCTGCTGCGCTCCGCCGACGACGTCCTGCGTACGGGCGCGCTGGGCCTCACCAGCTGACGGCCGCCTCAGCCGGCCAGGGCCACCGTGCGGAAGCCGGCGTTGCCCATGGACGAGTCGGGGGTGTTGCTGGAGCGGGCGGCGTTGCGGTAGCGGTTGCAGTAGGAGTCGTGGCACAGGTACGAGCCGCCGCGTAGGACCTTCGTGACACCGTCCAGCGGACCGATCGGGGCGTGCGGCGGCGAGTGGCGGTAGTAGTCGGCGGCGAACCAGTCGGCGCACCACTCCCAGACGTTGCCGACGGCCTGCCACAGGCCGTAGCCGTTGGGGCGGTAGGTGCGCACGGGCGCGGTCCCCTTGTAGCCGTCCTCGGCGGTGTTGCGGACCGGGAACTCGCCCTGCCAGATGTTGCACGGCCAGTCGGCGGTGTCCACCGTGGAGCCCCACGGGTAACGCTCGCCGGCCAGGCCGCCGCGGGCGGCGCACTCCCACTCGGCCTCCGTCGGCAGGCGGCGGCCGGCCCAGGTGCAGTACGCCTGCGCGTCGTGCCAGCTGACATGGACGACCGGGTGGTCGGGGCGGGCGGTGGAGCCGGGGCCGTCGGGGTGCGCCCAGTCGGCGCCGCGGACGCCGAGCCACCACGGGGTCGCCGGGGCCGAGCCGACGATGTCGGCGTCGGCGCTGACGAACAGGTGGAAGACTGCCGACCAGCCCTCGGCCGAAGCGGTGGTGCGGTAGCCGGTGGCATCCACGAAGGCAGCGAAGTCGGCGACGGTGACGGTGGTCGCGTCGATGCTGAACGCATCCAGGTGCACGTCGTGGACGGGGCCCTCGCCGTCGGGGCGGGCGCCGTCGCCGTGCGCGTCGCCCATCGCGAACGTCTGCGCCGGCACGTGCGCCTGCTCGACCCCGTGCGAACCTCCACTGTGGCCGGCCGGCAGCAGGCCGCGGGAAGGAAACGCGGGCTGGCAGCAGTGCGTCATCGTCACACCCCCGGCGGGCGCGGCTGGCTGTGGTGCGGCGAATCGTGCAGGCGGGCCTGCTCCAGCCACATCGCGGTGGTCAGCTCGGCACGGACCTGCGCGTACGCGGGGTCGTGGTAGACGTTGCGGACCTCGGCGGGGTCGGCGACCAGGTCGTAGAGCTCCCACTCCGGCGGGTAGGTGCCAGGACCGGTCCCGGGGATGCCGAGGCCGTCGTTGTAGTAGTAGATGAGCTTGTACCGCGACGTCCGGTACCCGTAATGCGCGGGCGCCTTGTGGAACACGTCGTCGTGCTCCCAGTAGCGGTAGTAGACCCCGGCGGCGGGTGGCTCGGCGGGCGCGTCGAGCAGGTCGGGCCAGAAGCTGCGGCCCTGCATCCGCGGGTGGTGCGCGACCCCGGCGGCATCGAGGATGCTCTGCGCCCAGTCGACGTTGGTGACCATGTCGGTGAAGACCCGGCCCGCCGGCAGCCGACGCGGATAGCTGAGCACGAGCGGCATCCGCAGCGACTCCTCGAACATCAGCCGCTTGTCGAACCAGCCGTGCTCGCCGAGGAAGAAACCCTGGTCGGAGGCGTACATGAACAGCGTGTCGGCGAACAGGTCCCGATCGCGCAGCCAGTCGACGACCCGGCCGACGTTGTCGTCGATCGACCGCACGCAGGCGAGGTAGTCCTCCATGAACCGCTGGAACTTCCACAGCGCCTCGTCCTCATAGGACAGTCCGGGCGGCGGCGGCTCCTTGAGGTCCTCCAGGGTGAGGTGCTCGGCGATGCGCATGGTGGCGCGGCGCACCGACGAGGAGCGGGTGGCGTAGTCGTCGAAGAACGTGTCGGGGACCCGCAGCGGCTCCCGGGACACGTCCGCGGGTGGGATCCATGGCCGGTGCGGCGCCTTGTGGTAGATCAGCACGCA
The DNA here is from genome assembly GCF_040676755.1 of Dactylosporangium sp. NPDC049525. NCBI lineage: Bacteria > Bacillati > Actinomycetota > Actinomycetes > Micromonosporales > Micromonosporaceae > Dactylosporangium > Dactylosporangium sp. NPDC049525. The sequence continues at coordinate 183,158 of NZ_JBFAPO010000010.1, read as the reverse complement.
CCACGGATCGCCGGACGGCAGGCCGGAGAGCCAGTTCAGGGCGAGGTCGGTGACGATGTCGGTGGCGTACCCGGGGACGGTCCGCAGGCCGTCGCGGGACAGCAGCTGCGGGTCGACGTACTCGCCCTGTTCGATGAACACGTCCCAGTAGTCGAAGTGCTGCGGGTCGTGGCCGGGGCCGTCGCCCATGTGCCACTTGCCGATCATCGCGGTGCGGTACCCGGCGGCCTTCAGCTGCGACACGAACGTCGGCTGCGCCGCGTCGATCGGGGTGACGAGCGTGGTGACGCCGTTGACGTGGCTGTAGGTGCCGGTGAGGATCGACGCGCGGCTCGGTGAGCACAGCGAGTTGGTGGCGAAGCAGTTGTCGAAGCGCCAGCCGTGCCCGGCGATCTCGTCGATACGGGGCGTGGTGTTGAACACCGAGCCGTAGGCGCTGATCGCGTGCGCCGCGTGGTCGTCGGTCAGCACCATCACGATGTTGGGCCGGCCGCTCATGGCGCGTAGGAGGCGTCGTCGAGGCCGCTCAGCGTGGGGTCGTGGTGCAGGGAACCGACGTCATACATGGAGGCCATCCAGTGGTGGAAGTTGTCGCCGCGGTCCCGCAGCAGCGTGTACAGCCGGTGCAGCAGCCGGGCCCGCACCCCGGCGAGCTCCGGCAGGTCGTAGGCGTTGTGCAACTCGTCGGGATCGAGTTCCAGGTCGTAGAGCTCGTTGGTGGAGTCGGGGTTGACGATCAGCTTGTAGCGACGCTCGCGCAGCATCCGTTGCGGGTACGGGAAGTGGTGCCCGTGGAACTCGGACACGACGTCCGGCGCCCAATCGGGGGAACCTCCCTGGACCAGTGGCAGGAGGCTGCGGGAGTCGACGGTGGCCGTCGACGGGATGCCGGCGAGGTCCAGGATGGTGGCGGTGCAGTCGGTGAGGCTCACGAACTCGTCGCGGACCTGCCCGGCGGGCGCGCCCGGCACCCTGATGAGGCCGGGCGTACGGTAGATGTCCTCGTACATGGCGGGGCCCTTGTCGTGCAGGCGGTGCGAGCCGGTGAACTCGCCGTGGTCGCAGGTGAAGAACACCGACGTGTCCTCGCGCAGCCCCAGGTCGTCCATCGCGGTGAGGACCCGGCCGAGCTGCTGGTCGATGAGCGTGACGTAACCCCAGTAGACGGCGATGAGCTTGCGGGTCACCTCCAGTGGCATGGTGTCGAATGTCCAGTGGGCGCTGTAGTTGCGCTGCACCGGCGGCTTGCCCTCGAAGGTCTCCGCGATCGACTTCGGCAGCTCCACAGTGGACGGGTCGACCAGGTCGAAGTACTCGTCGGGGACGATGTAGGGCAGGTGCGGGCCGAAGAAGTGCAGCGCCGTGAAGAACGGCTTGCCATCGGCGGCGTAGCGCTGCAGCATCTCGATGGTGCGGGTGGCGAGGTAGTACTCGAACGTGGCCTCGACCGGCTGGTGCAGCCGCGCGGCGAGGAGGTTGCCCGGCCCGCCGTTGGGCAGGGTCCCCCGCACGTGGTCGCTGATCCGGTACGGCGGCAGCCCCCGTGACTCCAGATAGGACAGATAGTCGGGGTGGTCGACCGGGTTGTGCCAGCCGGGCAGGTGCACCCCGTCCAGGCCGTAGTCGGCGGGCTGCTTGCGCGTGCCGGCGTGCCACTTGCCGACCAGGCCGCAGTTGTACCCATTGGCCCGCAACGCCTGCGGGAACGTGAACGTGCCGTCGGGCAGGTCCTCGCTGTAGCCGACGTTGCGCTCCTGGTTGGCGAGGAGCTTGTGCCGGAACGGTGCCTGCCCGGTGAGCAGGCTCGCCCGGGCCGGCGTGCAGATCGCCGTCGGCGTGTACCACCGGTCGAAGCGGGTGCCGGTGCGGGCGAGCTCGTCCAGCACCGGGGTCCGCGCGAGCGGGTTGCCGTAGGCGCCGAGCGTGTCCACCCGGTGCTGGTCGGTCATGAGGAACAGGATGTTGCGTGGAGCGGTCGTCACCTGGTGACCGCCGCACCGGTCCACAGGTCGCCGAGGTAGTAGGTCTTCGGGTCGACGGGCTCCTTGAGCTTGCCGGCGCTGACGAAGAAGTCGCCCATGCCGGTCAGCCACTTGCCGACGGTGCCGTCCTTGGTGGCGGCGTCGAGCTCCTGCGTGGTCAGCGCCTTGCTGTTGGCCGCGTCCGCCTTCACCGCGTCGACCTGCTGCTTGAGCATCTCCGCGGTGGCGGCGACGGTCTCGTCGGGGTGGGCGGCGCGGTAGTCGGTGGCCTCGCGCAGCACCTGGATCACCTTGGTGACGGCGGCGGCCTTCTCCGCGACGACCTTGTTGCCGGCGACGAACGCGTTGGGGAAGGACACCTTGCTGGTGAAGTCGTCGTTCTTCGCCAGTTCGACCAGGTCCGGCACGGTCTTCTTGATGGTGGCGATCGCCGGGTACCAGAACCCGGCCGCGTCGATCTGCTTCGACGAGAACGCCGACACCAGCGTGGACGCGTCCAGGGGGACCCGCTGGATGTCCTTGTTGGTCATGCCGGCGGCCTGCAGCGCGAGGGTGAGGATCATGTCGCCGGAGGTGCCCTCGGGGACGCCGACCTTCTTGCCGCGCAGCTGCTGGATCGAGGTGATGCCGGGCTGGGCGATGACCCGGTCGGCGGCGCCGAGCGTGTTGATGCCGATGATCTTCGCCTGGCCGGACGCTGGCAGCCAGAACGCGCCGGGGCCGATGTAGCCGAAGTCGAGGTCGCCGCTCTGCAGCGCCTGCACCTGCACCGGGCCGTTGGTGAAGACCTTCACCGTGGCGTCGATGCCGTACTTCTTCCACAGGCCCTGCTTGTCGGCGACGGCGAGGAGGCTGGTGCCGTTGTAGTCGCCGATGTAGCCGAACGTCACCTTGGTCGGCTCGCCCGGCTTCGCGGGTTCGTCGGACCCGCATCCGGCGACACCGATGAGGGTTGCGGCCGCCAGTACCGTGGCGAAACTGCGACGCGAGATCTTCATGGTTTCCTCTCCTGAGGTGGCTGGTGATAGACCGCGCTCCAGACGCGGTTGCGCAACCGGCCGAAGTCCGGGCCGAGCCGGATCTCCTCGGTGCGCGGGAACGGCAGGTCGACGTCGATGACCTCGACGATGCGGCCGGGGTTCGCGGCCATGACGACGACCCGGTTGGCGAGGAACACCGCCTCGTCGACGTCGTGGGTGACGAACATGACGGTGCGCCGCTCGCGGCTCCAGGTGTCCAGGAGCTGCTCCTGCAGCCGCACCCGGGTGAGCGCGTCGAGGGCGCCGAACGGCTCGTCCATCAGCAGGATCGACGGGTCGACGGCGTAGGCGCGGGCGATGGCGCAGCGCTGCTTCATCCCGCCGGACAGCGTCTTGGGCAGCGCGTCGGCGAACTGGGTCAGGCCGACCAGGTCGATGAAGTGCTCGGCGCGGCGGCGGCGTTCGGCTCTCGGCACGCCGGCGGTCCGCAGCCCGAACTCGACGTTCTTGCGCACGGTGAGCCACGGGAACAGCGCGAACTGCTGGAAGATGACGCCGCGGTCGGGGCCGGGCCCGGTGACGGCCTGCCCGCCGACGAGTGCCTGCCCGCTGGTCGGGTGGTCCAGGCCGGCGACGATGTTGAGCAGGGTGCTCTTGCCGCAGCCGGACGGGCCGACGATGGTGACGAACTCGTTGTCGGCCACGTCGAGGGACACCTCGTCGAGCGCGACGAAGTCCTTGCCCTGCAACGGGAACGTCCGCGAGACGTTCCTGACGGCGATCCGGGCGCTCATCGGCGTTCCTGCCAGGCGGTGGCGCGTCGCTCGACGAGCAGCAGCAGCCGGTCCATCAGCAGGCCGAGCACGCCGATGCTGATCAGGCCGACGAAGATGGTCGGCAGGTCGTAGTACAGCTGGGCGCTCTGCATCCGGTAGCCGAGTCCCTCCTGGGCGGCGATGAGCTCGGCGGCGACGAGGGTGGCCCAGGACGAGCCGAGACCGACCCGCATGCCGACGAGAATGAACGGGGTGGAGGCGGGCACGACGACCCTGGCGAAGATGACCCGGGTGGGCGCGCCGAGAACCCTGGCCGCATTGATGAGCGTCCGGTCGACGCCGACGACGCCCTGGAACGTGGCGATGACGCAGGCGAGGAACGCGGCGAGGAAGATGACGAACAGCTTCGGGGTCTCGCCGATGCCCATCAGCACGATCGCCAGGGGGATGATCGCCAGAGGCGGGATGGTGCGGAAGAACTGCACCCACGGCTCGATCAGCCCGCGGGCCACGGTGTACCAGCCCATGAGGAACCCCACGGGGATCGCCAGGCCGGTGCCGAGCGCGAAGCCGATCAGCACCCGGCGGAGGCTGGCGACGATGTCGGCCTCCAGGGTGCCGTCGCCGAGCAGGTCGGCGGCCTTGCTGAGCACGGCGGGCGGCGTGGGCACGGTCGGGTCGGTGGTGGCGTAGATCCACCACGCGGCGATCCCGGCGGCCGCGGACACGGCGTTGAGCAACCACACGCCGCGGCGGCGCGGGGCTGTTCTCGTGGTGCCACCGACGACGCTCATCGGCGTCCCGGTCCGGTCATGAACGGCTCCTCAAGGCACGGTGCAGTAACCGTCCACACGGGACGGACGGTGGATCGCGTGGCGGCGGGCTAGTGGTAGCCCGCGAGCAGCGGGGTCTGCCGGTACAGGGCGGCGATGGCGCCGAGGGCCCCGTCCTCGTCGCCGAGCCGGGCGGCGCGGACCACCCGCTCCCCGCCATCGGCGACGACGGTGCCGGCCCGCTCGGCGATGGTGGCGGCGACCCGGTCGACGACGCCCGGCCAACATCGGGTGAGCCGCCCGCCGACCACGATCTGGGCCGGGTCGAGGACCAGCGCCGCGGCGGCGAGGACCTGCCCGACGGCGTCGGCGGCCTCGTCGAGCACCGCCGCCGCGACCGGGTCGCCGCGCCGCAGCGCGGCCTCGAGTTCCTCGGCGGTGTGCACCGCGAGGCCGCGCCGGCGGCAGGTGCGCAGGACGGCGGGCACCGAGGCGACCGTCTCCAGGCAGCCGCGGCGGCCGCACCGGCACGCGTCGGCCTGCGCCGCCGGGAAGACCGCCGGGACGTGGCCGAACTCGCCGGCGACGCCGTGGCCGCCGGTGACCAGCCTGCCGCCGACGACGAGGCCGCCGCCGATGCCGTCGGCGAGCCGGATGTAGAGCACGTCGTGCAGGTCTGGTCCTTCGGTGATCGCCTCGGCGAGCGCGGCGAACCTGGTGTTGTTGTCGGCGATGACCGGCGCGCCGAAGCGTTCCCGGAATGCCCGGGCGACCGCCGGCTCGGCCGGGCGGGGCCCGGCGACGCCGACGCCGACACCCTGCAGCGCGCGGAAGCTGACCCCGGACCGGGCCCCGACGCCATCGATCAGGTCGAAGGCGACCGCGACCCGCTCGGTCCAGCCGGTGTCAGGCCCATAGGCCGCATGACCGGCCGCCATCACCTCGTGGGCGGCGTCGGCGACGGCGATGCGGACCCTGGTGTGGCCGAGGTCGACGCCGAGGAACTGCCCGGACGACGGGTCGAGCGTCAGCAGCTCTGCCGGCCGGCCGCTGCCGGCGCGCAGGCTGGCGTCGGTGTCGACGACCACGACCGCGCCGCGGGAGAGCAGGTCGCCGGTGATCTCCGACAGGGTGGTGCGGGACAGCCCGACCTTCGCCGCGATCTGCCCGCGGCTGAGGGCGCCGTGTTCCCGCAGGACGCGCAGGACGCGCTCCTCATGCGTGCGCCTGACCAGCGCGTGGACACCCTCAACGGACACGACGACACCGTAGGGCGGACCGAATTTTTCCGTCAACCCTCCGACAGAATTTTCCCCAGTAATGTAATGGGAAATACAGGAATTTACGCTGGGTCGGTGACGTTCGAGGCGCTGGCCGGGCCCCTGCGCGGCGAGCTGCTCGCGCACTGTTACCGCATGCTGGGCTCGCTGCACGACGCCGAGGACGCGGTGCAGGAGACCTACCTGAGGGCCTGGAAGGCGTTCCCGGGCCTCGCCGACCACGCCGGGGTGCGGCCCTGGATGTACCGGATCGCCACCAACCGCTGCCTCACCGCCCTGGACCGGCGCGGCCGCCGCGAGCTGCCCGCTGATCCGGCCGGCGAGCCGTTGTGGATGCAGCCGTTCCCCGACGCGATCACCGGGGTCTCGGTGGAGCTGGCGTTCGTCGCCGCCCTGCAGCATCTCGCGCCACGGCCGCGGGCCGCGATCCTGCTCCGGGAGGTCCTCGGCTTCTCCGCCGCCGAGACCGCCGCCGCGCTCGACACGACGGTCGCCGCCGTCAACAGCGCCGTCCAGCGGGCCCGCAAGGTCCTGCCCGCCCCCGACCCCGCGCCCTCACCCGACATACAGGAGGTGGCCCGCGCCTATCGTGCGGCATGGGAGGCGGGTGACGTCGACACCATCGTCGGGATGCTGGCCGACGACGCGAAGTACTCGATGCCGCCCCTGCCCGAGGTGTACCACGGTGCCGCGGCCATCCGCACGTTCCTCCTCGACGGTCCGGCTCTGCACCGGTGGCGGTTCCTGCCGACCCGGGCGAACGGCCGGCCGGCGTTCGGCACGTACCTCCTCGGCCCAGGCGGTCGGTTCGAGGCGGCGAGCATCGACGTGGTGACGGTCCACGGCTCGCGGGTCACGTCGGTGGTGTCGTTCCTCGGCCCGGCCCTGTTCGCCGCGTTCGAGCTGCCTGGGTCACTCGATCCGCGATGAGTCCGGCCGCCACGCCGGGTTGTACCAGTGACGGACACACCGACGTGGAAGGACACAGCATGCTGCTGGCAGGGAAGAACGCGATCGTGTACGGGGGCGGCGGGTCGGTCGGCGGGGCCATGGCCAGGGCGTACGGCCGGGCGGGCGCCCGGGTGTTCCTCGCCGGGCGCACCCGCTCCACGCTGGAGACGGTCGCCGGGGACGTCCGCGCGGCCGGCGGGACCGCGGACACGGCCGTCGTCGACGCCCTCGACGAGCGGTCGGTCGAGGAGCACGCGGCCGCGGTCGTGGCGGAGGCGGGCCGGATCGACGTCGCGGTCAACGTCATCGCCGACGCCGACGTGCAGGGCACTCCGATGCTCGACATGACCGTCGAGGATTACCTGGCGCCGGTGGTGCAGTCGGTGCGGTCGAAGTTCCTCACCTCCCGCGCCGCCGGCCGGCACATGGCCCGCGACGGCGGTGGCGGCGTGCTGCTGTTCTTCGGCGGGTCCGGTGAGCCGCCGCGCGACTACTACCTCGGCGGGCTGCAGACCGCGTTCGAGGCCGTCGAGCAGATGCGCCGCCAGCTCGCCACGGAGCTGGCGGCGCACGGCGTGCGGGTGCTGACGCTGCGCACCGGCGGCGTGCCCGAGGTGATCCCGGCCGGCGTCCCAGGCCGCGACGCCATCGAGGCGAGCATCACCGGCCAGACCCTGCTGGGCCGGCCGGCGACCCTGGAGGACGTCGGCAACCTGGCGGTCTTCGCCGCCTCCGACCTGGCCCGCACGATGACGGGCACCGCACTGAACATGACCTGCGGCGCGATGCTCGACTGAGCCGCTACGCCGGTGCGGCCCGCCGTCGGGTGCGGCGGGCCGCCACCACGCTGATCACACCGGCGAGGAGCCCGGCGGTGACGTAGCTCAGCGTCCAGTTCTGCATGAACGCGTGGGCGCCGAGAGCGCCGTAGCACAGGAACAACAGGGCGACGAGGCCGAACGGCACCGCGAACGCCAGCCGCAGCGCGGGACCCGCCGGCGTCCAGGCCGGCGTGCCGAGCGCGGTCCAGCGGCGCGCCACGAGCAGGGCGGCCAGCAGCGCGACGCCGATGAGCGCCACGACCACGAACGGGAACCCCGGCCCACCGGCCGGCACCGTGTTGAGCTGGCTCCGGTAGAGCGCGGCGCAGTCCAGGCCGGGCGTGGCCGGCACCCACGGCCGCTCGCACATGTCCCGCTGGCTGCCGAACCGGTCGGTGGCGATCATCAGCTGTGCGAACGGCCGGCCGAGGAGCCAGGTGACGGTGCCGCTCACGCCATACCAGGCGAGGGCGGCGCCGATGACGGCCCACGCGCCGACGGTGAGCCTGCGCAGCGCCGCCCGCAGACCCGCCGGGGCGGGCCGGACGACCTGCCGGGCGATGTCGGTGGCGGCGCCGAACCTGGCGACGGCCTCCCGCTCGGCGGCCATCGGGTCGAGGCCGCGGGCGATGCCGTCCTCGGTCGCGGCGAGCAGGTGGGTCTCGGCCTCGGCGAGGATCCGGCGGCCGGGCGCGCCGGTGCCGGCCAGCCGGTCGAACATCTCGTCGAGGTACTCCTCGACCGGGTGCTGATCCCCGGTCATGCCGGCACCGGGCCTGCGGCGGTGCCGATCACGGACTGCACGCCGCTGACGAAGCTGCGCCACTCGCGCTGCTTCACGGCCCTGGCCTGCCGGCCGTCGCTGGTGAGCGCATAGACCCGGCGACGGCGGGGCACGGCCTGCTCCCAGTGGCTCACGACGAGACCGTCGCGTTCGAGGCGGTGCAGCGCCGGATAGACGGTGCCCTCCGGCAGGTCGAACGCCCCCTCGGAGCGGTCCCGCAGCGCGGCGATCAGGGCGTAGCCGTGCACCGGGCCGGCGTCGGCCAACACGGCGAGCAGCAGCAGGTCGAGATGACCCCGGACATCCATACCTAGGCAACCTAGGTATGAGTGTCGTCGATGTCAACTACTGTCGGACCGGTGCGGACCGCGCTCCTCGTCCTGGCCGGCGCCCTCGGTGGGGTGATCGGCACGGCGGGCGGGATCTCGTCGCTCATCACGTATCCGGCGCTGCTCGCCGCCGGCCTGGGCCCGGTGCAGGCGAACGTGGCCAACACCGTGGCGGTCATCAGCGGGGCCGTGGCGTCGGCGGCGGCGTCGCGGGAGGAGCTGCGGGTCCACCGGCGGCGGCTGCCGTGGTGGGTCCTGATCGCGATGGTCGGCGGCACCGGCGGTGCGGTCCTGCTGCTGGTCACTCCGCCGGGAGTGTTCGCGTGGATCGTGCCGTTCCTGATCGCGTTCGCCGCCGTGCTGGTCCTGGTGCGACCCGCGGTGGACAAGACCGCCGCCCCGGCGGCCGCCGCCGCGGGCACAGCGGCGGCCGGGTCCCGGAGCCGGCTCGCGACGGGACGCCCCGTCGCGACGTGGCGTCCCGTCGAGACCTGGCGGCTGGTCGCCGCCGCGGCGGCGCTGTTCGCGGTCTGCATTTACAGCGGTTACTTCGGCGCCGGGGCCGGCATCCTCACCCTCGCCATCGTGCTGCTGCTGGTCGATCCGGAGCTGGTCCGCGCCAACGCCGTGAAGAACGCCCTCACCGCCTGCGCCGGCGTCGTGCCCGCGGTCGTGTTCGCGGTCGTCGCCGACGTCGCCTGGTGGGCGGTCGTCCCCCTCGCTGCCGGCTCGGCCGTCGGCGGCGCGCTCGGCCCCGCCGTCACCCGCCGCCTCGACCCGCGCGTGCTGCGCACCGCCGTCGCCGTCATGGGTTTCGGCCTCGCCGCCTGGCTGCTGGTGCGGGCGGCCGGCGGGGCATGACGACGCACTGGGTCCTGCTCACCGCCGCCCGGCGCTGACCGGCGGCCGATCCTGGGTTTCGGCCTCACCGCCTGGCTGCTCGTGCGAGCCGCAGGCGGGGCATGACGACGGACCGGGTCGTGCTCACCGCCGCCCGGCGCTGACCGGCGGCCGATCCGGCGCACCGCCCGCTCGGCGCGCCGGATCGGCCGGGCCGGTCGGCCTCAGCCGGCCCACTCCTTGGCCAGCAGCTCGAAGGAGCGGACCCGGTCGGCGTGGTCGTGGGTGATGGTGGTGACCAGGAGCTCGTCCGCGCCGGTCACCCGCTGCAACGTGCGCAGCTGGGCGGCGACCTGGGACGGATCGCCGACGAACTGGGTGTCGAGGCGGTCCTGGACGAGGGCCTGGTCCTCGTCGGTCCACGGTGCCGCGGCGGCCTCGGCCGGCGTCGGATAGGGGATGGCGCCGGCGCCGGTGCGGATGCTGCGGACCCAGTGCCGGTACGGCGACGCGAGATGCCGCGCCTCCGCCTCGTCGGGCGCGACGACAACGTCGGCGGAGACCAGGACGTACGGGCGGTCCAGCACCGGCGACGGGCGGAACGCGGCCCGGTACGCCTCCACCGCCTCGAGCACGGTCGCGGGTGCGACGTGGTAGTTGGCGGCGAACGGCAGGCCCCGCTCCCCCGCGACGGTGGCGCTCTGCCCGGCGCTGGAGCCCAGGATCCACAGCTCGACCTTCGCGCCCTCGCCGGGCGTGACGTGCACGTCGAGGTCGCCGCGGGTGTAGGTGCCGGCGATGAGCGCCTGGATGTCGTCGACGACGTCGGCGAAGTCCGGCGCCGTCGCACCCGGCTGCTGCAGCAGCTCCGCGAACAGCGCGAAGCGCGGCTGCACGACCAGTTTCCCGAAGTCGAACGCCGGCGGGATGAGCAGGCCGTCGACGACCCGGGCCGGCTTCGGCGCCGGCGGCGGCCCGGCCAGCGCGGCCAGGGCCTCCGTGCGCCGCTGCCCGGACCGGCCGAGGCCGAGGTCGAACCGGCCGGGGTACACCGCGTCGAGGAGCCCGAACTGCTCCACCACCGACAGGGCCGTCTGGTGGCCGACCTGGACCGCGCCGGACCCGACCCGGATCCGGTCGGTGGCCGCCGCGATGAGGCCGATGAGCACGGCCGGCGCGGCGCTGGCGACACCGGCGGCGAAGTGATGCTCGGCGACCCAGAAACGCTGGTAGCCGAACGACTCGGCGCGCTTGGCGAGGTCGATCGTGTTGCGCAGGGCGGCGCCCGCGTCGCTGCCGGAGCTCAGCGGGGCCAGGTCGAGAATGGACAGTGGAACGGTCATGACGGCACCGCCAAGGGTGGGAACGGGCGACTGGGGATCTCACGGCGCAGCACGGGAGCGACCTCCGCCTGGAAGAGCTCGAGGGAGCCGCGGTGCTGCTTGTCGGTCAGCCCGTCGGCGTCGGCCTGCACGTGCATGACCTCGTGACCGAGCCGGGCGTGATACCGGTGGACCTTGTCGATGATCTGCTGCGGGCTGCCGACGAGGATCGAGCTGCGTTCGATCGCGTCCTCCAGGGTGTGGAAGACCGGCTCGACGCCGACGCGTTTGAACAGCTCCAGGCGCTTGTTGAAGATCGGCCGGTAGACGTCGATGGCGTCCTGGGACCGTTCGGCCACGTACGTCCCGGCGGAGCCGGCGCCGACGAGCGCCGTGGACGCGTCGTGGCCGTGGAAGGCGAGCCGTTCACGGTAGTACGCGACCAGCTCGGCGTAGGGCTCGACCGGGTTGGTGACGTTGGCGGAGAACAGCGGGTCGCCGTGCAGGGCGGCGAGCTCGACGGAGGCCTTGCTGGTGGCGCTGCCGTGCCAGATGCGGATCCGCGGCTGCAGCGGCCGCGGCCACGCCTCGGCGTCATCGAGGGACGGGCGGAACCTGCCCGACCAGGTGACCTTGTCCTCGCGCCACAGGCGGGTGAACAGCTCGTAGCCCTCGCGGTTGCGGTCCCACTGGTCGTCGGCGGTGACGTGGAACAGCTTCGCCTGCGCGGCGCCGTTGCCCTTGCCGACGATGAGTTCCAGGCGCCCGCCGGACAGGTTGTCCAAGGTGGAGTAGTCCTCGAAGGCGCGGACCGGGTCCAGCAGGCTCAGCGTGGTCACGGCGGTGAACAGCCGGATGACGCTGGTGCGGGCGGCGATGTGGCTGAGCACGACCGGCGGTGAGGAGGAGATGAACGGCCGCTCGTGGCGTTCACCGACGCCGAAGCCGTCGAAGCCGAGCTGCTCGGCGAGGACCGCGTTGTCGACGACCTCCCGCAGCCGTTCGCGGGCGGGTTTGTGGCCGTCGGTGACGATCAGGGTGATGGCGAGGAACTTCAACGCAGGACCCCTTCGGCGAACGTGTACGCCTCTTCCAGGTGCGGGTAGCCGGACAGGATGAACTCCTCGATGCCGACCGCGCGGTATTCGTCGATGCGGGCGGCGACCTCGGCGTGACTGCCGACGAGCGCGGTGCCGGCGCCGCCGCGGACCAGGCCGATGCCGGCCCACAGGTTGGGTGCGACGACGAGCCGGTCGCGGTCGCCGCCGTGCAGGTCGAGCATGCGGCGCTGGCCGACGGAGTCGAGGCTGCGCAGGCTCTCCTGGCGCTGCCGGATCGTCTCGTCGTCGACGCCGGCGATGAGCCGCTCCGCGTCGGCCCACGCCTGGTCGGCGGTGGCGCGGGTGATGACGTGCAGCCGGATGCCGAAGCGGATCGGCCGGCCGGCGGCGGCCCGGACCTTCTCGACCTTCTCCGCGACCTGCTCGACGGGTTCGCCCCAGGTGAGGTACACGTCGGCATGCTGGGCGGCGAGCTGGACCGCGGCCGGTGAAGACCCGCCGAGGTACACGGTCGGGATCGTCGGTGGCGGCTCGCGCAGCAGCCCACCCTCGATGTCGTAGTGCGCACCGTGGTGGTCGACCCGCGCACCGGTCCACGCGGCACGCACGACGTCGAGGAACTCCCCGGCCCGTTCGTAGCGGGCGTCGTGGTCCAGGGGGTCGCCGTAGCCGCGCTGCTCGGCGGCGCTGCTGCCGATGACGACGTTGAGCAGCAGCCGCCCCGCCGACAGCCGCTGGAACGTGGCGGCCATCTGCGCCGCGAGCACCGGGGTGATCAGCCCCGGCCGGAACGCGACGAGGAACTTCAGCCGGCGCGTCTCGGCGATGAGCGCGGCCGTGGTCAGCCACGCGTCCTCGCAGTGCACTCCGGTCGGGGTGAGCACGCCGGTGTAGCCGAGCTGGTCGGCGGCGCGGGCGATCTGGGTCAGGTAGTCCAGGGTCGGCGCCCGATGGGTCGCGGAGCGCGGCAGCGGCGTGGTGTCCTGCGCGCCGATGATCCCGCCGTGCGTGCCGGCGCCCACCGCGTGATCGTCGCCGCCGGTGGGGAGGAACCAGTGGAACACCGGATCGGGCAAGGTGTCAGACATGGTCGAGTCCGAGGTGCCCGCGCAGCGTCGTGGTGGTGTACTCGGTGCGGAACACGCCACGCTCCTGCAGCAGCGGCACGACCCCGTCGACGAACTCGTCGAGGCCGCCGGGCACCAGGTGCGGCACGAGGATGAACCCGTCGGCGGCGTCGCCCTGCACGAACTCGTCGATGGTGGCCGCAACGGTCGACGGGGTGCCGATGAACGTCTGCCGGCCGGTCACCTCGATGATGAGGTCCCGGATGCCGAGTCCCTTCTCCTCCGCGGTCGCCCGCCACTGCCGGGCGGTGGCCAGGGGGTCGTCGAAGAGGCGGGTGCGGCCCTTGATGATGGAGTCGTCGTCCAGGACCGGGTCGAAGACCGGCAGCGGCCCGTCGGGGTCGTGGTCGCTGAGGTCCTTGTTCCACAGCTGTTCCAGCAGCAGGATCGCGGTCTGCGGGCTGACCTGCTGCCGCCGGACGTGGTGCGCTCGTTCAGCGGCGTCGGCCAATGAGGAGCCGAGGACGAACGTGCTGGCCGGCAGGATCTTCAGCTCGTCGGGGCGCCGGCCGTGGCGGGCCATGCGGCCCTTGACGTCGGCGTAGAACGCCTTGCCGGACTCCAGGGTGCCGTGCCGGGAGAAGATCGCGTCGGCGTCGCGGGCCGCGAACTCGCGCCCCGGGTCGGAGTCGCCCGCCTGGATGATCAGCGGCCGGCCCTGCGGGCTGCGCGGCACCGTGAAATGACCGCGGATGTCGATGTGTTGTCCACTGTGGACGAATTCGCCGGGGTCGCCGGAACGGGTGAACCTCCCGCCTTCCCGGTCGGCGACGATCTCGGCGGCGGGCCAGGTGTCCCACAGTTCGCGGGCGGTGTGCAGGACCTCGGCGGCGCGGGTGTACCGGTCGGCGCGGTCGAGGTAGCCGCCGCGGCGGAAGTTCTCGCCGGTGAACGCGTCGGAGGAGGTGACCACGTTCCAGCCCGCGCGGCCGCCGGACAGGTGGTCCAGCGAGGCGAGCTTGCGGGCCAGCTCATAGGGCTCGTTGAAGGTGGCGTTGACGGTGCCGGTGAGCCCCAGGTGGGTGGTGACGGCGGCGAGCCCGGCCAGGACGGTGAGCGCGTCCGGGCGGCCGACCACGTCCAGGTCGTGGATGCGGCCGCGCTGCTCGCGCAGCCGGAGCCCCTCGGCGAGGAAGAAGAAGTCGAACTTCCCCCGTTCCGCGCTCTGCGCGAAGCGGCGGAACGAGTCGAACGCGATCTGGCTGCCCGCCGCCGGGTCGCTCCACACCGTGGTGTTGTTCACGCCCGGGAAGTGCGCCGCGAGGATGACCTGCTTCTTCGGGTTCGTCATGCGGTGACCTCCGTGCGGGCGTAGCGGTTCTGCGCGGCGGGCAGGCCGAGGTGCCCGCGCAGCGTGGTGGCGGTGTAGCCGGTGCGGAAGGCGTCCTCGGCCTGCAGCAGCGGCACGAGGTCCTCGACGATGGCTTCCAGGTCGGCGGGCAGCACGCCGGGCCGCAGCCGGAACCCGTCGATGCCGGTCTCCCGCCACGCCAGCAGCAGCTCGGCCAGGCCGGCGGCGTCGCCGGTGTAGATGTAGGCGTCGCTGGTGTACGCCGCGCCGTCGAGCTGGTCGAGGCGGGCCTTGCGGTCCGGGTCGAGGAACACCACGACGTCGGCGAAGACCTTGGCCGGTCCGAGCGAGCGGACCTCGGCGACGATCTCGGCCGCGTTCGCCACGCTGGTCGGCGTCACGTACAGGATGTCGGTGCCGAGTTCGTATCCGGCGCGGGAGTGGGCGAGGGCGGTGACGACCGGCTGGCCCTGCGGCGGGCGTGGCGTGATCGACGGGCCCTTGACGCTGAAGTGCCGCCCGGTGAAGTCGATGTAGTGCAGCTTGTCCCGGTCGATGAACCGGCCGGTGGCGACGTCGCGGATCTCGGCGTCGTCCTCCCAGCTGTCCCAGAGCCGGCGGACCACCTCGATGTGGTCGGCGGCCTCGGCGAACAGCTCCGCGATGTGCGCCTGCGTGGCGGGCTCGTCGAGGTGGTCCAGGTCGAACGGCGGGAAGCTGCGGCGGCCGAAGTGCGCGGCCTCGCCGGGGCGGCCGGACACCTGCGCCCGCCATCCGGCGCGGCCGGTGCTGAGGTAGTCGAGGGTGGCGAGCTGGGTGGAGACGTGGAACGGCTCGGTGTGGGTGACGGTCACCGTCGGCACCAGGCCGATGTGGGTCGTCACGGGGGCGACCCGGGCCGCGATGAGCAGCGCGTCGAGGCGGCCCTTGACGTGATCCGCCCGCCCGTCGAGCCCGTCGTAGCGGCCGGACTGCAGGCCGAGGGAGTCCTCGATGGTGACGAAGTCCAGCCCGCCGCCCTCGGCGAGGCGGACCAGGCGCAGCCAGTACCCCGGCGAGAACAGCTCATCAGGGAACGTCGACGGATCCCGCCAGGCGGCTGGATGCCACCCGGCGCCGTCCAGCGCGACGGCCAGGTGCAGGTGCCGACTCATGCCGGGATCCCTTCGGGGCGGTGTGCAGGGGCGTCCCAGTCGAGAAGCTCGTTGCCGGGCGCGGTGAACGTGGTGAAGTCGGTCGTGTCGCGGAACGCCGGCACCGTGTACAGGTCCCGGGCGTAGTCCCACAGGTGCGGGAAGTCGGCGAGGCCGGCGCCGTAGCGCACCAGCGTGACGAACAGCCGGATGTCGGCCTCGGTGATCGCGGGGCCGAGCAGGAACCGGCGGGTGGCGAGGCGCTCGTCGAGGGTGCCGAGCGCGTCGAGGAACGCGGTGCGGCCCGGCTCGTCGGTGCGGCGCACGCCGTGGTTGACGGCCGGGTTGAGCCACGCGTCGAGCTGCTCGATCTCCTCCCGGTGCGCCTCCGGGTAGGTGTCGATCACCGGCGTCGCGACGTGCCGGAAGCGGGTGGCGAAGTCGATCCCGATGCCCTTGAAGTCGTTGCTGACCACCCGGGCCGTGGCGCGGTCCCACAGCGTCGGGACCGAGACGTGGCCGTCGAAGTCCTCCTCGGTCGCGTCGTACGCCTGCCGCAGCAGCGTGAAGCCGTTGACCGGGTCGGGGCCGTACCGCTCCCGGAACGCCCAGCCGCGGCCGTCGCGGACGTTGTCGACGTAGGACACCGTGACGACGTCGCGGAGCCCGGCCAGGGCGTGGGCGATCGTCACGCGCTGCGACCACGGACAGAACCAGCCCGCGTAGAGGTGATAGCGGCCCGGCTGGGGGTCGTCGACCACGTGGCCGGCGAAGCGGTACAGCGGGCGGGGGTCGTCGGGCCGTTGCAGGATGCGGTACTCGCCATGGGCCGTCGTGTCGACGGGGCTGGCCAGACGGCTTGAGCGGGGCAGTTTCGGCATGGTGGTCCTCCGTGGATCCGGAGTGCGATAGCCGACTAATCCTACGTGCAAGATATGGAATTATCCAGAGGTACGTGAGATGGCCGACAGGACTGCCCATCGACCGTTGACAGTCACGCACAGCCACTGCTGCACTGGCCCGACGAGACGCCGCTGACCACCCGCGGCGCCGCCCGTCGCTTCGTCGCGAGCCTCCAATGAGGTCGCGAACTCCCACTGAGGATGTCCCATGCGTAGATACCTTGCGTCCCTTGCCGTCGCGGCCTTACTCCTCGGCGGGTGCAACGGCGCCGCCGCCGAGGACACCACCGCGGCCGCAAGCAGCGCGCCCGTCCAGGGCGGCAAGCTCACCTGGGCGATCGAAACCGAGCCGATCACCTTCAACCCGCACCAGTACGCCCAGGCCAAGGCCCGCCTGCTGGTATGGAACAGCTTCGAGGCCCTGCTCACCCACGACGACAAGGGCGGCTACCTGCCGTGGCTGGCCACGTCGTGGGAGGCGTCCGCCGACGGCCTCACCTACACGTTCAAGCTCCGCGACGGCGTCACCTTCCACGACGGCGAGAAGTTCGACGCCGCCGCCGTCAAGGCCAACCTCGACCAGCTGCTCGTCGCCGGCTACAACCCCAGCGTCGCCACCACCCAGCTGAAGAACTTCAAGGACGCCGAGGTCGTCGACGCGCAGACCATCGCCGTGCACCTCAAGCAGCCCGACGTACTCATCCTGGACTTCTTCGCCTCGCCCCAGGGCGCGCAGGTGTCACCGAAGTCCCTCAAGAGCCCCGACCTGAAGGCCGGCGGCCCGTCGGTCGTCGGCACCGGACCGTTCATCCTCGACCGCTACACCAAGGGTCAGGAGGTCCACTACAAGAAGAACCCGGCCTACGCGTGGGCACCGTCCAACGCCGGCCACCAGGGCCCCGCCTACCTCGACGAGATCACCTACCGGTTCCTCAAGGAGTCCTCCGTCCGCGTCGGCGCCCTGACCTCCGGCCAGGTCGACGTCATCGAGGGCGTGCCCGCCACCGAGCAGGAACTGGTCAAGAGCGACCCGAACCTGACCTTCGCCAAGCAGCTCAACAGCGGCACCGCCTACAACCTCTACTTCAACCAGACCCACGCGCCGTTCGACGACGTCCGGGTCCGCAAGGCGTTCCGCGACGCGGTCGACGTCGACGCCGTCCTGCAGGGCGTGTACCGCGGCACCGCGACCCGGGCATGGAGCATCCTGAGCCCGTCCAGCCCGTTCTACGAGGCGTCGGTCGAGAAGACCTACGGCAACAACCCCGCCCAGGCCAACAGCCTGCTCGACGAGGCCGGCTGGAGCACCAAGGACAGCGAGGGCTTCCGCACCAAGGACGGCAAGCGCCTCACCGCGCGGATCGTGCTGTCGGCACCGTTCGTGCGCGACAAGCGCGACATCCTCGCCCAGGCCGTGCAGGCCGCGGTGAAGCAGACCGCCGGCATCGACCTGCAGGTCAAGGTCGTCGACCAGGGCACCGCCACCGACGCGCTCGCCAAGAACGAGTTCGAGGTCTTCGACAACTCCCGCGCCGACACCGAGGCCGGCGCCGCGCTCAGCCTGATCGTGCCGAAGGGCGCCCCGATCAACCGGCACGGCTTCACCGACCCCGAGCTGGAGAAGCTGATCGTCGAGGCGCAGGCCAGCAGCGACCCGGCGAAGCGCAAGGCGGCGTACTCGACCGTGCAGAAGGTCTACACCGACCAGGCCGTTCTACTGCCGCTGTACGCGCCGGCCGACCAGGTCGCGGCGCAGAAGAAGGTCGGCGGGGTGGGCTTCGAGCCGACCGCGGGTGTGCCCGGCAGCGCCTACAACGTGTGGATCGGCAAGTAGCCATGCTGAAGCCGATGCTGAAGCCCGTCCTGCGGCGGCTCGGCAGTGGGGCGGTGGTCCTCTGGGCCGCCGCCTCCGCGGCCTACCTCGCGCTGCGGCTCGCCCCGGGCGACACCGTCGACACGCTCGTCGGCGACGGCCCCGACACCCCGCAGATCCGCGACCAGATCGCCAAGGACCTCGGCCTGGACCGGCCGGCGGTGGTGCAGTACGTCGACTACCTGTGGCGGCTGCTGCACGGCGACTTCGGCCGCTCGTACGTGCTGCAACGACCCGTCATCGACGTCATCGGCAGCCAGATCTGGCCGACGGTCAAACTGACCCTCCTCGCGACCGCGTTCAGCGCCGTCATCGCCGTCGGCCTCGCCATCGTCACCGCCGGCCGGGCCCGCTGGCTGCGCGGTCTCGTCTCCGGCATCGAACTGTCCATCGTGTCCGCGCCTGGGTTCCTCATCGGCATCCTGCTGCTGAGCGTCTTCTCCTTCCAGCTCGGCTGGTTCCCGGTCTCCGGCGACCGGGACGCCTCCGCGCTCGTGCTGCCCGCGGTGGCCCTCGCGCTGCCGATCGGCGGGCTGCTCAGCCAGGTCATCCGCGAAGGTCTCGAACGGGCCCTCGACGAGCCGTTCGCGGTGACCGCCCGGGCCCGCGGCCTGACCCGGTTCGCCCTGCTGTGGCGGCACGCGCTGCGCCATGCGCTGCTGCCGGCGGTGACCCTGGCCGGGACGCTGATCGGGTTCCTGCTCAGCGCCGCCGTCATCGTCGAGCGGGTCTTCGGCCGGCCCGGCCTCGGCGAGGTCGCCACCGAGGCGGTCGGCAACAAGGACATCCCCGTCGTCCTCGCTGTGGTGATGCTCGCCGCCGCCATCTACGTGGTGCTCAGCACCCTCGCGGACCTGGCGTACCTGCTCATCGACCCGCGCCTGCGGAAAGGCTGACCCCTCATGTCGATCGCCCTGCCCGAACAGGCCACCGCGCCGGCCGCGAAACCGGTCGCCCCGAACGCCCCGGCCGCACCGTCCCGCGGCCGCCGGCTGGCGCCGGGCCTGGTGGCCGCGGCGCTGGTGCTGGTGCTCGTCGGCATCGCCGCCGTGGCACCCAAACTGCTGACGGGCACCGATCCCCTGGCCGCCGACCCGTTCTCCGCGCTCGAGGCGCCGAGCGGAGCGCACTGGTTCGGCACCGACCAGCTCGGCCGCGACGTCTTCACCAGGGTCGTGCACGGCGCCCGGTACTCCCTGAGCATCGGCGTCGCCGCGACCCTACTGTCGGTGCTCGCCGGCGGGCTCGTCGGCCTGCTCGCCGGGCTGTCCCCGCGCGCCGTCGACGAGCTGCTCAGCCGCGCCCTCGACGTGCTGTCGGCGTTCCCGGAGGTGCTGCTCGCGCTGCTGTTCATCGCGTTCACCGAGCCGGGCACCCCGAGCCTCATCATGGCCATCGCGCTGGCGTTCGCGCCGCGGTACGGGCGGATCGTGCGGGCGCAGACGCTGCTGGTGCGCCGGTCCGGCTACGTCGAACAGGCCGTCACGTTCGGGCTGTCCCGGACCCGCCTGGTCTGGCGGCACATCCTGCCCAACGTCCTGGGGCCGCTGCCGATCCTCGCCACGATCGGCCTCGGCAGCGCGATCGTCAACGCCTCCGCCCTGTCGTTTCTCGGCATGGGCCCGCAGCCCCCGTCGCCGGAGTGGGGCGCGATGCTCGCCGAGAGCCGTAACTACCTGCGCGTCGCCTGGTGGGCGGCTATCCTGCCGGGCGCGACCCTCACCGTCACCGTCATCTCGCTGACCGCCGTCGGCCGGCGGCTCCAGCGCCGCTTCGAAGGAAGGCGCTGACATGGCACCGCTCGTCACCGTCACCGACCTGCACGTCACCTTCCCCGGCCCGGTGCACGCCGTGCGCGGCATCAGCTTCACCGTCGAACGCGGCGAGTGCGTCGCGATCGTCGGGGAGAGCGGCTCGGGCAAGAGCGTCACCGCCCGCAGCCTCGTCGGCCTCGCCGGCCCCGGCGCCGACGTGCGGGCGTCCACATTGGACGTCGACGGCCGCGACACCACCGGCTACACCGACCGGGACTGGCGCCGGCTGCGCGGCCGGGTCGCCGGGCTCGTCCTGCAGGACGCCCTCGTCTCCCTCGACCCGCTCAACACCGTCGGGCAGGAGATCGGCGAGGTGCTGCGCACCCACCGCGTCGGCACCGCCGCCACCCGCGACGCGCAGGTCACCGCGCTGCTCGACGCCGTGCACGTGCCGGAGCCCGCGGAACGCGCCCGGCAGTATCCGCACCAGCTGTCCGGTGGGCTGCGCCAGCGTGCCCTGATCGCCTCCGCGATCGCCGCCGACCCGGCGCTGCTCATCGCCGACGAGCCCACCACCGCCCTCGACGTCACCGTCCAGGCACAGTTGCTGCGCCTGCTCGCCGAGCGCCGCGCGGCGGGCTCGACGCTGCTGCTCGTCAGCCACGACCTCGCCGTCGTCGCCGGCATCGCCGACCGGGTCCTCGTCATGCGCGACGGCGTCATCGTCGAGCAGGGCCCGACCGAGCGGATCCTCACCGCGCCGGAGCACGACTACACCCGGATGCTCCTCGCCGCCGTGCCGACCGCCGCCTCACGCGGGCACCGGCTCAGCACCGCGACCCGCGAGCCGCTGCCGGCACCCACCGTCGACCCGGCACACACCGTCCTGCGCGCCGACGGCCTGCACAAGCACTTCGGCGCCCGGCACGCCGTCGACGACGTCAGCTTGACCCTCGCCCGCGGCGAGATCCTCGGCGTCGTCGGCGAGTCCGGCTCGGGCAAGACCACCGTCGCCCGCATCGCGCTCGGCCTCCTCGAACCCGACGCCGGCACCGTCCACCTCGGACAGACACCGTGGACCGGCGTCCCCGAACGGCGGCGGCGCCCGGACCGGCGCCGCCTCCAGGTCGTCTCGCAGGACCCGCTCAGCTCGTTCGACCCCCGGTACACCGTGGAGAAGCTCGTCGCGGAACCCCTGGACCTGCGCGGCGCCGCCCGCCGGGACCGGGTCGTGGAGCTGCTCGAACGGGTCGGTCTCGGCGCCGCGCACCTGCGCCGGCACCCACGGGAGCTGTCCGGCGGGCAGCGGCAACGCGTCGCCATCGCCCGCGCCGTCGGACCCCGGCCCGACGTCCTCGTCTGCGACGAGCCGGTGTCCGCCCTCGACGTGTCGGTCCAGGCGCAGGTCCTCGACCTCCTCGCCGACCTGCGCGCCGCCGACGGCACCGCGCTGCTGTTCATCTCCCACGACCTCGGCGTCATCCACCACCTCGCCGACCGGGTCCTCGTCATGCACGACGGCAAGGTCGTCGAGCACGGCCCGGTCGAGGACGTCTTCGCCCGCCCCGAACACCCGTACACGCAAACCCTGCTCGCCGCCCTACCCGTCCTCACCGCCTGACCAGAGGGATCAGATGCACATCCTCGACAACCCGGTGTGGGCCGCGCTCGGCGGCCCGCACCAGCGCTTCGCCGAGCGGGTCGGCGACGCCGCCCGCTACCAGACCGACGTCGCCCCGTTCATCACCGTCGCACCCGCCTCCGGCGCGAGCGTCTGGGCCGACGTGGCCGCGCTCGCCGGCGCCGGCGAGGTCGTCACCATCACCGGCACCGCGCCGCCACCGCCGGAGCACTGGGAGGTGGTCCTGGAGGTCGACGGCGTGCAGCTGGTCGATGTCGCGCTCGAGGCCCGGCCGGACCCGGAGGCCGTCGAGCTGACCGCCGCCGACGTCCCGGAGATCCTCGACCTCGTCGAACGCACCCAGCCCGGGCCGTACCGGCAGCGCACGATCGAGCTCGGCACGTACCTCGGCATCCGCCGCGACGGCAAGCTCGTCGCCCTCGCCGGTGAGCGGCTGCACCCACCCGGCTGGACCGAGATCTCCGCGGTGTGCACCGACCCCGCACACCGCGGCCAGGGCCTCGCGACCCGGCTGGTGCGGGCCGTCGCGCACGGCATCCGCGCCCGCGGCGAGCACCCGTTCCTGCACGCCGCCGCGACGAACACCAACGCCATCCGGCTGTACGAGTCGATCGGCTTCGAACTGCGCCGCCGCACCACGTTCCGCGCGGTGCGGGTCCCGTCGCTCGTGGGAGGTCCGGCCTGATGTTCTCCGCCATCGAGGTCGACGCCCCGGACATCGCGGCCCTGGAGCGGGCCGTGCTCGACGCGGAGCGGGCCGGCCACGCGTTCGTGACGTTCCCCGACTCGCCCCGGCGCCCCGGCGTGGAGGCGGGGGTCGTCGCCGCGTATCTGGCCCGCAGGACGAGCCGGATCGGGCTGGCGCCGACGCTGCACGCCACCACCACCGAACCGTTCCACCTCGCCACCCAGCTCGCCAGCCTTGACCACGCGTCGCTGGGCCGGGCCGGCTGGGTCGTCGGCGCCACCACGGACCCGGCGGACCTCGCCACCGTCGGCCGCACGGGGGCCGGCGACGGCGAGGTCGCCGACGTGGTCGACGTCGCCCGCCGGCTGTGGGACTCGTGGGAGGACGACGCGATCATCCGCGACGTCACCACCGGCCGGTTCCTGGACCCCCGGAAGGTGCACCACGTCGACTTCGAAGGATCCGGGTTCTCGGTCATCGGGCCGCTGATCACGCCGCGGCCGCCGCAGGGACAGGTGGTCGTGATCGGCGCCGACACCCTCGGCATCGCCCTGGACGTCGCCCTGGTCCGCGCCACCGACCCTGCCGAGATCGCCGACCGGGCCGCGCGGGCCCGGCACGCCGGCGCCGCGCTGGTCTTCGCCGACGTGCCCGCGTCGTTCGACCCCGCACTCGTGCGGGACGTGGTCGACGGGGTGCACTTCCGCGGCGGCTCCCCGCCCGTCCCGGAAAGCCGCGGCGCCCACGGCGCGACGCTGCGGGAGACGCTCGGCCTGCCCAGGCCCCGAAACCGTTATGAGGTAGCGGCATGACCCGGCTGCATCTGGGAGTGTTCTTCACCGGCGTCGGTCCCAACCTGCTGTGGACCGAGCCGGACTTCGCCGACCACACGCACATCGACACGTTCATCCACGTCGTGCGCACCCTGGAACGCGGCCTGTTCGACGCGTTCTTCCTCGGCGAGGGGCTGCGGGTGCGGGAGAACCGCGGCACCGTCTACGACCTCGACGTCGCCGGGCGGCCCGACGCCATCACGCAACTGGCCGCCCTGGCCGCGGAAACCACCCACATCGGGCTCGTCGCCACCCAGAACACCACCTACAACTACCCGGCCGATCTGGCCCGCCGCCTCGCCGGCCTCGACGCGGTCTCCGGCGGCCGCGCCGGCTGGAACATCGTGACCACCGACAACGCGTGGACCGGTGAGAACTTCCGGCACGGCGGCTGGCTGCCGCACGAGCGCCGCTACGAACGGGCCACCGCGTTCGTGGAGACGGCGAAGGCGTTGTGGCGCAACGAACGCGTCCACCTCGACACCGACCTGGTGACCCTGGACGCCACCGGAGCGGTCCCGCCGAGCCCGCAGGGACGGCCGGTGCTGTTCCAGGCCGGCGACTCCGACGGCGGCCGGGAACTCGCCGCCCGCCACGCCGACGTGGTCTTCTCCGCCAACACCGACTACGACAAGGCCGTCGCCTACGCCGCCGACCTCCGCGCCCGGCTGGCCCGGCACGGCCGGTCCGCGGACTCGCTGCGGATCCTGCCGGGCGCCTCGGTCGTGCTCGGCGACACCCTCGACGAGGCACGGGAACGCGCCCGGTGGATCACCCGCGAGCAGACCACCGGCCCGCGCGCGATCGCCTTCCTCGAGCAGTACTGGGGCAAGGACCTGTCCGGCTACGACCCCGACGGTCCCCTGCCGGACATCGACCCGGCCGACGGGGAACTGGACCCGTCCCGCGGCACCATCCCGATCGAGCTGCGCACCGGCAAGCTCGAACGCATCGCCGGCTGGCGCGCGCTCGCCTTCGACCGTGGCCTGTCGATCCGGGACCTGGTCATCGAGGTGACCCCGCGGCACAACACCTTCATCGGTACCCCCGGCCAGATCGCCGACGAGTGGACCCGATACGTGCGCGACCGCGCCGTCGACGGGTTCAACCTGCTGCCGCAACTGCTGCCCGGCACCGTCGAGGACATCGTGGACCGCCTGGTGCCCGAGCTGCAGGAACGCGGCGTCTACCGCACCGCGTACGAGGGCACCACGCTCCGGGAGCATCTGGAGCTGCCGCCGCTGTGACCGCGACCGGGGATGTACCCTCACGTGCAGTGCAGTGAGAGACCAGGCGGGGAGCACAGGTGGCCGCAGCAGCGAAGGACACCGGCGCAGAAGCGGCCGGCCAGGCGCGGGTCACGATCCGCCAGGTCGCCGTCCACGCCGGGGTGTCCGAGGCCGCGGTCTCCTACGCGCTCAACAACCGCCCCGGCGTCTCGGAGCAGACCCGGGCGCGGGTCCTCGCCGCCGCCCGGGACCTCGGCTGGGCACCCAACATCGCCGCCCGGTCCCTGGGCACCGCCCGGGCCAACGCCGTCGGTCTCGTCCTGGTCCGCCCGCCGCGGGTGATGATCGTCGACTCCTGGTTCACGCAGATGCTCAGCGGGGTCGAGGCCGAGCTCAACCGCAGCGACATCGCCCTGGTGCTGCACCTCGTCGACCACATCGACGACACCATCGACGTGTACCGCAAATGGTGGGCCGGCCGGCACGTCGACGGCGTCATCCTCACCGACCTGCGCAAGGACGACCCGCGCCTGGACGCGCTCGTCGAGATCGGCCTGCCCGCGGCCGTCATCGGCGGCAAGCCGGGCCTCGACGGCTGCAGCACCGTCGACGCCGACGTCGCCGGCACCGCCCGCGCCATCGTCGGCTACCTGCGGGCCCTCGGGCACCGCACGATCGCCCGGGTCGCCGGCACCGAGGAGCTGTTCCACACCGGGCAGCGCGACGCCGCGTACCTCGACGCGCTCGACCACTCCGGGCTCGACCGCACGCGGTACCGCGTCGTCTACACCAACTACAGCGCGGTGGACGGCATGCGCGCGATGCGGGAGCTGATGAGCGGCGCCGAGCCGCCGACCGCGGTCGTGTTCGACAACGACGTGATGGCCGCCGCGTCGCTGAAGGTGGCGCACGAGATGGGCCTGTCGGTGCCGGAGGACGTGTCGGTCGTCGCCTGGGACGACTCGGACCTGTGCCAGATCACCGTCCCGGCGATCACCGCCGTGCAGCAGACGCCGGCGCACCAGGCGGAGCTCGCCGCGCGGGCCCTTCTGGTCACGATCAACGGCGGCGGGATCAGCCACGTGATGCTGCAGCCGGGGATCCTGACGGCGCGCCAGTCGACCCGGCCGTTGCGCGCCGCCCGCACCGCCTGACGGTCGCAACCGCTTCAGCGCGCTACGGTTGACACCCTGAACATCTGCGTCCTAAGGTCATGCTTCGCCTACTTATCCGCTTCAGTGCGGGTCGTGATTACGGGAGCACACACATGCCTGTCCTGCGTCCTCTCCATGCCGGGTGGACTCTGCGCTCGGCCGGACCGGTGCCGCACGGCGACGGCCCCGTCCCGGCCACCGTGCCGGGTTGCGTGCACACCGACCTCCTCGCGGCCGGTCTGATCCCGGATCCGTACCTGGACGCGAACGAGCTGGACCTGGCATGGATCGGCCGCACGCCTTGGGTGTACGAGACGACGTTCGACGCGCAGGACGTGGCCGCCGACCGGGTGGATCTGGTCGCGCTCGGCCTGGACACGGTGGCGACGGTGACGCTCAACGGTGTCGAGCTGGGCCGGACCGCGAACATGCACCGTGGCTACCGGTTCGATGTGCGTTCGGTGCTGCGGCCGACCGGGAACCGGCTGGAGATCCGGTTCGACTCGGCCTACGAGTACGCCCTGGCGGTCCGGGATGCGGTGGGTGCGCGGCCGAATGCGTATGAGGAGCCGTTTCAGTACATCCGGAAGATGGCGTCGAACTTCGGCTGGGACTGGGGTCCGACCCTGGTGACGGCCGGGATCTGGCAGCCGATCGGGTTGCAGTCGTGGTCGGTGGCGCGGCTCGCCGAGGTCCGGCCGCTGGTGCGGGTCGACGGCACCGACGGGGTGCTCGACGTCCACGTGAAGGTCGAACGCGCCGCCGACACCCCGCTCACGCTGACCGCCACGGTCGCGGGCGTCACCGCGACCGCCACCCTGGCGCCCGGCGAGACGGAGGCGACCGTGCAAGTGCGGGTGCCGGACGTGCGGCTGTGGTGGCCACGCGGGCACGGCGCCCCGGACCGCTACGACCTCGATGTGACCCTGCACGACGACGCGTCGGTCCTGGACACGTGGCAGCGGCGCATCGGGTTCCGCACCGTCGCACTGGACACCACCGCGGACGCCGACGGCACCGCGTTCACGCTCCTCGTCAACGGCACGCCCGTGTTCGTGCGGGGCGTCAACTGGATCCCCGACGACGCGTTCGTCACCCGCGTCGACCGGGAACGCTACGCCGCACGGATCGGTCAGGCCCTCGACGCCGGCGTCAACTACCTGCGCGTGTGGGGCGGCGGCCGGTACGAAAGCGACGACTTCTACGACCTCGCCGACGAACACGGCGTCCTCGTCGGCCAGGACTTCCTCTTCGCCTGCGCCGCCTACCCCGAAGAGGAACCCCTCGGCTCCGAGGTCGCCGCCGAAGCCCACGAACAGGTCCTCCGGTTGATGTCGCACCCGAGCCTGGTCATGTGGGTCGGCAACAACGAAAACCTGTGGGGCTACCAGGACTGGGACTGGCAGGCAGCGCTCGCCGGCCGCACCTGGGGCGAGGGCTACTACCTGCGTGTCCTGCCGGGGATCGTGGCCGAGGTGGATCCGACCCGACCGTACTTGCCCGGCAGCCCCTACTCCGGCGACGCCGCCCTGCACCCGAACGACCCGGCGCACGGCACCACCCACATCTGGGACGTGTGGAACACCCACGACTACCGCCACTACGCCACCTACCGGCCCCGGTTCCTCGCCGAATTCGGCTTCCAGGCCCCGCCCGCATACGCGACCCTGCGCCGCGCGGTGTCCGACGATCCACTGACCCCGACCTCACCGGGCGTGCTGCATCACCAGAAGGCCGGCGACGGCAACGGCAAGCTGGCCCGCGGCCTGACCGGTCACTTCCCGGCGCCGGACGGGTTCGACGACTGGCACTGGGCCACGCAGCTCAACCAGGCCCGCGCCATCACGTTCGGCATCGAACATTTCCGCTCCCTGAAGCCGTTGTGCATGGGCACGATCCTGTGGCAGCTCAACGACAACTGGCCCGTCACCTCCTGGTCCGCCATCGACGGCGACGGACGCCGCAAACCCCTGTGGTTCGCACTGCGGCGGGTGTACACCGAGCGTCTGCTCACCGTGCAACCCCGCGACGGCGTGCCCACCCTCATCGCCGTCAACGACTCCACCACCGCATGGCAAGCCACGGTCGACGTCCGGCGGCTCACCTTCAGCGGCGACCCGTGCGCGAAGGCGACGCTCGTCCTCGACGTCCCCGCCGGCGGCACGCTCACCCTGCCGCTCCCCGCCGACGTCGTCACACCGGACGACCCGAGCCGCGAGGTGATCGTCGTGGACGGCGGCCCGGACCGCACCACCTGGTACTTCGCCGAGGACATCGACCTCAACTACCCGGCGGCGTCCACCGACGTCGTCGTGCACCCCACCGCGGACGGCCACACCGTCGAGGTCACCGCCCGCACGTTCGTGCGTGACCTGACCCTGTTCGCCGACCGGCTCGACCCCGCCGCCGAAGTCGACCGCCAACTCGTCACCCTCCTCCCCGGCGAAACGGTCACCCTGCACATCACCGGCGGCACCACCCTCCCCGCACCGGACGACCATGCGTGGCGCACCAGCCCGGCGCTGCGCACCGCCAACGACCTCACGGCCGGCTGACCTCGGCGAGGCGGCCGGCTAGGAACGACCGCTCGACGTCGTTGCCGCACAGGGCGAGGGCCTCCGTGTACGCGCCGGCGGCCTCCGGCAGGCGCCCGAGCCGCCGCAGGAAGTCGGCGCGGGCGGCGCTGAGATAGGCGTACGTGGCCAGCGCCGGCTCGTCGAGCAACGGTTCGAGCGCCGCCAGGCCCGCCGACGGGCCGTCGCGCAGACCGACGGCGACGGCCCGGTTCAGCTCGACCACCGGCGACGGCCACAGGCGCAGCAGCACGTCGTACAGCGCGACGATCTGCGGCCAGTCGGTCGCCTCCCACGACGGGGCCTCGGCGTGGACGGCGGCGATCGCGGCCTCGACCGCGTACCGGGTCGGTGCCTGCCGGCGCAGCGCCGTGGTCAGCAGGTCGGTGCCCTCCCGGATCTGCCGGGTGTCCCACCGGGAGCGGTCCTGCTCGGACAGCAGCAGCAACCGGCCGGCAGCGGTGCTGCGGGTGTCGCGGCGGGCGTCGGTCAGCAGCATCAGGGCCAGCAGCCCGGCGACCTCGGCGTCGTGCGGGACCAGCAGCCGCAGCACGCGGGCCAGACCGATCGCGGCGTCGACCAGGTCCTGCCGGACCAGGCGCTCCCCGACCGGCGCGGCGTGGCCGGTGGTGAAGACGAGGTGCACGACCTCGAGCACCGCGCCGACCCGCTCCGGCAGCTCCTCCGGCGACGGCACCCGGTACGGGATCCGGGCCGCGCTGATCTTCCGCTTCGCCCGGGTGACCCGGGCCGCCATCGTCGGCTCCGGCACGAGGAACGCCCTGGCCACCTCGGCGGTCGACAGCCCGCACACGAGCCGCAGCGTCAGCGCGACCTGCGCCTCCCGCGACAGCGCCGGGTGGCAGCAGGTGAAGATGAGCCGGAGCCGGTCGTCGTCCTCCCCCGGGCCCGGGGTGCTCTCCTCGGTCACCAGCAACGGCAGCGCCCGCCGCAGCGCGGACTCGCGGCGCAGCACGTCCAGGGCGCGGTTGCGGGCGACGGTGGTGAGCCACGCGCCGGGGCGGGCCGGGACACCGTTGGCCGGCCACGAGTGCAGGGCCTGCGCGTACGCGTCCTGGACGCACTCCTCGGCGAGGTCGAGGTCGCGGGTGAGCCGCACCGTCGCGGCGAGCACCCGGGCCCACTCGCGGCGGTGCGCCTCGGCCATCACCGCACCTGGGGCGTCGCTCACCCGTGGTCCACGATCGGCCGGATCTCGACGCCGCCGTGCCCGGAGGACAGCTCCGGCAGCAGCCCGGCGAGGGCGATCGCCGCGTCGAGGTCGGCCGCCTCGATCACGTAGAACCCGCCGAGCGCCTCCTTCGACTCCAGGAACGGCCCGTCGGTGATCAGCCCGGCGCCGCGCAGGGTGGTGGCGGTCGAGGACGCCTCCAGTTCGTGCCCGCCGAGGACGCGGCCGCCGGCCGCGGCGTTGAACGCCCGGTGACCCTCGCCCTTCGCCCGCAGCTCCGGCTCGGTCTCGGCGTCCCAGCGCTGCTCGTCGCCGTAGATGAGAATCAGGTACTTCGCCATCGTCCGTCCCATTCGTCCGGGGCCCGTGTCGTGCCCGTCTACCTGTACGACGTCCGGGGCGGCACGGATTTCGACAGTTCCCGGTACATCCCGCCGGCGAACACCAGCGGCGCGCCGGTGCCCATCGCGTCGAACGCGCGGACCTGGCCGACGCACACGTCGTGGTCGCCGGCCACGTGCACGGTCTCCAGTGTGCAGTCGAAGTACGCCAGCCCGCAGTCGAGCACGGGGCTGCCGGTGCCGGGTCCGGGGGTCCAGCCGGTGTCGCCGAGCCCCGGCGGGCGGGACGGGTCGGCGAACGCCGTCGACACCGCGCCCGAGCCGGCCGGCAGGACGGTGACCGCGAACGCGCCCGCCACCGGCAGCAGCGTCGCCGTCCGGCTGGACCGCCGCACACAGAACAGCACCAGCGGCGGCTCCAGCGACACCGTCGTGAAACTGTTGACCGTCGTGGCGTGGGTGATGTCTGCGGTACGCACAGCCACCACGGTGACGCCTGTGGGGAGCCGCCCCGCCACCGCCCGGAAATCCGCGATGAGGCCGGCGGGGCGCACGTCGAGGGCGGTCATGTCACCCCACCGCCGCGACGGACAGGGCCGCGGCGCGGTTCGCGCGGGCGATCGGGTCGTCCTCGATGGCGAGGGCACGGTCGAAGCAGCGGACCGCCTCCGTGGCATCGCCGAGCTCGAACATGGCGGCGCCGAGGTTCGTCCACGCGCCGGCCAGGGCGGGCTCGGCGAGCAGCGCCGCCCGGTAGTCGGCGACGGCCGCGGCGAGGTCACCGCTGTCGGCGGCGAGCATGCCGCGGGTGCACAGCAGGTGCGGCTGGCCAGGTTCCAGGTCGAGGCCGGCGGCGACGTCGGCGCGGGCACCGGCGGTGTCGCCGACCTCGTACCGCAGCGCCGCCCGGTTGACGTACGCGGCGAGGAAGTCCGGTTCGAGGTCGAGGACCCGGTCGAAGTCGGCGAGGGCCGCGTCGAGGTCGCCGAGCTCGGCGTACAGGTCGCCGCGGTTGTAGTGCGGTTCGACGTCCGGCAGGCCGTTGGCGATCGCGGCGTCGTAGTCGGCGAGCGCCTCGGCGAACCGTCCGAGGCGGCGCAGCAGCCCGGCACGCTCGGCGTAGTAGTCGGGGTGGTGCGGGTCGAGGCCGATCACCGCGGTGTACTCCCGCACCCCGTCCTCCGGTGCACTGCGGGCGATGAGCTGGGCCCGGTTGTACCGCAGCACCGACAGGTGCAGGTCCCGCTCACCGGCGGTGAACGTGGCCTGCATGCGTTCGATGCCGGCGTCGATGAGGCGCATCGCCTCGGCCGGGTCGCCGAGGTGCATGGCGATGAGGGCACGGCCGTTCTCGTTGAACGTGAGGTTGTACGCGCGGCGCCGGTCCTCCGGCAGCAGCGACGCGAGCGACACGGCGGTGTTGACCCAGGCGCTGGCCTTGCGCAGGTCGCGGCGGGCCTCGTCGAAGTAGCGGGTGTACAGCATGGCGCGGCCGTACGCGGCCTGCATGTGGACGCTGGGTGAGGTGGAGCGGGCGCAGGCCTCGTCGTAGAGCGCCATGGCCTCGTCGGCGCGCCCCATCGTGGACAGCGCGATGGTCATCTTGACGGTGGCGAGCCAGCACGCCTCGGGCTGGGTCGCCCAGTCGGCGAGGTCCAGGCAGCGCCGGCCCAGCTCGAGGACGGCGTCGTAGTGGCCGGCGAGGATGCAGTCGCCGAGGGCGTCGCTGAGCGCGGCGACACCGGCACCTGACGGGTCGCTGCCGTGCTCGCGGTGGTAGCAGATGGCGCCGAGCCGCAGCGACGGCTCGCCTTTCGCCAGAAGCTCGTCGGCGCGCCGGTCGTGCAGCAACGCCCGCTCGGCCGGGTCCAGCGTGGCGTAGGCCGCAAGGAGCACCGGGTCGTCGCTGACGCAGTCACCGTCCACATAGGACCGTGCCGGGTCGCTGGCCGGCGCGCCGCGCTCCGCGGCGTCGTGCACGATGGTGAGCAGGGCGGGGTCGATACGGCGGGCCAGGAGGGCGAGCCACTCGGCGTCGGTGCGGTCGGCCTCCTCGGCGTGCGTGACGACGAGCGTGCGGGGGCCGATGTCGGCGAGCACGGCCTGCAGCAGGTCGACGAGGCCGTGACCGATCTGGACGGTCCGCGCGTACGGGTAGTACCGGGTCCGCGACTCCGGTGACGCCTGCGACGTGAGGGTCTCCCGCTCGCACGTCAGCAGCGTCGCGAGCTCCGGCGCGGCGGCGAGGATCTCGATGTCGTGCGCCCGCACCAGCTCCGGGTGGGTACGCAGGAGACCGGGAACGATCTGCCGCAGGAGGGTACCGGCGGCGGTGAACGGTCCCCGCAGCCGCCGATGTGCGTCCACTGTGGACAAAATTGGTGACATGACGACTCCTTCAGGACTTGCGCGAGTTCACGGCTTGCGGGAGCGGCGGCGGTCGCGGACGGCGAGCGCGGCGGCGAGGACGAGCTGGCCGACGGACGCGACCAGGAAGAGCAGCGCGTCCCAGAACCGGGCCGTGGGCACGGCGGGATCGGTGACGGCGGCGACGGCGGTGCCGAGGAAGTGCCACGCGAGCGGCAGCGCCACGAACACGAGCACGGCGAGCATGGTGGCGTAGCCGATGGCGTACAGGGGTGCGTACCAGCGGGCGGCGGCGCGGTCGCGCGGGTCCCAGCGGGTCTCGGCGGCGAGCCGGTCGGTGCGCCCGAGCAGCCGCCACATCCGGTTGTGCAGCAGCTCCCGCGCTGTGGCGTGCAGGTCGACGCAGCCCAGGACGGTGGTGATGAGGTGGTACACGTCGGTGCGCAGGAAGAAGTACAGCTGGGCGACGATGCCGAGCAGGGACATGAACGCGATGGCGAGGCAGGCGCGGCCCGCGACCGGGATGCTGCCGTCCGGGTGCCGGGTCAGCCACGCCACGACGGTGAGCGCCGAGGCCGCGAGCACGTCGGCGACCACCCCGGCGAGGATCGGCAGGTACCGCTGCCGCCGCGGCACGACGACGAGCCCGTCGAGTTTCGTCTCGGCCACCAGGAAGTAGAGCCGGTGGCCGAGGTGCATCGAGGAGTGCAGGCCGAGCCGGCGCCCGGCGAGCAGGTGGAACAGCTCGTGCAGCACGACGAACGGCAGCTGCCCGAACAGCACCGTCAGCTCGACGATCAGCAGGTAGTCGGTGAAGAACACGTTGCCGCGGGCTGGTGCGAGCCGCGGGTCGGCGACGCAGACCGCGACGGCGGCGACGACGAGCGCCGCGTAGCAGGCCCAGGCGACCGGCGAGAACAGGGCCGCGCCGAGCCGCTGCCAGCGCGGCGGGGCGGTCTTCTCCCCCGCGCCGCCAGGGCTCAGGAAGTCCAGGTCCCGCAGGGTGTCGAGGAATTCGTCGATGTCGACGGGTTCGCCGTAGCGGTCGGTGTACCAGGCGGCGGCGTCCCGCGGTGGCCGGCCTCCGGCGAGCTCGCGGAGCAGCGCGGCGCCGTCGGGCGGGAACACGCCGTAGGAGTCGCAGTCGGTGCGGCCGACGACGACCCGGTCGCCCTCGTCGAGGTACCGCAGGTCGTGCAGCGCCACTGGGGCGTTCGGCATGGCAGATCTCCTCTGCTGGTGGGCTGGGACCCCGGCCGGGGGTGAGGGTGGGTTGCGCCCCCGGCCGGGTGTCCCGCGGTGTCGGCCTCGTCGGCCCTGCAACTCAGCCCAGGAACTCCGCACAGCAGCACATGCCGTAGCAGTAGTTGTTGCAGAGCCTGGTGAGCCGCACCGCGCCCGCCTTGCGGACCACGATCTTCTTCATCCCGGCGCCGGTGCCGGTTTCCGTGCTGATGTCCGTAGCGATCTGTGCCATTGGGATTCGCCTCCTCAGACGATATGCGTCACGTTGCGTGATGAGAATGGCACGCAACGTGACGACCATGAAGTCGCCCGGGTGACACTTCGACCCCGCCTAGCCGACAGCTACCAGCGGTCGTGATGCAGCGCCTCGACCAGCGGAATCCTGCTACGCCAGCCGTGCCGTTCGAGGTCCGGCACGGTCTCCAGGTGCGTCACCGGGCCAAGGCACAGCCACGCCACGGGACGGATGCCGTCGGGGATGCCGAGCAGGTCGCGGACGAACGATTCGCGGTAGAACGACACCCAGCCCACGCCGAGACCCTCCGCGGTGGCCGCCAGCCACAGGTTCTGGATGGCGAGGCAGACCGAGTAGAGGCCGGCGTCGGCGATCGCGTGCCGGCCAAGCACCGCAGGACCGCCACGGCCGGCGTCGTAGGTGACGACCACGGACAGGGTCGATTCCAGTACACCGTCGATTTTGATGCGTTGGAACGTCTCGATTGCCGGCCCGTCCAGGGTCGCGGCGAACGTCTCCCGCTCCTGCCGCACGTGGTCGTGGAACGCGCTGCGCAGGCCGAGATCGCGCACGAGCACGAAGTCCCACGGCTGCGACAGCCCCACGCTCGGCGCCGCGTGGGCCGCGCCCAGCACGCGGTCGAGGACCTCGGCGGGGATCGGCGCCCCGGTGAACTGGCCGCGCACGTCGCGACGGCGGTGCACGACGTCATACAGGTCGGTGCTCATGAGGGCAGGCTCCCGCTGCTCAGGCCGGCCCCGGCGCGGGGCAGGCGGTGAACGCGAGGCCGGTCTTCGGACTCTCGGATCAACGCCTGACCGTCCGCCTTCCCAGCCCGCAGGCCAGTGACCGCACGCCACGTTCGGCGTGCATGGACGGCAGCTCCCCGATCACCGCGGCGGGCCCGTGCCGGATTCACACCGGCTTCCCGATTCTCCCCGGTCGCCCGGGGCACCTCGCATCAGTTCATGCCGCCGCCGAGCTTAGACGCACAACCGGAAGTGCGTCGTGAGGCGGCCGTCCTGCAGGAGGTGGAACGCGAGGGCCGGCGGCGCCTCCGGGCGGTCCTCCGGCTCCCAGGGCAGCAGCATCGTCGACTCGACGCCCGGGGCGGCCAGGACCGGCACGCCGGCGAACGTGCTCACCGCGGCGGTGTGGACGTGGCCGCACAGCACGGCGACCACGTCCGGGTGCCGGCCGAGGACCTCGGCGAGCCGCCCGGCCCCGAGCTGGCGGACCTGGTCCGCGGCGGGCTTGCCGACCGGCACCGGCGGATGATGGCAGCACACGAACGCGGGCGTGCCGGCCGACGCCGCGAGGGTGCCGTCGAGCCAGTCGAGGGTGTCGTCGTCCAGCCAGCCCTCGGCGTGCCCGGGGACGCTGGAGTCGCACAGCGCGAACACCGCCCCGGCGACGGTCTCGACCCGGTTCACGGGACCAGTGGCCGGCTCCTCGTCGAGGAGTTCACCGCGGAACATGGCCCGGTCGTCGTGGTTGCCCGGGAGCGCCAGCACCGGCACGCCGAGCTGCTGGAGCTTGCCGAACACCGCGTACTCGGCGGCGAGGCCGTGGTCGGCGACGTCGCCGGTCACCACGATCGCGTCGAGCGGGCGCTGCAGGCCGGCGAGGTACGCGATGACCCGCTCGAACCGGTCCGGCGGCTTCGATCCGACGTGGAGGTCACTGAGATGGGCGATGAGCACCCCTGCTGGTTACCCCAGCAGCGCTGCGCTACCCGCCGACTCGAACGCGGCGCGCACGTCGTCGGGGCTTTCGGTGAAGTGTGCCCAGCTGTCGATGTGGACCGGCAGCACCGTCTTCGCGCCGAGGAGGCGGGCCGCCTCGAGCAGGCCGGCGGCGCCGAGGGTCAGGTCGGCGTCGCCGAGCAGCGGGGTGCGGGCCTTGCCGCCGAACAGGATCGCGACGTCCACGGCCGGGAAACGGTCGGCGATCTGCGCCACGACGCCCAGGGACGCGTTGTCGCCGCTGACGTAGACGGTCGGCAGGTCGTCGCCGTGCAGCACGAAGCCGGTGACGGGGCCGGTGAGGTGCTCGGTGCCGTCGGGGCCGTGCTGCGCCGGCACCGCGGTGACCCGCACGAGGCCGCCGCCACCGGGCCGGGACAGGTTGACCTCGGTCCACGGCGGCAGGCCGACCGTGGGGCCGCCCAGCCGGGCGGCCGCTGCCGGAGTGCTGAGCATCAGGGGTACCGACGCCGCGAAGGCCCGACCGGAGTGGTCGAGGTTGTCAGGGTGCTGGTCGTGGGACAGCAGCACGACGTCGACGGTGCCGGCGTCCGCCGGGGTGCCGGCCGCGGCCGCGGTCTTGGTCAGCACCCGGCTGCCGACGGCGTAGTCACCGGGCGGGTCGAACGTGGGGTCGGTCATGAACGTGACGCCGCCGACGGTGAACACCGCGGTCGGGCCGCCGAACCGGCGGATCTGGAAGGTCATACCGCCCAGTCTCCGGCCGGGCGCGGCCCGCCAGCAGTGGCTGGAACGCCATCCTCCGATACGATCAAGCCATGGACCGCTCACCCACGACGGTCGGGGTGCTCATCGGCGACGGCGCCCCGATGCTGGAGGTCGCGGTCGCGCCGCGGGTGTTCAGCGTCGCCGGCAGCGGCTTCGAGGTGCGCACCGCCGGGGAGCACCCCGGCCCGCTGTCGACGACCGCGGGCATCGCGATCAGCGCCCCGCATGCCCTCGACGACCTCGACGCGGCGGGCGTCGTCATCGTGCCCGGCTGGCGGCCGCCGGGCGGCGCCCCGGTCGCCCCGGGCATCCTGGACCGGCTGCGCCGCGCCCACGACGAGGGCGCCACCGTCGTCGGGCTGTGCATGGGCGCGTTCGTCCTCGCCGAGGCCGGCCTGCTCGACGGCCGGCGGGCCACCACGCACTGGCGGCACCTGGCCACGTTCGCCGCCCGGTTCCCGGCCGTCGAGGTGGTCGACGACGTGCTCTACGTCGACGAGGGCACGGTCGTGACCAGCGCGGGCAGCGCCGCCGGGCTGGACGCGTGCCTGCACCTGCTGCGCCGCGACCACGGCCCCTCGGTGGCCAACACCGCCGCCCGTGCCCTGGTCGTGGCGCCGCAGCGGGCCGGCGGGCAGGCACAGTTCATCGAGCGTCCGGTCCCCCAGCTCCGCGCCGGCGACGCGGTCGGCGACGCGATGCGCCACGCACTGGAGCACCTGGAGGACGTCACGCTCGACGTGGATCGTCTGGCCGCGGCGGTACATCTGAGCCGCCGCACGTTCGACCGTCGCTTCCGGGAGACGACGGGCTCCTCGCCGCTGCGCTGGCTGCTGCTGCAGCGGGTGCTGCGCGCCCAGCACGTGCTGTCCACCACGGACCTGGACATCGACTCGGTCGCCCGCACCTGCGGCTTCACCGACGGCGTCGCCCTGCGCCCCCACTTCCGCCGCCTCGTCGGTGTCCCCCCACAGTCCTACCGCGCCAGCTTCCGCGCCTCCTGACGCGGAAGGGTGCGGATGGCTTTGCCATTATACGGACATGGTCTTATGCTCATATCTTGGATTGCACGGACCAGACGTCGTTACGCTTCGGGCGTGGACAGGAGGAGCGACATGAGCCCAGCGGTTATCGCTGCCCACATGCCGGCCGCCATCAGTCTCGACGACGTTGCAGCCATGGCGGACGCGGATGAGCACCACCGCTATGAGCTCAGTCGAGAAGGGGTGTTGTCCATCCTGCCGCCGGCCACCCCAGAGCATGCGCTGATCGTGGCCAGGCTGGTTCGCTGGTTCTTCGTCAACGGGTTCGAGGACGAGCAGGTCACCACGGACTGCGGCATCGACGTCTGGGGCGGACGCCAGCCCGACGTGACGATCTGGGCGAAGGGGAAACCACCACGCCCGGCCCGCTCGAGCTATGCCGGCACCGACGGACTACTCCTGGTGATCGAGGTCGAGTCACCCGACAGCAAGGTGATCGACCGGGTGGTCAAACGCGACGAGTATGCGGCGGTCGGCATCCCCCGCTACTGGATCGTCGAGCGCGACACGGCGACCACCGTGCACGCCCTGATCCTGGAAGACGGCCGATTCGTCGCGGAGCACGAGCCGCGGCCGCTCGCATGGCTCGTGGACGGGCCGGTGCCGGAGCTCAGTTGACGGCGAGGGACAAGCTCGCCGGCGATGCGCCAGGCGACCAGGTCTCTGGAGTTTCGCAGTTTTGGGTGTGTGCCTCTCATCTGATGAGGTAGTCGAATATCGATTGATTTCGTTGGCGTGATCCCGAGCTCGCCCTCGAACGCCACCACGAATTCTGGCTGGAGAGGCTCGAAGGCTGCCGAGCGCACCACCACATCGGGCCTCCGCGTCCGCTTCGGGACCTACCCGAACCATGATCATGGGGTGATTCGTTTCCAGTTCAGGCCGTCGGTGGAGAGGTAAGCGGCGTCGACGGTGCGGGTGAGGTAGCCGCCGCCGGCGATGGTGTGCACCGGTCCGGCGTCGCTGCTTTCCGGGTTGGCGGGCAGTCCGGTGAGGGTGATCGGCTGGTATCGGTTGCCGTTGTCACGACTGGCGCTGAAGGAGGTGGTGTGGACGGTTTCGCTGGGCACGTTCGCGATCACGTGGCTGCCGTCCTTGGTGATGAACGAGTTGCCTGCGCCGTATGACCACGGTGCGGTGCCCTGCCGGTCGACCCACTGCCAGGTCGAGCCGCCGTCGCTGGTCCGGTACACGTGTGCGCCTCCGCGTGGCGAGCCGCTCATGAGCACGACGTATCCGGTGATGCCGTCGAGGGTGGTCGGATACACGGATTCGCTGCTTTGGGGTGCGGCGTTCGGGTGGTCGGTGAAGGAGTGCACCGACCAGGTCCGCCCGGCGTCGCTGCTGACGGCCAGGACTGGTCGCTCGTCGGACTGCTCATCGGTTCCGCTGATCCACAGCGTGTTCGGGTTCGGCCGAGCCGTCCGCCCAACGAAATACTGTCCGGGCGGTTGGTTGGCCAACGGCGCGATGTGTCCGGCCTGCGGATCCACCACCCACATCCGGCATGTCTGCCGGTAGTCCTGTCCGGGCTGGCCACCACAGTCGTACCGGATCCAGCCTTCGGCCGGCACCGCCGCAACCGCAGCGGTCTGCACGGTGATGTCCTTCCAGGTCCGGCCGCCGTCGACGCTGACCGTCCCCGGCTCGATCAGACGCGGCTGGGCCGACGACCCGGACGATGGGAGCGGCCCGCGGACCGACACGCCATCGAGCTGGACAACCTCGGGTGCTGTGGCGAGCA
This sequence comes from Dactylosporangium sp. NPDC049525, assembly GCF_040676755.1. NCBI lineage: Bacteria > Bacillati > Actinomycetota > Actinomycetes > Micromonosporales > Micromonosporaceae > Dactylosporangium > Dactylosporangium sp. NPDC049525. The sequence goes on along the minus strand of NZ_JBFAPO010000010.1, from coordinate 144,419 downwards.
CCCGCTCCGCCCGGACGTCCCGGCTGCGCATCGTCCAGGAGCGGCCACCATCGTCGGAGCCCACCAGGTCTTGCGTGCACAACTGCGGCCCCGCCGGGCAGGAGGCGACGATCGCGTACAGGTGCGTGAGGTCGCCCGCGGCGACCGACAGTACCGCGCCGTCCCGGGTCCGCTGACTGGCATCGCCGATTCCCGCCCCCCGTTCGAACCCCCGGTGGTCGGAGTTGGCCACCGCGACCGAGCCGACCGCGATCAACACCGCGGCGAGCATGCCGGCACCGCCCCGTGCGAGTGTCCGCCGCCGGCGCCGGCGCTGCCCCGACGCGTACAGGACTTCCGCAGTCAACACGCTCGGTGGCGCGGACCTGGCGGTGGCGTCGTGAAACAGTTCCCGGATGTCGGTCATCACTTTCCCTCCAAGTCGATCACCAGCGGCCACCCAGCCCCGACGGGCCCCGGCTCCGACCCGGCCGCAGGGCGGTCCCCCGAACTGGCATCCGCCTCCTCGCCCGGCTCGTGGACCGGCGCGCCGAGCAGCTCACGTAGCAGCGCCAAACCGCGCGATGTCTGGCTCTTGACGGTGCCAGCCGAACAGCCCAGAACCTCGGCGGTCGCTGCGATGTCAAGGCCCTGGTAGTACCGGCACACCAACACCGCCCGCTGCCGCGGCGGCAACCGGCGCAGCGCCGCGACGAACGTCAGCCGGTGGGCCACCGTCTCCGTGTCGTCCGCGCTACGAACAACATCAGGCACGTCAGCGACCCGCCGTTCCCAACGCCGCCACGCCCTGCGAGTCTCCGCGAGATACGCCCGCACGAGGCAGGTACGAACGAACGCATCCAGGGCCGCCGGATCGCGCACCCGCTGCCAACCGGACGCCAGCCGGACGAAAGCGACCTGCGTGAGGTCGTCCGCCCAGTGCCAGTCGCCGCACAGCAAATAGGCCGCCCACCGGACCGCATCACGACGGGCCGCGAAGTACTCAGCGAACCGACGCTGCTCGCTCGGGTCATCATTCACCACGGCAACCTCCTCACCTACCAGGTGCCCACCCACCCAGCCAAAGGTTGAGCGACCCGACAACATTGAGCCCTTCCAGCCTCATGATTCGTGGTGGCGTTCGAGGGCGAGGACGGCCTTGGCGACGGTGCCGACGCGTTCGGCGCAGCTGCCGACCTCGGCGAAGATCCGCCACGCCTTCCGGGTGGCGAAGCCGCGTTCGCGCCGGGTCCGCGGATGCTGTTGACCGTCCGGTTACGGGCCCCGCTGTGCCTCTTGCGTCAGGCTGATTGAGAGCGGCGTCGCGGTCACGGCGATAGCGTGCCTGGCAGGATCATGGCCATGGACAGCTCGTCGAGGAACGTGCCGTCGATCAGCAGGCAGTCCACGCGGCGGCCTTCGTGGACGAAGCCCATGCGCTCATACAGGACGACCGCCCGGTGATTGTGGGCCATCACGTTGAGCTCGAGCCGGTGCAGGCCGCGGGCGGCCGCCCAGCGCTTCGCCTCCTCCAGCAATCTGGTGCCGACGCCTTTGCCGCTCGCTTCGGCCAGGACACCGATGATGACGTGGGTCGTGGACCGGTTCCGCCGGAACTTTCCGCCGGCCAGCTCCACATATCCGGCCAGCTCGCCGGGCCGGCCGGCCACGATCACCACTGAGTTCTCCGACCGGCTCACGTCCTCCAGATGACGAGCCAGCGTCTGCGTCGAGGTGTCCCGCTCGTCCGGCTCCAGGAGCATGAACGAGGTCTCTTCGTCCAGGCGCTGCTTCAGCCGCATCAGCGCCACCGCGTCGTCCGGCCCGGCGATGCGCAGGACCGGCCGGCCGGTGTCTTCGTCGTCGCTCACGAAGCCATTTTGCCCCGATCCTGGCACCGAGCGGCACGGCGCAACACGACCCGGGACGCGGCGGGGTCGGCTACGGGTTGACGGTGAGGACGAGTTTGCCGGTGGTGCGGCGGGCGAGCAGGTCCTCGTGGGCGCGGCGGGCGTCCTCCAGAGGGTAGGCGGGCCGAGCTGCGGGCGCAGGACGCCGGTCGCGGTCAGGTGCAGCAGCTGGGCAAGGGGGCCGTGGAAGGCGTCGGGGCGGGTGAGGACGGGGCGGAGCCAGAAGCCGGCGACCGCGATGCTGCGGTTGGCCAGGTCGGCGGGGTCGACGGGTGGGCGGCCGCCGCGGGAGGCGTCGCCGTAGGTGACCAGGCGGCCGAGTGGGGCCAAGGTCGCCAGGGCGGCGGTGAAGGTCGGGCCGCCGGTGGACTCCAGGACGACGTCGACGCCGGCGCCGTCGTTGGCGGCCAGGACGCGGTCGGTGTAGCCGTCGGGGGCACTGTCCACAGTGGCATCAGCGCCGAGGGACGCGGCCAGGGCGCGTTTCGCGGGGGTGGACGCGGCGGCGATGATCCGGCCGGCGCCGAGGTGGCGGGCGAGCTGCACGGCGAGGGTGCCGACGCCGCCGGCGGCCGCGTTGACCACGACGGTGTCGCCGGGGCGCAGGGCGGCGCTGCCGTGCAGGAGGTGCCACGCGGTGAGGCCCTGCACCAGCAGGGCGAGGGCCGGGCCGTCGGCGACGACGTCCGGCACGTCCACGACGTCCACTGTGGACACGGCGGCGCGGGCCGCGTAGCCGCCGCCGGCGAAGGTGAGTGCGGCGACCCGGCGGCCGTCGGGGGTGCGGCCGACGACCTCGGTGCCGGGGATGAACGGCAGGGTCTGGCCGCCGCTGTAGGTGCCGGCGGTGCGGGACGTGTCGGCGTAGTTGATCCCGGCCGCGCTCACGTCGACGAGCACCTGGCCGGGCGCGGCGACGGGGTCGGGGGCGTCGGCGGGCACGAGGACTTCCGGACCGCCGAAACGGTCGCAGCGGATGGCGCGCATGATCCCAACCCTACGAGGCGCTACGAGGTGACCAGATCCAGGATCCGCTGCCAGGCGTCCGTCGCAGGGCCCGGGCGGTAGGTGGGCGGGCCGGGCAGCAGGAAGGCGTGCGGGGTGTCGGGGTACACGACGATCTCGTGCCGGACGCCGGCGTCGCGCAGGGCCGCGCCGACGGTGCTGACGTCGGCGGGCGGCACCACGTGGTCGTCGCCGCCGACGAGGAACAGCAGCCGGCCGGTGATCGCGGGGGTCAGGGTCACCGTCGGCGACGGGCGGCTCAGGGCGATCCGGGTGTCGGTGAGCCAGCCCGGGTACAGCACCGCGGTCGCCGCCAGGCCGAGGCGGGCCGCCGCGAGGTACGCGACGTGCCCGCCCATGCTCAACCCCACCATGCTGACCCGGGCCGGGTCGCCGCCCAGGACGTCCACGGCTTCGGCGACGTCACCGACGGCCTCGTCGCGGTCCAGGGCGTGCAGCAGCTCGAAGCCGCGGGCCCGGCCGGCGTCGTCCTGGGTGAGTTCGACGCCGGGTGCGGTGCGGTGGTAGAGGTCCGGCACGGCGACCAGGCAGCCGGCCGCGGCGAGCCGGTCGGCGAACGCGCGGACCGCCGCGTCGACGCCGAAGAGCTGGTGGCCGACGACGACCCTGTGCTGCGCGCCGCCGGACGGCGGCCGGGCGAGGTACATGCCGGCCACGCTAGCCAGCGGGAATCAGCCGCGACCAATAGCGGCGGCGATGGCGGCGATCAGGCTTCGGATGGCACCTCGCGGAGCTTGCCGGTGGCGACGTCGTAGACGAAGCCGCGGACCGAGTCCTTGCGCGGGATGAACGGGTCGTCGAGGATGCGGCGGACCGACTGGCGCACGTCGTCGTCGAGGTCGCTGAACGCCTCCGCGGACCAGGACGGCTTGATGCCGACCTCGGCCAGGATGCCGGCCTTGAACTCGTCGTCGGTGAAGGTGAGCATGCCGCAGTCGGTGTGGTGGATGAGGACGATCTCGCGGGTGCCGAGCAGCCGCTGGCTGATCGCGAGGCTGCGCAGCTCGTCGGCGGTGATGACCCCGCCGGCGTTGCGGATGACGTGGGCGTCGCCCTCGGCGAGGCCGAGCAGGCCGTACGGGTTGAGCCGGGCGTCCATGCACGCGACGATCGCGATCTGCTTCGCCGGTGGCAGCGGCAGGTCGCCCTTGGTGAAGCCGGCGGCGTAGCGCTCGGCGTTGGTGAGCAGCTCATCGGTGACGGTCATGCCCGTGCCATAAACCCATTACTCAGATGGGAATAGTGTCCTACTTACTCAATCCCCGGCACGGTCCAGAGTGGCGAAGATCAGGGCGAGCACGGCCAGGCCGAGGCACAGCGCCGCGCCGTGCGCGAGGGCGGTGCTGTGGCCGGGCGCGGTGAGGAAGATACCGCTGACCGCGGCGATGCTGACGCTCGCGGCGAGCCGCTGCGACAGCTGCAGCAGCGCGGCGCTGAGCCCGTTGGCGCCCGGCGGCGCGTGGTGCAGGGTCAGCGCCTGGTTCGGGGCGATGATGAACCCGCCCGCGGCGCCGGTGACGAGCTGGCTCGCGGCCAGGGCCCACACCACCTGCCCCTCCGGCACCAGCTCGACCGCGGCGAGGGCGGCGGCGATGCTGCCGACGGCGACGCCGAGGGCGATCGTGGTGCCGCGCCGGCGCAGGCCCGCGGTGAACGCCGACGTGACGGTGAAGCCGACCGCGCTCGGCAGCGCGATGGCGGCCGCGGCGAGTGGCGCGTAGTGCAGGCCGTCCTGCAGGTACAGCGACAGCACCAGGTTGAGGGCGAGGGTGGCGCCGAAGTAGCACATGGCGACGAGGATGCCGAGCACGTAGCCGCGGCTGCGGGTCAGCGACGGCAGGAGGATCGCGGTGCGCCCCTTCGCCGTCCAGCGGCGCTCCCAGGTGACGAACGCGACGGCGCCGGCGGCCGCGACGGGCAGCCACCACCATCCGCCGGCGGCGCCGGCGAGGGGCAGCAGCGCGGCGAGCGTGGTGCCGGCCAGCAGCAGCAGGCCGCCGAGGTCGAGGTCGCCGGTGCGGCCCTCGGGTCGGCGGGCGGGCAGGACCCGCAGCGCCAGCGGGATCGTCACCACGGCGAAGGGCAGGTTCGCCAGCAGGACCAGCCGCCAGCCGAGACCGGGCCCGGCGACCTGCAGCACCAGGCCGCCGAGCAGCGGGCCGAGCATCCCGGCGACCCCGCCGACGAACGCGTAGGCGCCGAGCGCGCGGGCCCGGTCCCGGCCCCGGAACAGGTCCTGGAACAGGCCGATGATCTGCGGGTTGACCACGCCCGCGCCGAAGCCCTGCAGCAGTCTCGCCGCCGCGACGACCCAGCCGTGCTGCGCGGACGCGGCGGCGATCGCACCGGCGGCGAACAGCGCGAGGCCGCCGACGAACAGCAGGCGCCGGCCGTACATGTCGCCCAGGCGCCCGGCGGGCACGAGCGCGAGCCCGAACGTCAGCGAATAGCCGGCGAGGATCCACTGCAGCGAGGCGGTGCCGGCGTCCAGGGACCCGCGCAGCGCGGGCACGACGACGTTCAGCACCGACTGGTCGAGCAGCGTGGTGAACCCGGCACCGAGGCAGACCGCGACGACCCACCGCGCCGCACCGGTCTTGACCGGCACCGGAGCGGTGGTCAGCGACACCCGGCGATCGTATACCTATTTTTCCGATCGGAAATAGGGTCATATTTGTCACGCCGTAAGATCCGGGTCCGTGACGGTGCAGGGTGTACTCCTCGACCTCGACGGCACGCTGCTCGACCACGAGGGCGCGGTGACGGCGGCGCTGCTGCGGTGGCTGCCCACCATCGGGGTCGAGCCGACCGCGCCGGTCCGGGCGTTGTGGGCCGCGGCCCAGGAGCGGCATCTGGTGGACTGGCGGGCCGGGCGGATCACGTTCCAGCAGCAGCGCCGGCGCCGGGTCAGCGACCTTCTGGCCGCGGCCGGCCGGGTCGCCGCGGACGACGCCGAGCTCGACACCCTGTTCTCCGGGTTTCTGGAGGGGTACGAGCAGTCCTGGGCGCCCTATACCGACGTCGTCCCGGCGCTGGAGGAGCTACGCCGGGCCGGACTGCGCACGGCGGTGCTGACCAACGGCATCGAGGCGCAGCAGACCGACAAGCTGGCCAGGATCGGGCTCCTCGACCGGGTCGGGCCGGTCTTCACCGCCGAGACGCTGGGGTTGTTCAAGCCCGACCCGGCGGTGTTCGCCGAGGCGTGCCGGCGCTGGGGACTGCCGCCCGGCGCTGTGGTGAGCGTCGGCGACCGGCACGACCTGGACGTGCTGCCCGCCCGGGCCGCCGGGCTGCGTGCCGTGCACCTGGACCGCGACGGGGCCGGGCCGCACGACGAGCCGCACCGGGTCGCGTCCCTCGCCGAGCTACCGGGGTGCCTGCACGCGGCCGCCTGAGACCGCGGACGCGGACGCGAGCAGCGCCAGCTTCTCCGCGTCGGCGGTGCCGGCGTCGGGGTGGTAGACCACGAGCATGATGCCGTCCGTCCCGCTGATCAGCAGCTTCTCCCGGTTCAGGCGGATCTCGCCCACCTGCGGATGGTTGAACGGGATCACCGCGCCGGCCCGCGGGCGCACGTCGTGGCGCGCCCACAGCTGCCGGAACAGCGGGCTGACCAGGGACAGCTCGCCGACGAGCTCGATGCAGCGCGGATCGTCGGTGTCGGTGCCGACGGCCTGGCGGAAACCGGCGACCAGGCCGGCGGCGGCCGTCTCCCAGTCGGGGAACAGGGCCTGCTCGGCCGGGTCGAGGAACACGTCCCGCAGCCGGTTGCCGCCCGGGACGAGGCGCGGCGAGAGGGCCGTGGCGAGCGGGTTGGCGGCGAGGACGTCGAGGTAGCGCCCCTCGACGAACGCGGGCAGCGGGAGCATCGCCACGAACTTGGCCGTGCTCGGCGGGACGGCCTCCTTCCGCGGCCGCGGCCGGCGGCGGGGCTTGGCGGCGGCGAGGCCGAGCAGGTAGGCCCTGGTGTCGTCGTCGAGGCGCAGGACCCGGGCAAGAGACTCCAGGACCTGCGCCGACGGGCTGCGGTCGCGCCCGCGCTCCAGCCGCAGGTAGTAGTCGGCGCTGATGCCGGCCAGCATCGCGACCTCCTCGCGGCGCAGCCCCGGCGTCCGCCGCACCCCCACGACCGGCACGCCCGCGTCCTCGGGGCTGACGAGCTCCCGGCGGGCGCGGAGGAACGCGCCCAGCAGGTTCGGCTCCTCGCTCATGCCGCCAACGGTAGGCCGGAAGCACGCCCCGTGAGGGGGTCCTGCCGGACCCCTGGCTGGCCGGGGCTCTGGCTCGGCCCGCCCGGGCGCCGGACCGTGGTCGCATGACCAACAACCAGCAGCGGGTACTCGTCACCGGCGGATCCGGTTTCATCGCCGGGCACTGCATTCTGCAGCTGCTCGACCAGGGCCACCTCGTGCGCACGACCGTGCGTTCGCTGCGGCGCGAGCGCGAGGTGCGGGCCGTGCTCGCCGACGCCGGCATGGTGCACGGCGACGCGCTGAGCTTCGTCGCCGCCGACCTGACCAGCGACGCGGGCTGGGCCGAAGCCGTCGACGGGTGCGATTACGTGCTGCACGTGGCGTCGCCGGTACACCTCGGGAAGGTCAGGCACGATGACGACCTTGTCGTCCCCGCCCGCGAGGGCACGCTGCGGGTGTTGCGCGCCGCCCGCGACGCCGGCGTCCGGCGGGTCGTGCTGACCTCGGCCTTCCACGCGGTCGGCTTCGGCCACCCCCACACCGATCGCACGTTCACCGAGGACGACTGGTCGGTGCTGGACGGGCCGGGCGTGGACGCGTACGGCCGGAGCAAGACCCTCGCCGAGCGCGCCGCGTGGGACTTCATGGCCGCCGAGGGCGGCGCGCTGGAGCTCACCACGATCCTGCCGGTCGCCGTGATGGGGCCGGTGCTGGGCGGGGACGTCTCCGGAGCGAACCACATCGTGCAACGGATCCTCGGCGGGCAGCTGCCGGGCTACCCGAACCTGTGGATCCCGATCGTCGACGTGCGCGACGTGGCGCGGGCACACGTGCTGGCCATGACCGCGCCCGGTGCTGCCGGGCAGCGGTTCCTCCTCGCCGGCGGCCCCGCGGTCGCGATGCGGCAGATCGGCGCGATCCTGAAGGCGCACCTCGGCGACGCCGCCGCCCGGGTGCCGGCCCGGACCATCCCGGACCTCGTCGTGCGGGTCGCCGCCGTGTTCTCCGCGGAGTTCCGCCCGGTCGCGGCCGACCTGCACTTCGTCAAGGAGGTCTCGACCGAGAAGGCCCGCCGGATGCTGGGCTGGCAGCCGCGCGCGTCGCAGGACGCCATCGTCGCCGCCGGCGAAAGCATGGTCGCGAAGTCGCTCGTCAGGAACTGACCCCGAGGTGGCGGTCGAGGAAGTCGAGCACGGTGGCGGTCAGCTCCAGCCGATGGTCGGAGAGGGCATGGTCGGTCGGGAACACCACGTGCTCGAGGCGCAGACGCGGGCGCGCCCCGTACACCTGGACCAACGGATGATGATGCACCTCTGGCGGGGCGACGGGGTCGCGGCCGGTGCCGACGAGCAGGACCGGGCGGTCCTCGAAGGCGGGTGCGAGGCCGGCGAGGCGCCACGCTGGACCGGCGGCCATCATCTCGCTGACGAGGGCCTCGCCGCTGGTACCGCGCAGCGCGAGCAGGTCGCTGCCGAACGCCTCGACGCACTCCGCCCGGGTCGCGGGGTCGGCGCACAGCTCGGCGGCGGCACCGAGGTCGAAGCCGGCCACCGAGACGGCCGCGCGGACGGCCGGGTCGGCGGCGGCCGTCATCAGCGCGGCGAACCCGCCGAGGCTGTGCCCGGCCACCGCCACCCGCGACGGGTCGAGGCGGTGCGTGGCGGCGAACGCCTCGGCGCGGACGGCGGCGACGACCGTGGTGGCGTCGGCCAGGACGTGCCGCCAGGCGTAGTCGCCGCCCATGCCCCACGAGCCGCGGTAGTGGAAGACGAGCGCCGCGTAGCCGGCCCGGCGCAGGGCCTGCGCGAGGTCGAAGTTGCGCTCGTTGCCGGGGAAGCCGTGCAGGAGCACGACCACTGGGTGCGGGCCGGGGCCGGCGGGCAGGTGCAGCACGCCGGCGAGGGTCTCGCCGCCACTGGTGAAGGAGACCGCGGGGGTGCTCGCGGCCGGGACCGTCGTCATCGTCGGGACGCTAGCACAGGGATCGAACCGGTCGGTACCATCTGTGGCGTGCCAGTCGCCAAGGGAAGCGCGATCGACCCGGCCCGCACCCGCGCCGGCATCCTCGCCGCCGCCACTGAGCTGCTCTACCGGCGGGGGCTGGACGGCGTCGGCGTGGCCGAGCTGTGCGCGAGCGTCGGGGTGTCGAAGGAGACGCTCTACCGGCACTTCGGCTCGAAGGACGGCCTGGTCGATGCAGTGCTGCGGGAGCGCAGCGACCGGGTGACACGGTGGCTGGCCGACGCCGCGGCCGCCGCCGGCGACGACCCGTGGGCGCAGCTGGCGGCGGTGTTCGACGCGCTCGGGCGGTGGCACGCGGAGCCGTCCTTCCGCGGCTGCGCGCTGCTCAACGCGGCGACCCAGTGGCACGAGGGCACCGCCCGGGCCACCGCCGCGCGTCACCTGGACCGGCGCCTGGACCTGCTCACCGGGATCGCCCGGCGGGCCGGCGCGCGCGACCCGGCGACGACCGGCCGGCAGCTGCTCGCACTCGTGGTGGGCGCCACGGTGCTGGCGGATCTCCACCCCGGGCCGGGCGCCACGGGGGCGGCCGGAGACGCCGCGGCGGCGCTACTTCGAGCGGGTTGTCCAACGGTGTCCAACGATGGGCGATCGACGGGCATCACATCGACAGAATGACGGTATGGCGGCGGCTCAACTAGTACATGACGAACTGTATTGGAACTATCGGGAACAGACCCGGACATCCGGGATGCTCGTGCGCACCGGACGGTTACGCGCCTGGCGCGAGGACAACGGCCGATTACTGGCCATGCTGACCGTCCAGCCGTACTTCGAGGACTACGGATGCACGATCCCGGCACAGGTGCGGGAGCGGTTCCCGTTCTCCGGGCGGCTCGTGGACGTGGTGTCCTATGAGCCGGGCTGGTGGGGCGGCAACTGCCGCTACCACGTGGCCGACCCGGCGTACGCGGCCGTGCAGCGATGGATGTACATCGACGCGCGGACCATCGCCCGCCGGCTCGGCCCGGCGTTCCAGATCGACGACGAGGCGGACACGACGTTCGGCCAGCTCGGCGCTTGACCCTTCACACGCGGCTTGCACGGGGGGCCGCCCACCTTGGCGTAAATATCGGGCAAAACGCCATGAAGGCCGCGGAGCGTCCGTAGCGTTGGGTTGATGAGGATGGTTCACAGGCTGGCTGCCGTTCTGGCCGCCGTCGCGGTGACCGGTTCCCCGGCCACCGCCGCCCACGCCCAGGCTTCCGAAGACCTCCGGCCCGCGTTGCTCACGCCGGCCGACCTGCCCGAAGGATTCGTGCCGATCGCGGCCGCCACCAGCGACGACGGCGCGGTCACCGTCGGCGGCAACTTCCCCGGCTGCCCGTCCCTGGACCCGGTGACCGGCGACGGCACCACGGCCGCCGCCGTCACCTACAGCAAGGGCGTCGTCGGGCCGTACCTGACCCACGCGCTCGTGCACTTCCCGGCCGGCGGCGCCACAACCGCAATGGACCGGCTCGCCGACGCCGTCACCACCTGCAAGTCCTTCAGCCAGGAGCTCGCCGGCATCACGGTCCGCTTCACGCTCGCACCGGCGCAGGTGCCGGCGACGCTCGGCGAACGCGCCTTCGGGGTGCGGGTGACCGGCGACACCGACTTCGGCATCGCGGTCACCGCCGACATCGTCGCGGTCCGCCGCGGCGAGTTCGTGCTGTGGCTCAACGACATGACCGTCGGCACCACCGGCGCCGGCCTGGTCGGCACCCTCGCCAAGGCCGCCGCGGACCGCTGCGCGCAACGCGTCACAGGCTGCTGACGGCTCATGGGCCGCGACGCGCGGCGCGTCACACGCCGCTGACGACTCATGGGCCGCCGCGCGCAGCGCGTCACGCGTTGCTGACGGCGAGCACGACCTTCCCGGCTGAACGGCCGGTGGCAACCCGCTCGTGCGCCTTCGCGACCTCCTCGAGCGGCAGCACGGCGTCGACGACGACCCGCAGCTCGCCGCGGTCGACGAGATCGACGAGGGAGCGCAGCCCCGCGTGGTCGGGCTGCACGAGCAGGAACCCGGCCCGGCGACCCTGCCGCCGCGCCTCCTCGGCCAGGTACACCTCGGCGGGCGAGGCGAGCGCCACCAGGACGCCGCCCGGGCGCAGCACACCCAGGGACCGCGGGCCGTACTCGCCGCCGATCGGGTCGACCACGACGTCGACGTCGGCGACGACGTCCTCGAACCGCACCGCGGTGTAGTCGATCACCTCGTCCGCGCCGAGTCCGCGGACGAGGTCGTGCTTCGCGGCGCTCGCCGTACCGATGACATACGCGCCCCTGGCCTTGGCGATCTGCACGGCGAGGTGCCCGACACCGCCGGCCGCCGCGTGGATCAGCACCCGCTGGCCCGGCCGCACGTCGGCGGTGTCGACGACCGCCTGCCACGCGGTGAGCCCGGCCAGGCCGAGCCCGGCGGCCTCCACATGCGACAGTCCGGCCGGCTTGCGGGCCAGGTGCCGGGCCGGCGACGTCACGTAGTCCGCGTAGGTGCCGGCGGCCTCCGGCAGCCGCGGCATGCCGAACACCTCGTCGCCGGGCCGCAGCCAGGTCACGCCGAGGCCGACCGCCGCGACCACCCCGGACACGTCCCAGCCGAGCCGGACCGTGGTGCCGAGCAGGCCGCCCGTGCTGCGGTGCCACAGGTCGGTGGGGTTCACCCCGGTCGCGTGGACCCGCACCAGGACCTCCGAGACCCCCGGCTCGGGCCGGTCCACCTCCACCACCCGCAGCACCTCGGGCCCGCCCAACGTGTCCTGACCAATCGCGCGCATCGCGTTGTCTCCCATGCGCCCAGCCTCGCCGCGACGACCGCCACATTCGAGTGGCCACATTGCCAGTATGTGCAAGGATCTGGCCATGGCCGCGCACCGTGTCCTCGTCCTCGCCCTCGACGGGGTGTATCCGTTCGAGCTGAGCATCCCGAGCCGGATCTTCGGCACCGCCGGCCCGCTGTACGAAGTGGTGACCTGCAGCCTCGACGGCGCCCCGGTCCGCACCGCCTTCGACTTCAGCGTCGTCGTGCAGCACGACGCGGCCGCCATCGACACCGCTGACACGCTCGTCGTGCCGCCGTTCGTGTGCGCGCCCGACGGACCCCGCGACTGGCTGCCCGCTCCCCTGTCGGCGGCGCTGCGGCGGCTGCGACCCGGCGCGCGGATCGTGTCGATCTGCACCGCGTCCTACGTGCTGGCCGCCGCCGGGCTGCTCGACGGGCGCCGCGCGACCACGCACTGGAACGACGCGGAGCACTTCCAGCGCACCTTCCCCGCCGTCGACGTCGACGCCTCGGTGCTGTTCATCGACGACGGCGACGTCCTCACCGCCGCCGGCGCGGCCTCCGGCATCGACGTGTGCCTGCACCTGATCCGCCGCGACCACGGCAGCGCCGTCGCCAACCGGGTCGCCCGCCTCTGCGTGGTGCCGCCGTGGCGCGAAGGGGGCCAGGCGCAGTACATCGACCGGCCAGTCCCGGCACCGGCCACCGCGACCACGGCCGCGACCCGGCAGTGGGCCCTCGGCCGCCTGGACCGGCCGATCTCGCTCACCGAACTGGCGGCGCACGCGCAGATGAGCGTCCGCACGTTCTCCCGCCGCTTCCGCGAGGAGGTCGGCATGACCTCGGGGCAGTGGCTGACCCGGCAGCGGATCGAGCACGCCCGGCGCCTCCTGGAGACGACCGACCTGCCGGTGGACCGGGTCGCCGCGGAGGCCGGGTTCGGCACCGCCGCCTCCATGCGCCAGCACCTCGCCACCACGATCGGCGTGCCGCCGATGGCCTACCGCAACACCTTCCGCGCCACCACCGCACCAACCTGACACCGCGGCCCAGCGCGGCGGGGCGGGCGCGGCGGGGCGGGGCGGGGCGGCCGTCCGTTACAGGCGCAGGCCGGACTGCACGGCGAAGACGACGAGCTGCGCACGGTCGCGGGCGTGCAGCTTCAGCATCGCCCGGCTGACGTGGGTGCGGACCGTGGCGGGGCTGACCACCAGCGCGGCGGCGATCTCGTCGTTGGACCGGCCGGTGGCGACCCACGTGACGATCTCCCGCTCCCGCTCCGTGAGCCGGTGCAGCTGCGGATGCGGCACGGGCGGCGGCGACGCGGCGGCGCCGAAGCGCTCGATGACGCGGCGGGTCACCGACGGCGACAGCAGCGACTCCCCCGCGGCGACGACCCGGACCGCGCGCAGCAGCTCCTCCGGCGGGGCATCCTTGAGCACGAAGCCGCTCGCCCCGTCGCGCAGCGCGGTGAAGATGTACTCGTCCAGCTCGAACGTGGTGAGCATGACGACCCGTACCGTGGCGAGGGCAGGGTCCGCGGTGATCTGCCGCAGCGCCGCCAGCCCGTCGAGGACCGGCATCCGGATGTCGAGCAGGACGACGTCGGGCAGGCAGCGGCGTACCGTCGCGACCGCCGCCATGCCGTCGGCCGCCTCGGCCACGAGGTCCACATCGGACTCGCCGTCGAGCAGGGTCCGCAGGCCCATGCGGACCAGGGCCTGGTCGTCGGCGACCACGACGCGGATCACGCCGGCTCCAGCGGCAGCCGCGCCGCCACCGCGAACCCGCCACCGGCGCGCGCGGCGGCGTCGAGGGTGCCGCCGAGGCGTTGCGCCCGGGTCCGCATCCCGGCGATCCCGCTGCCCTCGGCCACGGCGCCCGCCGCCCGCCCGTCGTCGGAGACCTCCACGACCAGGTCGTCGCCGTCGCGGGCGATCCGCACCCGGGCGACGACCGCGCCGGCGTGCCGCAGGACGTTGGTGAGGGCTTCCTGCAGGATGCGGTACGCGGCGACGTCCACCTCCTGCGGCAGCTCCCCCGCCCAGATGTCGGCGACGACCGCCAGCCCGCCGGACCGGATCCGTTGCAGCAGCACCGGCGCCTCGGCCAGCCCGACCGCCGGCCGGCGCGGCCCGTCGTCGCCCGCCCCGCGCAGCAGTCCGAGCTCGGCGCGCATCCCGTCCAGGGCGTCGCGGCTGGTCGCCCGGATCGCCTCCAGGGACTCCCGGGCCTTGCCGGGTTCCCGGTCGAGCACGTGCAGCGCGACCCCGGCCTGCATCGCGATGACGGCCAGCCCGTGCCCGACGGCGTCGTGCAGCTCGTGCGCCATCCGCATCCGCTCGTCGGCGACCACCCGCTGGACGTTCGCCTCGTGCACCTCGGCGAGGGCGTCGCGGCGGGTCCGCACGTTCAGCCCGATCGCGCCGGGCAACGCGACCGCGAGCAGCACCAGCAGCGGCCAGCTGCCCGCGTCGCCGTGGTACGGCAGGCCGAAGCGGAGCTCGCCGGCCACGTACACGGCCAGCCCCAGCGCGACGTTCGCCGGCACCGATCGTCCCGCCGGCCACGCCACGGCCACCCCGGCCGCGGCGACCGGGACCGCGACGAGGATCGGCCCGACCGGATACCCGGCGGCGAGATACGCCACCACGGCGGCACCGGCTCCGGCGAGGGTCACCGCGGGCAGCCGGCGCAGCGCGAGCGCGGCGACCGCCGCGACCACGACGAGCAGGTAGGCGACCGGGTCGGGCGAGCGGGTCCAGCCGATCTCGCCGTCGCCGGCGTCGCCGGTGCCAAGCAGCCCGGCCCCGGCGATGAGCAGCGCCGGCCACGCCACCCGCCACATCGTGCGCAACGCCCCGGACCACATCGGCCGAGGATACGTCGATTTGCGTACGCGAGGTGCCGTCCGCACGCTGACGCCCCGCCGCCCGCCGGCGCCGATGCTCGACCCATGACCGAGACGATGGTTTCCACCGACCGGCTGACCCGCCGCTACGGCCCGCGCGCCGTGGTCGACGGCGTCAGCCTGACCGTCCACAAGGGAGAGGTGTACGGCTTCCTCGGCCCGAACGGCGCGGGCAAGACGACGACGCTGCGCATGATCCTCGGCCTGGTCCGCGCCTCGTCGGGCACCGCGACCGTCGCGGCGAAGCGCACCGGCGCGCTCATCGAGGGGCCGGGGTTCTTCCCGTACCTGTCCGGCCGGGACAACCTGCGGGTGCTCGCCCGGCACCGGGCCCTGCCGGACACCGCCGTGGACACCGCGCTGGACCGGGTGGGGCTCGACGGGGGTGGGGCGTTCCGCACGTACTCCCTCGGCATGAAGCAGCGGCTCGGCGTGGCGGCGGCGCTGCTCGGCGACCCGGAGCTGCTCGTCCTCGACGAGCCGACCAACGGCCTGGACCCCGCCGGCATGGCCGGGATGCGGGGCCTGCTGCGCGACCTCGCCCAGGAGGGCCGCACCGTGCTGCTGTCCAGCCACCTGCTCGGCGAGGTCCAGGACATCTGCGACCGCGTCGGCGTCATCAACGGCGGGCGGCTGGTCGCGGAGAGCACCGTGGCCGCGATCCGCGGCACCGCCACCCTCTTCGTGCGGGCCGAACCGCTGGACACGGCCGTCGCCGTCGCCGCGCGGGCCGGCCTGGCGGTCTCCGTCGCCGACGGCGGCCTCCGGTGTGCCACGGAGGCTCCGCCGTTGGTGCGGGCGCTCGTGCAGGCGGGAGTTCTGGTGTACGAGGTGCGCACCGTCGAGCGCTCCCTTGAGGATGTCTTCTTCGACCTGACGGAGGTTTCGGCGTGAACGCGGAGCTGCTGCGGCTGCGCAAGTGGCCGGTGCTGTGGGTGCTGCTCGGTGTCGGGCTCGCCCTGGACCTGTTGTTCGGCTATGTCTTCGACTACCTGTCCTACCGCACCGGCAGCCGCCCGGTGAGCGAGGACGGGCCGCTGCTCGCCGGCCTGCTGCCCGCCGGCGTGCCGGTGACGACCGTGGAGGGCATGCCGATGTTCGGCGGGGCGATCCTGCTGATCCTCGGCGCGCTCGCGGCCGGCAGCGGCTACGGCTGGGGCACCTGGAAGACGGTCCTCACCGTCGCGCCGTCGCGGCTCTCGGCCCTGCGGGGTCTGCTCGCCGCGCTCGGCGTCGTCGTCGCGGGCCTGGTCACGGCGATGTTCACGGCCAACTTCGCCGCCGCGACCCTGATCGCCGCCGCCGAGTCGCGATCCCTTGCCCCACCGGGGTTCGCGGACCTCGCCCGGGCCGCCGGCGGCGCGCTGCTGATGCACGGCATGTGGGCGGCGTGCGGGGTCCTGCTCGGCATCCTGGCCCGCGGCCCGGCCCTGGCCGTCGGCCTGGGCATGGTGTGGACCCTCGCGGTGGAGAACCTGCTGCGCGGCACCGGCAACGTCCTCGCCCCGGTCGGCGCGGTCGCGGACCTGTTGCCGGGCACCGCGGCGGGCTCCCTCGCCGGCGCCCTGGGCGCGACCCCCTTCACCGACAACGGCACCCCCGGCGTGCTGTCCACATTGGACGGCGGCCCGGCGGCGCTGCTGCTCGCGGCCTGGACGGTGCTGTTCGTCGTGTCGGCCGGAGTGCTGCTCACCCGCCGGGACGTCACGTGACCGCCCGGCCGACGGCGGCCCGGTACGCCGCCTCGAAGCGCTCCGTCTCCGCGATCCAGCGCACCCGGTCCCGGTCCTGCGGTGGCATCCGCTCCAGCAGCCCGGCCGCGACGTCGTCGGGCAGCGCGGCCAGGATCCGGCCCGGTCCCCAGCCGCCGGTCATGGTGGCGAGGGTGAGCGCCGCGGCGTCGGGGTCCATCGCGGTCAGGAACTGGGCGGCGACGTCCGCCGGCCGCCACTGCAGCTGCTGGGCCGCCCGCAGCCGTGGCATCAGGGAGAGCCGCGCCGCGGCGTCCTCGGCGTGCATCAGCAGCAGGACCTGGTCGCGCTTCGGGCGGGGGAACCGCACCGCGGCCACGGCCGGCGGGATGGCCGCCAGCAGTTGCGCGGCCAGGGTTTGCGGCATCGAGTTGAACATCCACGCCGCCGAGTGGACGTCCATCGCCGCGATCGCGGCCGCCACCGTGGCGACGTCGCCCATGGCGGCCGCGATCCGGGCCGCCGGCGCGGGTTCGAGCGCCTCGAACACCGCGGCGAGATCTTGTGCGTCCAACGCGGCGAGCTCCGCGGCGGCCTCGGCGGCGGGGAGCGCGGCAAGCTCCGGCGCGGGCCGCGGATGGGTGATCGGCACGCCGTGCGTGCGCCGCCAGCGCCGCCACGCCCGGTCGGACGTCGTGCGCTGGTCGGGATGCTCGACGCTCCACAGGACGTGCCGGGCGTGCACGGCGGCGGCCCGATCCGGCCGACCGCCCGCCTCGCGCAGACGGTCACGCAGCGCAGGGCTGTCGAGGTACTGCGCCAGCGCGTGGAACTGCCCGTCCATGCGGCCGCGGCGGGGCCGGTGCACGACGTCGAGCAGCAGGTCCTCCAGTTCGGCGCGCACCGCAGGTGACGCGCCGTGGCGGACGAACCCGAACACGGCCGAGTACATCCACGGCCAGCGGGGCAGCACGCGCTGCCAATCGGCCGGGAACCGCTCCTCCCATTGCAGCCGCAGCAGCGCGTACGGCTCGAGCCGGCGCAGTTCGTCGCCGGTCAGCTCGGTGTGCTCGGCGACGAAGGCGCTGGCCGGGTCGGCGAGGGTGCCGGTCGGCAGGGACTGGTAGCGCCGCCACAGCAGCGTGAGGTGCCGCCGCACCGCCGCCTCGCGCACCGCGGCGTCGTCGGCGACGAGGTCGAAGACCCAGGCGTAGGCGTCCAGCGCCCGGATGTCGAACCGTTCCAGCACCGGGTCAGGGTCTCACTCGGACAGCAGCGAGGAGACCTGCGGGGAGAAGGTGGCGTGCAGGACGAGGGCGGCGCCGCCGACGACGGCGGAGTCGACGCCCAGCGGGGACAGCGCGACGTCGACGATGCGGATGTGCCGGGCCAGGGGGCGGGTCGCCAGCGCCCGCACCACCGCTTGACGGAAGCGGGCCTCGACGTGGCGGATGCCGTGGCCGCCGAGGATGACCAGGTCGACGTCGACGATGTTGACGACGTTGACGACGACGGTGGCGAGGTGCTCGGCGGCGGCGTCGATGACCGCGGCGGCAAGGGGGTCGCCGGCCGCGGCGGCGAGGCAGATCGCCGGGTGGTCCACGGCGAGCGGATCTTTGCGGTACACCTCGGCGAGCGACGATGCGGGCGGGTCGGCGGCGGCGAGCAGGCGGTGCGCGGCGGCGACGATCGCGGGCGGGTTGACGAGGCTCTCCAGGCAGCCGCGGTTGCCGCAGTAGCAGCCGGGCCCGTCGGCGGCGACCGAGGTGTGGCCGAACTCGGCGGCGTTCATCGAGCCGCCGCGATGCACCTGGTGGCCCAGGACGAGGCCGCCGCCGACGCCGGTGCCGAGGTGGAAGTAGGCGAAGTTGGCGACGCCGCGGCCGGCGCCGGCCCAGCGCTCGCCGACGGCGGCGGCGGTGGCGTCGTTGTCGAGGGTGACCTCGAGGCCGGTGGCGGTGGCGAGCATCTCCTTGATCGGCACGCGGCTCCAGTTGGCCAGCTGCGGCGGGGAGATGACCATGCCGACGTGCTGGTCGATGGGGCCGGGAGCGGCGAGGCCGAGGCCGAGGACCTGGCCGCGCTGGACGCCGGCGTCGGCGAGGACCTCGTCGACGAGCTCCGCCATGGCGGCGGTGACGAGCGCCGGGTCGGCCGGGCTGGGGGTGGGCCGGCGGGCGGTGACGAGCGGGCGGCCGAGCAGGTCGACGACGACGGCGGCCAGCTCGACCGGGTCGAAGTGCAGGCCGACGACCCGGCCCGCATCGGCGTTGATGCGCAGGACGGTGCGGGGCTTGCCACCGTTGGACGTGCGGGCGCCGTCCTCATGGACGATGCCCTCGTCGATCAGGCGACGGACGATTCCAGACACGGTCTGTGGGGTGAGCCCGGTGTGCTGTGCGATCTCCACGCGGCTGACACCGTCGGCGAGCTGAATCTGATCCAGCACCACAGCCCGGTTGTATTGTCCTACTTTAGGGAGATTGGTCCCTACCTGTCGCACGCGTTCTCGCCTTCTCGCCGTTCCTCATCACATCCTCTCCCAGGACGTTGACTTTGTAAAACAATTTGATTTAGGCTCGGACACACGCAGCTAACCGCCCGGACACGAGGCAGCGACTCTCGCCCCGCTCGCGACGCCGCGTCATTACCGGATTGTTACCAACCAGTCCAGCTGGCGGCTTTGCAAAGTCTGCGATCTGAAATAAGTTGGTCGCCACAACAAATGTGCCAACTGGCGTTCCCCCGGAGGCAACATGACGAGCAGCGCTCCGGTCTTGCTGGAGATGCGGTCGATCACCAAGGAGTTCCCCGGCGTCAAGGCGCTGGCCGACGTCAACTTGGTGGTCCGTTCCGGCGAGATCCACGCCATCTGCGGCGAGAACGGTGCCGGCAAGTCCACGCTGATGAAGGTCCTCAGCGGCGTCTACCCGTATGGCTCCTACAGCGGTGACATCATCTACCAGGGCACCGAATCGCGCTTCCCGGACATCCGCAGCAGCGAGCACGCCGGCATCGTGATCATCCACCAGGAGCTCGCGCTCGTGCCCGGCATGTCCATCACCGAGAACCTGTTCCTGGGCAACGAGCCCCGCAAGTTCGGCGCGATCGACTGGCAGGCCGCCAACAAGAAGGCCTACGAGCTGATGGCGCTGGTCGGCCTCAAGGAAGACCCCGACACCCTCATCAAGGACATCGGCGTCGGCAAGCAGCAGCTCGTGGAGATCGCCAAGGCGTTCGCCAAGGACGTGCGGCTGCTCATCCTCGACGAGCCGACCGCCGCGCTCAACGAGAACGACTCCCGGCACCTGCTGGACCTGCTGCGCGGCTTCAAGGAGCGCGGCATCACCTCGATCATGATCTCGCACAAGCTCAACGAGATCGAGGCGATCGCCGACACCATCACGATCCTGCGCGACGGCAAGACCATCGAAAGCCTCGACGTCAAGGACGACGGGGTCAACGAGGACCGCATCGTGCGCGGCATGGTGGGTCGCGACCTCAACAGCCGGTTCCCTGACCACACGCCCAACATCGGCGAGGTGTTCTTCGAGGTCCGCGACTGGACGGTCCGGCACCCGATCTCCGCCGACCGCCTGGTGTGCAAGAACTCCAGCTTCAACGTGCGCCGCGGCGAGATCGTCGGCTTCGCCGGCCTGATGGGCGCCGGCCGCACCGAGCTCGCGATGAGCATCTTCGGCCGGTCCTACGGGACCTGGCTGTCGGGGCACATCTTCAAGGACGGCGAGGAGATCGAGCTCAAGACGGTCGCCTCGGCCATCAAGCACGGCCTGGCGTATGTCAGCGAGGACCGCAAGGCGATCGGCCTCAACCTCCTCGACGACATCAAGACGTCGATGGTGGCGGCCAAGCTGTCGAAGATCTCCCGCAACGGCGTGCTCGACCAGGTCAAGGAGCACACGTTCGCCGAGAGCTACCGGCAGAGCCTGCGGGTCAAGACCCCGACGGTCGACGAGGGCGTCACCAAGCTCTCCGGCGGCAACCAGCAGAAGGTCGTCCTGGCGAAGTGGATGTTCACCGACCCGGACCTGCTGATCCTCGACGAGCCGACCCGCGGCATCGACGTGGGCGCCAAGTATGAGATCTACGGCATCATCCAGAAGCTCGCCGACCAGGGCAAGGGCGTCATCGTCATCTCGTCCGAGCTGCCCGAGCTGATCGGCCTGTGTGACCGGATCTACACAGTGTTCGAAGGCACCATCACCGGCGACGTCGCCCGGCGTGACGCCACCCCGGAACTCCTCATGAAGCAGATGACCTCTACGAAGACGATGCCGACTACGAAGAAGATGCCGACGCCATGAGCCGAATCAAAGACCTGCAGAAGAACCTCTTCGGAGGCACGACCTCCAACGCCCGCCAGTTCGGGATGATCTTCGCGCTGGCGGCGGTCGTCCTGTTCTTCGAGATCAAAACCGGCGGCCTGACCCTCACGTCCCGCAACCTCATCGCGGTCGTGAGCCAGTATTCGTACATCCTGATCCTGGCCATCGGCATGCTGATGGTCATCGTGGCCGGTCACATCGACCTGTCCGTCGGCTCGGTCGCCGCGTTCGTCGGCATCATCGTGGCCAAGGCGATGCAGGAATGGAACCTGCCCTGGTGGCTGGCCATCCTGCTGGGTCTGGGGGTCGGCGCGGTCGTCGGGGCGTGGCAAGGCTTCTGGGTCGCCTATATCGGGGTGCCAGCCTTCATCGTCACCTTGGCAGGCATGTTGCTGTTCCGAGGCGGCAACCAGTACATCGGCAACGCCGACTCGGTGCCGGTGCCGAAGGCCTTCCGGGAGATCGGCGCGGGCTACCTGCCCGAGGTCGGACCGTCGAGCATCCCCTACAACAACCTGACGCTGCTGCTCGGCCTGGCCGCCTGCCTCGCCGTCGCCTACCGGGAGTACCGCGCCCGGCAGACCCGCGTCGCCATGGGTGCCGAGCCGACCCCGGTGTGGGTGTCGCTGATCCGCCTGGCCGTGATGCTCGGCGTGATCATCTTCGCCACGCTGCGCTTCGCCGGCGGCCCCCGCGGCACCAGCTTCCCGGTGTCCGGCATCATCCTGACCGTCCTGGTCATCGCATACGCCTTCTTCACCCGAAACACGGCCGGCGGCCGCTACATCTACGCGGTCGGCGGCAACGCCCGCGCCGCGGAGCTGTCCGGCGTGCGGCTCAAGCGGGTCAACTTCTTCGTCATGATGAACATGTCGGTCCTGGCCGCACTGGCCGGCATGATCTTCGTGGCGCGCTCCGCAGCCTCCGGACCGCAGGACGGTCTGAGCTGGGAGCTGGACGCCATCGCGGCCGTCTTCATCGGTGGCGCGGCCGTCTCCGGCGGTCTCGGCACGATCAGCGGTTCGATCGTCGGTGGTCTGGTCATGGCCCTGCTCAGCAACGGCCTGCAGCTGACCGGCACCGGCTCCGACATGGTCCAGATCATCAAGGGTCTGTTCCTGCTCGCCGCCGTCGCGTTCGACGTCTACAACAAGAGCCAGGGTCGCTTCTCGATCATCGGGTCGCTAAGTAAACCCTTCCGCCGGGAGTCAACCGGAGGTCCGTCCGCACCATCCGGAACCGGACAAGAGGCCGCCAAGACCCCGGTGGCCGGCTGACGCCCTGTCCCGCCCCAACACCCGCACCTCCATCCGAAGAAAGGCAATCCCAAACATGCGCAAGTTCCTCACCAGGAGCCTCGCCGTCAGCGCGGTCGCTCTGCTGGCGCTCAGCTCCGCCGCCTGTGGCGACTCGGACCGCGACGCCGGCAGCAGCCCGACCGGTGCCGCCAAGGGCTTCGCCGCCGACTCCCTGATCGGTGTCGCGCTGCCGTCGAAGACGTCGGAGAACTGGGTGCTCGCCGGTGACCTGTTCACCAACGGCCTCAAGGACGCCGGCCTCAAGTCCGACGTGCAGTACGCCGGCGCGTCGACCACCGTCGCGGACCAGCAGGCGCAGATCTCCGCCATGGTCACCAAGGGCGCGAAGGTCATCGTCATCGGCGCCACCGACGCCGCGCAGCTCTCCACCCAGGTCAAGGCGGCCAAGGACGCCGGCGCCAAGGTCATCGCCTACGACCGGCTCATCACCAACACGCCGGACCTGGACTACTACGTCGCGTTCGACAACTTCAAGGTCGGCCAGCTGCAGGGCCAGGCCCTGGTGGACGGCATGAAGGCCAAGAAGGCGACCGGCCCCTGGACCATCGAGCTGTTCTCCGGCTCGCCGGACGACAACAACGCCGGCGTGTTCTTCAACGGCGCGATGGACGTGCTCAACCCGCTGATCGCCAAGGGCGACATCATCGTCGGCTCGGGCCAGAAGGACGTCAAGCAGACGGCCATCCAGGGCTGGAAGGCCGAGGGTGCGCAGTCGCGCATGGACTCGCTGCTGACCTCGACCTACACCGGCACCAAGACCCTCGACGGTGTGCTCTCCCCGAACGACACGCTGGCCCGCGCGATCATCACCTCGATCAAGGGTGCCAACAAGCCGCTCCCGATCGTGACCGGCCAGGACTCCGAGGTTGAGTCGGTCAAGTCGATCATGGCTGGCGAGCAGTACTCCACCATCAACAAGGACACCCGCAAGCTGGTTGCCGAGACCATCAACATGGTCAAGGCGCTGCAGGGTGGCAACGAGCCGACCATCAACGACACCAAGTCGTACAACAACGGCTCGAAGATCATCCCGTCGTTCCTGCTCGCGCCGGTCATCGTGACGAAGGCCAACGCCGCCGAGGCGTACGCCAACGACCCGAAGCTCTCCCCGCTCACCAAGTAACCACAGGCACCTGACGTCGTGGGGGGCCCCAACAACCCCAGCCCGGGCCCCCCCGAGCGGAAACACCGGGTTTAGCCCCCGGGGCG